>JAJPKH010000048.1 GCA_021323795.1 Acidiferrobacteraceae bacterium | reverse complement strand
TCGCGTCCCAGCGCGCCCATCTTGGCGATCCATTTTTCCCGTTTGGCGTTGCGCGCTTCGACCATGCCGATCAGATCGTCTTTTATCGGACCGATGCCGCAGAAACCCAGTATGTTTCGCTTGAAGCTTTTCAGGCTGTGCGCGCCGAAGTACCAACGATAAGCGAATGCCGGCATTCCCATCGTGATCACGATGCGCGCGCTCTTTCCCGTCAGACGTTTCTGCGGCATTCCGCCGCTGTTCGAGACGCTGAAGGCGAAACCCGGCCGGAATGCTTGCTCCAGGAAACCTTTCAGCAACGCCGGCATGGCGCCGAGCCACAGCGGGTAAAAAATCACCAGATGCTCCGCCCACTCGAGGACATCTTGGGCTTGGCGAATGGCGTCCGGCGTCGCCCCTTTTTCGTAGTCGCCCTTGCTCCGCAGCAGCGGAAAATCGAGCTTGGCCACGTCCAGCAACTTCACTTCGTGCCCCGCCGCTTGCGCGCCCTCGGCGTACGCGCCGGCAAGCGCGTGCCCGAAATGACCGCCGCGGGGATCGGGATGGCCCTGGATGATGACGATGCGTCTGCCCATGTCGTTGCTCGCAGGTGATTGCTCCGGCTCCGCCGACGCTTCCCGCGCGCTCGGCCGGTACGAAAGTATAACTACTACCAGGAGGCAGCCGAAGAATTCTTGATAAGGGTCAAATTTTATTGCGCCTGTGCGGCTATCTTGGCATTCTCCCTTCAATAATGCCTACCTCCGCGCACCATCACCTTCTTCAAACCGGACTGAGCGACGCCGAGGCGGCACGACGACTGGCGCGCTACGGCGCGAATGAGCTGCCGAGCGCCGGCAAGCGCGGACTTCACGTCATCGCCGCCGAAGTGGTGCGCGAGCCCATGTTCCTGCTGCTGATAGCGGGCGGCGCGATATATCTCGTGCTCGGCGACGTGCGGGAGGCGCTGATTCTCCTCGCGTCGGTGTTCGTCGTCATGGGCATCACGATCTACCAGGAGCGCAAGACCGAGCGCACGCTGGATGCGTTGCGCGATTTGTCGAGCCCGCGCGCCCTGGTGGTGCGAAGCGGCCGACAACAGCGCATCGCCGGGCGCGACGTCGTACCGGGCGACCTCGTGATACTCGGCGAAGGCGACCGCGTGCCGGCCGACGGCGTGCTGCTCGAGTGCAACCAGTTTAGCGTCGATGAATCGCTGCTGACCGGCGAATCGCTGCCGGTATCCAAGGGCGCGGCCGGCGCGGAGATCGTGCGCATGGAAGTTCCCGGCGGCGACGGCTCGCCCTTCGTGTATTCCGGCTCGCTGGTGATACAGGGACAAGGCATCGCGCGCGTGCTGGAAACCGGCGCGCGCACGCAAATCGGGCATATCGGCAAGGCGCTGCAGCAACTCGAGGTCGAGAACACGCCGCTGCAACGACAAACCGCGCGGATGGTGCGCTTGTTCGCGGTCATCGGGTTAGGGTTGTGCGTGCTCGTCGTGCTGCTTTACGCCGGATTGCGCGGCGGCTGGCTCGACGGGCTGCTCGCCGGCATCACGCTCGCGATGGCCGTGCTGCCGGAAGAGTTCCCCGTCGTGCTCACCGTCTTTCTCGCGCTCGGGGCGTGGCGCATCTCGCAAAAGAACGTGCTGACGCGGCGCATGCCGGCCGTCGAAACGCTCGGCTCCGCGACGGTGCTTTGCGTCGACAAAACCGGCACGCTCACCGAAAACCGCATGGCGCTCGCCGAAATCGCCGGCGACGACGGTTCGCACGATACCGCCAAAGGCGAACCGCCGCCCGCGCTGCGGCGGACCGTGCGCGCCGCCGCTCTCGCCTGCGAGCTGAGCCCGTCCGATCCGATGGAGCGCGCGATCCTCGATTACGCGCTCGCCACGGACGCGGAGATCGAGCGCATGCGCACCGGCTGGACGCTGGTGCGCGAGTACGATCTCACGCCGGAGCTCCTCGCGGTCACGCATTGCTGGAAAAACCCCCAAAGCGACGAACTGCTCGTCGCGAGCAAGGGCGCGCCGGAAGCTGTCGCGCGGCTGTGCAATGCGGACGCGCGCCTGCGCGACCGCATGCTCAAACAGACGGCGGAGCTCGCCGACAAAGGCCGACGCGTGCTCGCCGTCGCCGAAGGACGCTTCCGCGGTCCCGCGCTTCCCGCCGATCCGACCGGCTTCACGTTCTCCTATCTCGGTTTGATCGCGCTCGCCGATCCCGTGCGCCCGGCCGTGCCGCGGGCGCTGCAAGAATGCCGCGACGCCGGCGTGCGCGTCGTGATGATCACCGGCGACTATCCGGGCACGGCCATGGCCATCGCCCGGCAAATCGGCCTCGACTCGGCCGGCGTCGTCACCGGCGAGCACTTGGCCGACATGAGCGACGCGGAATTACGCGCGCGTTCGGCGGAGGTGAATATTTTCGCGCGCGTGGTGCCGGAACAGAAACTGCGGCTGGTCAACGCGCTCAAGGCGAACGGGGAAATCGTCGCCATGACCGGCGACGGCGTGAACGACGCGCCGGCGCTCAAGGCGGCGCATATCGGCGTGGCGATGGGAACCCGCGGCACCGACGTGGCGCGGGAAGCGTCGGCGCTGGTCCTCCTCGACGATCAATTCACCTCCATCGTCGAGACGATCCGCCTCGGGCGGCGCATTTTCGACAATATCCGCCACGCCATGGCGTATCTCCTCGCCGTGCACGTGCCGACGGCCGGCATGGCGCTCGTGCCGCTGATGGCGGGACTGCCGCTGGTTTTCTTCCCGGTGCACATCGTGTTCCTCGAGTTCGTGATCGACCCCGCGTGCTCGGTGGCGTTCGAGGCCGAACCGGCGAATCCGAACATCATGAAGCGGCCGCCGCGCGATCCGCGCGAGCCCTTGCTCGGCGCACGCCTGCTCTGGTTCGCGTTGTTTCAGGGATTGGGCGTACTCGGAGCCACCGCGGTGCTCTATTGGCTGTTGTTCGACGACGGAGCCGCCGAAGGCCGCGCGCGCGCCATCGCCTTCACCGCCCTGGTGCTCGGCAACGCCGCGATGATCCTGTCCAACCGCTCGCAGACGCGCACTATCCTCGCCACGTTTGCCATGCCGAACCCGGCGCTCTGGTGGGTAATCGGCGGCGCGCTCGCGGGATTGCTGCTCGCACTGTATGTGCCGGCGCTGCGGCACGTGTTCCATTTCGACGCGCTCACGGCGTACGATCTGGGGCTCGCCGCCCTGGCCGCGTTCGCGGCCATCGTGTGCTCGGAGATCTTCAAGCTCGGCTTGCGGTGGCGCGCGCGCCGCTTGTCTTGACGCTCGGCCGCCTCCCCGCTCGCGACTTCATCTACGCGCTCACGTCAGTTCGATTTGCTCCTGGTGCTCGGGTACGCGCACGGCCCAGCCGAGCCGCTCTTCGATTTGGCGGCGCAGCGCGTCCGCCACGCCGGGCTCGCCGTGCGTGACGAAAGTCGCGCGCGGCGGGGCCGTGAAACCTTTCAGCCACGCAAGAATTTCCGTGTAATCGGCGTGCGCCGAGAGATTGGAGATATTCGCGACTTCGGCGCGCACCGGCACGTACTCGCCGTGAATCTTGACCGCCTCGGCGCCGGCGAGCATCGCCGCCCCGCGCGTACCGCCCGCCTGAAAACCGGCGAACAAGACGGTGTTGCGCGGATCGGGCGCGAACGCTTTCAAATGATGCAACACGCGCCCGCCGGTCGCCATGCCGCTCGCTGAAACGATGATCATCGGTCCCTTGCGCGCGTTCAACGCCTTCGAGTCCTCGACGCGGTTCACGTACTGCGCGACGGCGCACGCCGCGTCGCATTCCGCCGGCGTGAGACGATGCTCCGCCGGATGGCGCCGGAAGATGCGCGTGACCTCCACCGCCATCGGGCTGTTCAGGAACACCGGAACGTCCGGGATGGCTTTGGTCGATTTCAACAAATGAATGTAATAAAGGAGTATTTGCGCGCGACCGACCGCGAACGCCGGCACGATCACGGCGCCGCCGCGTTTAAACGCGCGGTTGAAGACGTCGGCGAGGAGCCGGCGCGGATCGCGCCGATCGTGCCGGCGGTCGCCGTACGTCGATTCGACGACCAGATAGTCGGCGCGCTCGATCGTCGCCGGAGCCGGCATCAAGGGATCGTTCGGGCGGCCGAGATCGCCGGAAAAGAGCATCGACGTTCCATCGTGATATATCCCGACCATCGACGCGCCGAGAATGTGCCCGGCCAGCGACAACCGGAACCGTAGCGCGCCGCCGAGCGCGACCTCTCGTTCGAAGGCAACCGGAACCAACTGACGCACGGCACGCGCGGCATCCGTTTCGGTGTACAAAGGAAGCGCCGGCCGGTGCTTGGAAAAGCCCTGGCGATTGGCGTACGCCGCGTCTTCTTCCTGCAACCGGCCGCTGTCGGGCAAAAGAATCTCGCAGAGCTCGCGTGTCGCCTCGCTGCAATACACCGGTCCCGCGAAACCGTTCTTCACGAGCAGCGGCAGATACCCGCTGTGGTCGATGTGCGCGTGCGTGAGGATGACTGCGTCGAGCGTGCGCGGATCGAGCGGCAGCGGCGCCCAGTTCCGCAGGCGCAACTGCTTGTACCCCTGAAACAGTCCGCAATCCACCAATAGCCGCTTGCCGCGGGCCGTGAGCAGATACTTGGAACCGGTGACCGTGCCGGCGGCGCCGAGGAATTTAATTTCCATCGATCGGCTCCGTCCGAGCGACGATGCGGTCCCGGCCGCGCCGCTTCGCCTCGTACATGCGCGCATCGGCGAGATCGACCAGCGCTTTCCAGTCGGCGGCGCGGTCGGCGACGCGCTCCGCCACGCCGATGCTCGCTGTCAGGGGCGCGCCTTCCGGCCGCACGCCGAACCCGAGATCGCGCATGCGTTTCATGGCCCGCACCGCGTGTTCGCGGTCGATGCCCGGCATGATCAGGATAAATTCCTCCCCGCCCCAGCGGACCAACACGTCGCCGGCGCGCAATTGCCCCGACATATGCTCGACCGCGATCACGAGGACGCGATCGCCGGCTTCGTGCCCATGCTCGTCATTCACGCGCTTGAAGAAGTCGATGTCCACGTACGCGAGCGAAAGCGGAGATCGGCTGCGGGACGACAGCGCGAACTGCACTTCCAGCAACTCCTCGCCGCTGCGCCGCGAAAAACAGCCGGTCAGCGAATCGCGTACGGCCTGCCGTATGAGAATGATGAAGCTGGCGAGCTGGCCGACGCTCGCCAAGGTTGACACACCCGCGACCAGGAGCAACAGCCAGAAAGATCCCAGGAGCGCGGACCCGTCGGCATACTCGGACAGCAGCACCGTCAGCGCCTTCGCGGCCAACACCAGCACCGTGATCAGCAGGCACTCGATCAGCGTCAGGGGAAATATGCTGATGGCGGCGAGGATCAGGAACGGCAGGAACACGTGCGTATCCGCGACCGCGCGCGCGAATCCGACGAGCGGCTCGTGTTCCAGCAGCAACGCGGTATCGAGGTAAAAGAGCGCCGGAATGGCGAAGAGCGCGCCGATCGCGCGCGTCGCGCGCCGCGCGCCGTTGGCGCCCATGCATGCCGCGAGAATGCCGATAAACCCAAAGGTGGCGAGCAGCCGCGCCAACGCCAGCCGCTGCCATAACTCCGGACGCAGGGCGATGTACTCGACCACCGTCCAAAGCGGTGTCGCCACGGCCAGTACGCCGGCGACCAGCCCGACGCGCGAGCGAACGGCTTCCGCGCGGCGGGATTCGAGCAACGGATCCCAGGCCCTTGCCGAAACCAGCGCGCGCGCTTCACCCGAGGCCAAACCCCCGAACGGCTGGGCGAAGAATTCGTTGCGCAGCTTTACAAAAGCACTGCTTATCATGTGCGACCCCAAGGCCGGGCAATCCCTGCCATGTGATCAATATCAGACCGCCTTCGCGCGGGGACCGCGTAGCCGCGCGCATCACGACACGCGCGAACCGCAGCCGGTCCCCGTTGGCGCAGATTCCTCCGGATACTCCGACGTCTCAGCGGTTAGCGACGTCGGGCAGGCGGTGCGCAATCCCCTTGTGGCAGTCGATGCAAGTCTTCTCGCCGTTTGCCAGCGCGGTCGAGTGCTGGCTTACGGCGCGCTTGCTCTGGCGCGCGAAATCCATCGATTCGAATTGATGGCATGGCACGCTCCTCTTCCGCGTGCTGATAAACGAGGTTGACGGCGATCACGCCGGAACGCCGCGCGGAAATCGTTCAGGCCGGCCGGCGCCGGCCTGGCGGAAATCGCAGCCGACGACGCGCGGGGCGCCTCGTCGCAGGAACTCCTTGAGCTCGTTACGTTTAGTCGTTTCGATGTCTGCCGCCATTAGCCCGACTCTTAATGACCGCAGAATGTAAATAGAAACGAGGCACCCGGTATTGACCGAGGTCAATACTTGGGGATCCCGCATGGGTAAGTTACGGTCCGACAAGCGTTCCGGGCAAGCCTACGACTCGGTCCGCCCCGGAGGGGCAGTTAACGGCGGATTTTACCCGTGAACGGTATGAGATGACGATGAAGCCCCGGCGAGCGCATGGAGCCGGGCGAGGTCGTTGAGCCGTACCGTGCGTCCCTGCATCTCGAGCACTCCTTCTTCCTGAAAACGGGAGAATAACCGGCTGACAGTTTCGAGCGCAAGCCCGAGGTAATGACCGAGATCCTGGCGCGACATCGCGAGACTGAGATCGGTCGCGCTCAGACCGAGGCGCGCCTGGCGCCGCGAAAAACTGAGCAGGCAGGAAGCGAGCCGCTCCTCCGCCGTCATGCGGCCGAGCAACACGAGGAGCTGCTCATCGCGCACGATCTCGCGACTCATGACCTTGAACAACTGATGCTGCAGCCCGGGGACCTCCTGCGCGAGCGTCTCGAGCTTGTCGTAAGGAATCTCGCACACTTCGGAGGTCTCCAGCGCCTCCGCGTTACAGGGATGGCGATCGGCGGTGATCGCATCGAAGCCGAGCAATTCGCCCGCCATGAAAAAACCCGTCACGTGCACGCGCCCATCTTCCATCAGCCCGGAGGTTTTGAAGGCGCCGCGGCGCACGGCATAAAGCGCGCGCAGCGGATCGCCGGTGCGGTACAGCATCTCGCCCCTTTTCAGCGCGCGCCGGCGCTGGATCATGCTGTCGAGCTGCCGCATGTCCGACTCGTCCAGACCGAGCGGCAGACACAACTCGCGCAAGTTGCAGTCCTTACAGGCGACTTTGAGGCTGGAGATGCTGACGACTTTCGATCGGCGCGTGGCCACTGGTTCTCGTTCTCCTGGCGCGCGCAAGGCGGCACTATTTAGCTATCGCCAAGGACAAATAACTGGAGGCGAAAGCGGACGAATCGCCGGCCCCGCGCGTACTTTATTATAGCGCCGGTTCGCGATTGCCGCTTAGTCGATTACGCCAAGCGTGCGCGCGCGAAACTTGACCCCCAGACGTCGCGCCAATTTCTCGCAGGCGGCGATATCCACACCCGCCACACCCTCCACGGCGGTGACCGTTACTTGCGGCACGAACTCGCGGGCGCGCACGACGAACTCCAGCATCGCGTGGTAATCCTCCACGCGCGGCGGCTGGCAGCAATGGCCGTACACCTTCGGAGTTTGAGCGTTCAAGGACACCGATAAGCTGTCGACGATGCCTTCGAGGTCCGGCGTGATGTCGCGCCCATACACGATGTTCGCCAACCCGTCCGTATCCACGCGCACGCGGCCGCCCAAGGAACGGAGCTCGATCGCGGCATCGAGCAACTCATAGAGCCGCATGGTCGGCTCGCCCAGCCCGCTGAATACCACCTCGGTATATCGTCGCGGATCGCCCACGGCCGCGAGAATTTCCGCCACGGTCGGTTCATTTTTCAATTTCAGGTTGTGATTGCCGATCGTCCAGTTGCCCCCCGACTTCGGACAGAACGTGCAAATCAGGGTACAACGGTTGGTGATGTTGACGTAACACTTATTGTTGTGGGTATAGCTGATGGCAGGTCGAGCTGCGCTCAGCACGATATTCGCGGTCATAAGCGGACTCCGGCCGTGGCTCCGGCGGTCACGTAATCGTCTCACGATAGTACAGCCGCGCCGGCTCCCGTTTGACGCAAGTCAAACACCGAACGCTAATGCACGTGGGCGCCGCTCCCGAGCACGAAAACGACATACAGGCCAAGCAGTACCAGCACACTGCCAACTCCTCGCCGCATCCAGAGCGCCGCGCTCACGTTCCTGAGCCAGCGCGCCGCCGCTCCCATGGCGAATAACGTCGGAAGCGTGCCGAGACCGAAGGCCGCCATTACCAGGGCGCCGCGCGCGGCGCCGCCGGAAGTCAGCGACCAGGCGAGCGTCGAATAGACCAGACCGCAGGGCAGCCAGCCCCAGATGGCGCCGAGCAACAGCGCTTTGCCGGGATGATCGACGGGCAGGAGCGCGCGCCCGAGCGGTTCGACGCGCTGCCAGAACCTGCCGCCCAACCGTTCGAGCGCCGCGAGCGCGTTCCATCCGACGATGAAATAAAGCCCGAGCGTCAGCATGAACGCCGCGGCGATCGCTCTCGCCGCGATCGCGGCGCTCCCCGCCGGGCTCCAGGCAAACACCTGCGCGCTGACGAGTCCGAGCAACGCGCCCGCGACGGCGTAACTCGCGATCCGGCCGAGGTTATAGGCGACGAGATAAGGCAGGAGCGAGCGCGGTCGATCGGCCTCCTTGCGCACGCCGAGCGTGAACGCGCCGACGATGCCGCTGCACATCCCGACGCAATGCGTCGAGCCGAGCAGGCCGATCAAGAAAGCCGAAATCGGCGTAACGTCGACGGGCATGACTCAGCGCTGCCCCGCCGGCAATATCTCGGCGTCCGCGTCTTGCGGAACGCGCACCGATCCGACCAGACGCCAGCCGTCGGCGGCAAGCTGAATGTAATAGTGCCCGGGCACGAGGCGCGTCAGCGACGCCCGGTAGGCGCCGTTCTTGTTGTGCGTCAGCACGAAGCGCTGATCGTACCCCTGGCGCGTCGCATGCAGCAGCGCGAACTCGAGCCGGTTCGGCAGGCGCGCGGCCGGCAGGTTGAGCTCGATGCGCGCTTCGCGCCGGGCGGCGTCGAAGCGCAACTGTCCTTTCAAGGCGAGCGCCGCCGCGGCGTTGTCGCGCGTCAGTTCCCGATTGATCTCCCGGCCCTGGCGATAGTAATCATCCACCACCAGCCCGTCGTCCGATTCGATCGAGAGCCAAAGCAGCGCGAAGGCGCCGACCACGGAAGCGAGCGGCAGCATGACCAGCAGCCACACGAACGGCACGCGATACCAACGTGGATCGGTCGTTATCGTATTCATCGGTGCGATGCCGGGCCGAGAAACCGCGCTTCCTCGCTCACGCGCAGGGCCGGATCGTCCTCGGCTTGCAGCGTGAAGCGCACGTGACTGCTGCGATGCTCGAGCTCCTCCGCGGGGGCCTGCAGCCGTACGGGCACCTCCGTCACCTCGCCCGCGCCCGCCGCGATGGGGGCGCGCTCGAGCACGAGCTTGAGATCGTCGATGCCCTCCGCGCTCAACCGGTAGCGGTGCGGGCGGATGTCCATGTTGAGAATCTTGAGGGTATACACGTTTTCAATCAGACCGTCCGGCGTCTCCCGATAGAGCGAGTTGCGGTCGCGGATGACATCGAGCTCGAGCGGCACCCGCAACAGCACCGCGACGAGCAGCGCCAGCGCGACGCCGCCGAGAATCGAGCCGTACACGAGCACGCGCGGGCGCAAGATACGCCGCCGCTCCCCTCGCTCCAATTCGTTCTGCGTGGTATGGCGGATGAGTCCTTTCGGGTAACCCATCTTGTCCATGACGGTGTCGCATACGTCGACGCAGGCGCCGCAGGAAATGCATTGGTATTGCAGGCCGTTGCGGATATCGATACCGGTCGGGCAGACCTGCACGCACAGCGTGCAGTCGATGCAATCGCCGAGCCCCTTGGCCTTGTAGTCGTCGCTCCGCGCGCGCGCCCCGCGCGGCTCGCCGCGCGCCGAATCGTAGGAGATGACGAGCGTGTCGCGGTCGAACATCACGCTCTGGAAGCGCGCGTACGGACACATATAGATGCAAACCTGTTCGCGCAAAAATCCGGCGTTGCCGTACGTCGCGAAGCCGTAGAACAGAATCCAGAACATTTCCCACGGACCGAGCGCGAACTGCGTGACCGAGACGGCGAGCTCGCGGATGGGCGTGAAGTAACCGACGAAGGTGAAGCCGGTCCAGGCGGAGAACAGGATCCAGACCAAGTGCTTCGCGCCTTTTTTCAGGAGTTTTTCGCCGGTCCAGCGGCTGGCCGCGAGACGCATCTGATGCAAACGATCGCCTTCGATGCGCCGCTCGATCCACAGGAACACTTCGGTCCACACCGTCTGCGGGCAGGTATAACCGCACCACAGGCGTCCGGCGATCGCGGTAAAGAGGAACAGCGACAGCGCGGAGATAATCAGGATGGCCGTGAGATAAAAAAGATCCTGCGGCCAGAAGGTCCAGAAGAACAGATTGAACTTGCGTCCCGGAAGGTCGATGAGAAACGCCTGCCGGCCCTCGCCCCAGTTGACCCACGGCAACCCGTAATAGATGCCGAGCGTCAGCGCCACGAAGAAGACGCGCCAGCGCGCGAATACGCCGTGCACCGCGCGCGGATAAATATTCTCGCGCTTGGCGTAAAGCTCCGGCTCGCCGGCCGGCGCGATCGGAATCGTGCGTCGCGGATTTTGTTTCTTGGTATTGGCGTTCGCCGGCGGCTTTTCGAGCTTGATGGGGTCCACGCTCCGCATCACGGCTTACTGCTGGCGGCGACCTTCGGCGCGGGCGCCGGCGGCGGCGATAAACTGTAAACGTACGCCGCCACCACGTGCACCTTCGCCTCGCCGAGAAAATCCCGGTGCGCCGGCATCTGGCCGCGCCGTCCCTTCTCGATGGACTCCATCACCGCCTGCTGGGTGCCGCCGTAGAGCCACACGTCGTCGGTGAGGTTCGGAGCGCCGACCGCGGTGTTGCCCTTCCCTTCGGGGCCGTGACAAGCGACGCACAGTTGCTGAAATTTTTGCTTGCCCGCCGCGGCCGCCGTCTGGTTGACCGTGCGCTTGCCGGAGAGCGACAGCACGTACTCGGCGACGCTGTGCACGCCTTCGCGGCCGAGGACGGCTCCCCACGCGGGCATCGCGCCTTGACGCCCGTTCAGAATCGTCGCTTCGATCGCCTCCGGCGTGCCGCCCCAAAGCCAGTCGCTGTCGCGCAGGTTCGGAAACCCCGGTCCGCCGCGCGCGTCCGACCCGTGGCATCCGGTGCAATAATTGACGAACAGGCGCTCGCCGGTTTTCGTCGCCTCGGCGTTCGCCGCGACCACGCGCAGGTCCTGGCTCAGATACTTCTCGTACAGCGCGCCGTAACGCTTATCGGCTTGCGCGATTTCTTTTTCGTATTGCCCTTGTTGGGTCCAGCCGAGGACGCCCGCCACCGTTCCGAGACCGGGATACAACACCAGATACACCAGGCCGAAGACGAGCGTCAGGTAAAAGAGATTCAGCCACCAGCGCGGCAACGGATTATTCAGCTCGCGCAGATCCTCGTCCCATACATGACCGGTGGTCTCTTCCTCCCCCTTGCGCCGCGGCGCGGCCATCCAGCGATTGAGCCAGAACAGCCCGACGATGCCCGCAAGCGTCGGAATGATGATGAACCAGGTCCAGAACCCGCTGGTGAAATCAGTCATTGTTGCGCTCTCCGCGAGTGGATGAAGTCGCGCGTTGCGCGCTCGGCTCGCCTCCCTCTCCCGCCGCGCCGGCGACGGAATGAGGATGAGAGTCGTCCTCCTCGAGCGGCGCGCGCGCCGCGCGCTCGAAGCGCTGCTTCTGCCGCCCGCTCCACGCCCAGATCACGATGCCGATGAAGATGACCAGCAGCAGCACCGTCCAAACCGCATGCGCCATGTCCATGTTCATCTCCGCGCCTTGATCGCCGTCCCCAGCCCCTGGAGATAGGCGATCATCGCGTCCATCTCGTTCTTCCCTTCGAGCTCTTTCGGCGCCTGCGCGATCTCCTCGTCCGTGTACGGATGACCGAGGCGGCGCAGCGTGCGCATCTTGCGCTGAATCAGCGTGGTGTCGAGCGGGTTGCGCTCGAGCCAGGGATAGCCCGGCATGATGGATTCCGGAACCACGTCGCGCGGATTGATCAGATGCGCGCGATGCCAGTCGTCGGAGTAACGCCCGCCGACGCGCGCGAGATCGGGACCAGTGCGCTTGCTGCCCCATTGGAACGGCCGGTCATAGACGAATTCGCCGGCGACCGAGTAATGACCGTAGCGCTCGGTCTCCGCGCGAAACGGCCGGATCATCTGCGAGTGGCAGACGTAGCAGCCCTCGCGCACGTAAATGTCGCGCCCCTCGAGCGCGAGCGCCGAATACGGCTTCATCCCCGCCACCGCCTCGGTCGTCGACCGCTGAAAGAATAACGGCACGATTTCCACCAACCCGCCGATGCTGAGCACCACCACCACCAGCACGATCAACAGGCCGACGTTCGTTTCGACTTTGTCGTGTCCACTCGCCATGGCGGCTCCTTATTGCGCCGGCGCCGGAATGGCGACCGCGACCGGTTGGGCACCGACCACCGTGCGCCACAGGTTATAGGCCATGATGACCATGCCGGCGAAGAAACAAACGCCGCCCAAGGTGCGCACGATATAGAACGGGTACATCGCCTGTACGCTTTCGACGAACGAGTACGTGAGCGTGCCGTCGGCGTTGACCGCGCGCCACATCAGTCCCTGCATGACGCCGGCGATCCACATGGCGGCGATGTAAAGCACGATACCGACGGTCGCGACCCAGAAATGCGTTTCCACGAGCTTGAGACTATAGAGCTTGCGGTTGAACAGGCGCGGGATGAGGAAATACATCGCGCCGATCGAAATCATCGCGACCCAGCCGAGCGCGCCGGCGTGCACGTGGCCGATGGTCCAATCCGTATAATGCGACAGTGCATTGACCGTCTTGATCGACATCATCGGGCCTTCGAAGGTCGCCATGCCGTAGAACGACACGGACACCACGAGAAATTTCAGAATCGGATCGGTGCGCAGTTTTTGCCAGGCGCCGGAGAGCGTCATGATGCCGTTGATCATTCCGCCCCACGACGGCGCGAGCAGGATCAACGAGAACACCATGCCGAGCGACTGCGCCCAATCCGGCAGCGCCGTGTAGTGCAGATGGTGCGGCCCCGCCCAGATGTACGTGAACACGAGCCCCCAGAAGTGCACGACCGAAAGCCGGTACGAGTAGACCGGCCGCTCCGCCTGCTTCGGGATGAAGTAGTACATGATGCCGAGGAAACCCGCGGTCAGGAAAAAACCGACGGCGTTGTGGCCGTACCACCACTGCATCATTGCGTCCTGCACGCCGGCGTAGATGGAGTACGATTTCGTCCACGACACCGGCACTTCCAGGTTGTTGAATACGTGCAACACGGCGATCGCCAGGATGAACGCGCCGAAAAACCAATTGGCGACGTAGATGTGCGCGACCTTGCGTTTGGCGAGCGTGCCGAAAAACACGATCGCATAGCCGACCCACACCAGCGTGATCAGAATATCGATCGGCCATTCGAGCTCCGCGTATTCCTTGCTCGAGGTGATACCGAGCGGCAGCGTGATCGCCGCGGCGACGATCACGGCCTGCCAGCCCCAGAACGTGAAGGCGGCGAGCTTGTCGGAGTACAGCCGCGCATGACAGGTGCGCTGCACGACGTAGTACGACGTGGCGAAGAGCGCACAGCCGCCGAAGGCGAAGATGACGGCGTTGGTATGCAACGGCCGCAGCCGCGAAAACGTGAGCCAGGGAATGTCGAAATTCAGCGCCGGCCACGCCATCTGCGCCGCGATCAGCACGCCGACCAGCATGCCGACGAGGCCCCACACCACCGTCATCACCGCAAATTGGCGCACGACGCGGTCGTTGTACGCTTCAGCCATTCGGGATTTCCTCTCGCCGGTTACTATTTGAAAAAGGAGTTTTCAGGACGCACGCATCGTACCCGATGCTTTCGCGGCGGGCTTGATCAAAGTCAAAGATTTGGCGAATCAACCTGCTACAACAGGGGCGACACCGGCGGTCCAAAGGATGACGGTGGCGGCCAGGATCCCGATGAACATCACGAGACCGACCGCCAGGACGGCGCTGGCGAAGAGAAACCCGCGCTCCTTGGGAATGCCCATCATGATGGGCACGCCGGTGTAGAGCAGATACACCGTGTAGGCGAGCGCCGGTAACCCGAGCAGCAGGTTGAGCCAGAGCAACGGATACACGAATGACAGGCCGATCAGGAACAGCGGCGTCGCCGTGTGCGCGGCGAGCGCGACGCTCGAGCCGAGATCCGCTTTGCCGCCGTAGGTCCGCCCCATCCATTCGATGAGCTTACCGACCACGAAGACGGCCACGAGCAGGGTGATGTACGACGCGATTGCAATCGAGAGCGCGCTTTCCGGCGTCAGCCGATGCACTTCGCGCGCGATCACCTGCCAGCCGACGCGCGTCGTTCCGTAGTAGCCGGCGACAACGGGTATGGCCGCGAGGATCAGCACATGCGAGATGTAACTGCCGACGACGCCGGGACTTTCCGCACGCACGGCCTTCCATTCTTTCTCGGGATTCGTCAGCAACCCCCAAACGTGATTCAGGAACATGAGCTGTCCTCCAAGTTGCGGGGTGTCGTGGCCATCAGCGCCTCGATGCCGTTCGATCGAATACCGGCGGAAAACTTATAGATGAAATTCGTGAAAGTCCATACCTCGATGCGAGCCGGACATCCGACGGCGGCGCTCGGTCTTTCGCTCCCGCGACTCGGTGCCCATCGAGACGGCTCGTGCGACCGGTGACGGAGCGGACGCTTGCACTGTCGGGCGCGCCCGCGGCGACGCTATCATCTCGCATGGCCTCCGCTCTCGCGCCCTGCTTTCATTGCGGGTTGCCGGTTCCCGCCGGTGCGCGTTTCTCCGTGACGCTCGATGGCGCGACGCACCTGCTGTGTTGCGGCGGCTGCGAAGCGGTGGCGCGCGCCATCGTGAACGCGGGGCTCGCGGACTATTACCGCTTCCGAACGGCCGCCGCGCCGACCGGGAAAGACCTGGTGCCGCCGGCGCTGCGCGAGCTCGAGGCTTACGACCATCCGGCCGTGCAGCGCGCGTTCGTGCGCGCGGACGGCGAGCGGCGCGAAGCGACGCTGATCCTCGAAGGCATCGCGTGCGCGGCGTGCGTGTGGTTGAACGAGCAGCACTTGCGCCGCCTCCCCGGCGTGCACGCGGTGCAGGTGAATTACGCGACGCGACGCGCGCAAGTGACATGGGACGGCGCGCGCATCCGGCTGAGCGATATTTTGAAGGCGGTGCGCGCGATCGGCTACCGCGCCCACCCCTACGATCCGGCGCGCAGCCGGCAACTGTGGACGGCGGAACGGCGCGCGCTGCTGCGCCGCCTCGGCGTCGCCGGCATACTGGGCGCGCAGGTGATGACGCTTTCCGAGGCGCTTTACGTCGGCAGCTGGTCGGGCAGCGATCCGGCGCTCGCCCAATTCTTTCAGTGGGTGAGCCTGTTGCTGACGCTGCCGGTGCTCGGCTACTCGGCGCAACCGTTTTTCCGCGCGGCCTGGAACGACCTGCGTCACGCGCGCGCCGGCATGGACGTGTCCGTGGTACTCGGCATCGGCGCCGCCTTCATCGCGAGCCTATGGACGACGATCACGGGGAGCGGCACGGCCTACTATGACGCCGTCACGATGTTCGTCTTTCTGCTGCTCGGCGGTCGCTACTTCGAGCTCATGGCGCGCGCCCGCGCGCTCGCCGCCGCCGAATCGCTCGTCCGCGCCGCGCCCGCCGTCGCGACGCGCGTGACGGCGCACGGCGCGACGGAACAAGTCGCGGCGGCGGAACTGCAAACGGGCGACACGGTGCTGGTGCGGCCGGGAGAGAATATTCCGGCCGACGGCGCCATCCTCGAAGGGCAATCGAGCGTCAACGAGGCGCTCTTGACCGGCGAAAGCCTGCCGATTCGCAAGGCCCCCGGCGACAAGGTGATCGGCGGCTCGATCAACGTTGAAAGCTCCCTCACCTTGCGCGTCGGCAGAACCGGACCGGACAGCATTCTCTCGGGCGTGTTGCGCCTGCTCGACCGGGCGCAAGCGGAAAAGCCGCGCCTGGCACAGCTCGCCGACCGCGCCGCCGCCGGGTTCGTGCTCGCGGTGCTCGTGATCACCGTCGCCGTCGGCCTGTATTGGTGGCAGCACGACGCCGCCCGCGCGCTGCCGATCGTCATCGCGGTGCTCGTCGTCACCTGTCCCTGCGCGCTCGGGCTCGCCACGCCGACCGCATTGACGGCCGCGACCGGCGCGCTGAGCCGCCTGGGGCTCCTGGTCACGCGCGGGCACGCGCTCGAAACGCTGGCGCGTGCGACGCACTTCGTTTTCGACAAAACCGGAACGCTGACGCGCGGCGAATTGCGGGTGAGTCGATTGCGGCCGCTCGCCGACGTCGATATTGCCTACTGTCTCGAGGTCGCCGCGGCGCTCGAAGCGCGCTCGGAGCATCCGATCGCGCGCGCCATCATGGCGGCCGCGCGCTCCGGCACCACCCAAGCCGTGGAAGTCGTCAATGCTCCGGGGGAAGGCCTGCGCGGCGCCGTGGACGGGGAAACGTTTTATCTCGGCACGACTGAATTCGTGGCGCAACGCACAAGCAGGCAAGTGGACGCTGCGACACTCGCCGACATGCGCGGCGGCGGCGGCGGGACCGTCGTCGTGCTCGCGACACCCGAGCGCTTGCTCGCCGCCTTCGTGCTCGAGGACACGCTG
The DNA here is from genome assembly GCA_021323795.1 of Acidiferrobacteraceae bacterium. Taxonomy (GTDB): domain Bacteria; phylum Pseudomonadota; class Gammaproteobacteria; order Acidiferrobacterales; family Sulfurifustaceae; genus JACQFZ01. The sequence continues at coordinate 9,765 of JAJPKH010000048.1, read as the reverse complement.
CGCCCGGGCGCGGCGGAACTGGTTGCCGAACTGAACCGACGCGGCAAGCGCGTGGTCCTTCTTACGGGCGATCATGCGGAGGCCGCGCATCATGTCGCCGACGCGCTCGGCATCGAGGAAGTGCATGCCGGGCTCAAGCCCGCCGACAAGCTCGCGCACGTGCAGCGGTTGCAAGCCGCCGGCGCCGTAGTCGCGATGGTGGGCGACGGCGTGAACGACGCGCCCGTGCTCGCCGCCGCGCAGGTTTCCATCGCCATCGGCGGCGGTGCGTACGTGTCCGCCGCCAGCGCCGACATGATCCTGCTGTCTCCCGATCTGCGCCGGCTCGCGCAGGCGCTGCGCATCGCCCGGCGTACGCTCGTCGTCATCCGCGAAAACCTCGCGTGGGCCGCGGTCTACAACGTGCTCGCCGTTCCCGTCGCGGCCGCCGGCCTGGTCACGCCTTGGATGGCGGCGATCGGCATGTCGTTCAGCTCGCTGCTGGTCGTCGCGAACGCCTTGCGCCTCACGCGAACTTAATATGGAAATCGTCTACCTGCTGGTGATCCTCGCCGTCTTGCTGGCCGGCGTGATCGTGTGGGCGTTCTTGTGGGCGACCAAGAGCGGCCAGTTCGACGACCTCGAGGGACCGGCGCATCGCGTGCTGATGGATGACGAGGCGCTCGACGCACCCAAGTCGGTGCACGACAAACCGGCGCCGCCGCCGACCGCCGACAACGAGTAGTCCCTAGCGGCGACCGTCCGGTCGCAGAGCGGCGTTCGCAGGCGCGAGAAACGCGCTCGTGTTCCAGGTGAAGCGCTGGTGGCAGGTGTCCGAGCAGAAGTAATACGTCGCGCCCTGACAGATAACCGTCGCGGCCGCGTGATACGGCTTGATCTTCCGGCCGCATACCGGGTCGGTCGCCGTTTCCCGACGCATCGATGCGCCGGCGTGCGTGGGAACACTCGAAGGAACGTACGAAAATGACATCAGCGATGGCATTGGCTACCTCCTTGTCCCGAGCAGGCGCATAAGGCGATACGCTATCATCCGCTCCATCGTCGAATGCATATCCTTCCTCGCGCCTGCGAAACTCTCAGCGATACACCAGGACCGGAATCTTCGAATGCGTCAGCACTTTGTTGGTTTCGCTGCCGAGCACGAGCGCCGCCATCCCGCGCCGGCCGTGCGCCGCCATCACGATGAGATCGCAGCCTTTGCTTTGCGCCGTATCGACAATCGCTTTCCAGGGACTGTCGCTTTCGACCAATACGCGCCGGAATTCCACTTCGGCTGACTTGGCGGCTGCTTGCACGTCATCGAGATACTTATTGCCCTCGCTTTCCGACGCTTCGCGCATCTGCTGCTGCAATTGCTCGTCGACCCAGGCGAGCTCGCCGTAGTAGATGGCGAGCGTTGCCGGAAAAGCATGCACGCCGGTGACGTTGGCGCCGACGGATTTCGCGAAGGCGATGCCGGCCTTCACCGCCTTGGTCGACAGTTCGGAACCGTCGGTGGGGAGGAGAATGTGCTTGAACATAGTCGTGCCCTTATTATGCGCGTTTCGATCCGCCTCACTATAAGCACCGCTTATCGGGAATCCTTTGATACATATCAAGGTTGCATGGGTATTGGGCCTGCCGCGCAGGCGTGGACCGGCGAAATCCCGGCACACCGGCCTCACACAGCGTAGCGAAGAGGCGTCCTTTTACGTGTGCGCGGGCGCTCGCGCCGCCTGACGCGGAAACCGCCGGGGACGAACGTGGCGGCGGCATTCCTGGGCGACGACGGCCGGCAACAGAACGCCGATCTCGTGGTAAGGCGTAGCGGCGCGGCGGCGCCCGATTTGCCGCGCCAAACCGTTAATCCACCGGCCGAGTGGTTGACAAAAACACCGCGTGCACGGCGCGGGCGTTCGCCGGCGCCCGAGACCAGCGGCTCAACGAAGATAAGCTTCGGTCGCGTAACGCCGCATCATGCGGTGACTGTTGAAGTAGGAAGCATTCTTGCTGATCGCCCCTTTCATGACGCGTAGCCGCGCCGGCCGTTTCTCCGCTTCTGAAAAAAGCGGCAACACCACCCGTTCGAGCTTGTCGTAGAGCGCGCCCGCCGCGCTCGCGGTATCGTCGCGGTTCGCTTCGATCGCCCAACCGGTGATCCCTTCGATACATCCCTCTACCCACCACCCGTCGAGCACCGACAAGGACGGCACGCCGTTGAACGCCGCCTTCATCCCGCTGGTACCCGATGCTTCGAGCGGCGGCAACGGCGTGTTCAGCCACACGTCCACGCCGGCGACCATGGCTTGGGCCAACGCCATGTCGTAATCCGCCGCATACACGGTCGTAATCCGCCCGGCCAGAGCGCGCGCGTGCGCGTGCAGTTCCTCGATCAATCGCTTGCCGGCCGCATCGCGCGGGTGGGCCTTGCCGGCCAGCAGTATCTGAAACGGATACCGCTGCGCCATCGCCGCGAGGCGCTCGACGTCATGGAACAGCAGATCCGGCCGTTTGTAGGCGGTCATGCGGCGGGCAAACCCGAGAAGCGGCACGTCCGCTCGCAGGTTCACGCCGGTCAGCACTTGTATCTTGCGGATCAGCGCCTGCTTCGCGAGATCGTGCGCCTCGAGGATCGCTTCGTCCGGCACACAGCAGTCGACGCGCACGAGCTGTTCCGGCTCATGACGCCAGGCGGGCACGTACTTGTCGTAGAACGCGCAGAAGCTCTCGCACGTCCAGGTGAACGGATGCACGCCGTTGGTGATGGCGTGAACCGGGTACTCGGGAAATAAACGGCGCGACACCTCGGCATGCCGCACGGCGACGCCGTTGATGTATTCGCTCAGATTGAGCGCGAGGCGCGTCATGTTAAGCCGATCCTCGCCGCCCAAGCGCTTGAGCGTCACGAGATCGATCTGTCTTTCATCCGCACCGCGTGGCGGCGCGTCGGGATTCATCGCGCCCGGCCCTTGCCGCGACGCCTCGGCATTGACGACGTCGCGCAAGACGCGTTGGACGATTTCGTAGGAGAACTGGTCGTGCCCGGCCTCGACAGGCGTATGAGTCGTGAAGTTGCAGAGCTCGCGCACGCGTGGAATGTCGTACAGCGATTCACCCGGCCGGATTTCGTGCGGCGCGTACGCGTACCGGCGCATGAGCTCGAGCGTCAGGAGCGCCGAATGTCCCTCGTTGAGGTGGTACTGACGGACGCGAAAACCGAGCGCGTGCAACATGCGCACGCCGCCGATTCCGAGCACGACTTCCTGTTTGAGCCGGTAGATCTCATCGCCGCCGTAGAGCAAGTTGGTGATTTCGCGATCGGCGGGCGCGTTATCGTGGAGATCGGTATCGAGCAGAACCACGGGCTGGCGCGCGCCCGCCTGCCCTTCGACGATATACAGCCACGCGCCGACCCACACCATGCGGCCTTCGATCGATACCGCGACTTTGGCGTTGAGAAGGCGCGCCCAGCGGGCCGGGTCCCAGGGCGCCGGCTGCTCGATCTGGCGGCCTTCGGCATCGAGCGTCTGGCGGAAATAACCGGCGCGCGCGACCAGGCTCACCGCCACCATCGGCAGCCCGATATCCGCCGCGGAACGCAGCGTATCGCCGGCAAGAATGCCCAGGCCTCCGGAGTACGTCGGGATCTCGCTGCGTAGCGCGATCTCCATCGAGAAGTAGGCGACCCGCGGTTCATGGACGAATTCATCGAGCACGGGCGTCGCCTCGCGTGGGTTTACGCATCACGGCTGAAAAGGAACAGGACGCTTCCCTGACTTGGGGTCGAAAATCGGCATCCGCGGAACGTTCGCCATGTGCCCACGCGTGCAGCTCCCGCAACAAGCTCCACGCGCGAGGGTCGCACTCAACGATAAACCAGCACCGGGATCGTCGAATGGGTCAGCACCTTATTCGTCTCGCTCCCCAGCACCAGCGCCGAGAAGCCGCGCCGGCCGTGCGCCGCCATCACGATGAGATCGCAGACTTTGCGCTCGGCGGTTTCGATGATGCCGCGCCACGGATTTTCGTTCTCGAGCAATATGCGCTCGCACGGCACGCGCGCCGCATCGGCCAGCGACTGCACGTGCTCGAGGAACTTATTACCCTCTTTCTGCGCGGTCTCGCGCAAATCCATCTGCAGGCGATCATCCGTCCAGGCAAGCTCGCCGTAGTACAGAGCGAAGACCGTCGGATATACGTGCAGCGCGGTGATCTTGGCGCCGAGCGTCTTCGCCATGCTCACGCCGGCACGCACCGCCTTCTCCGATAGTTCGGACCCGTCGGTCGGTATCAAAATATGTTTGAACATGTCGCGCTCCTTTTTCGTGCTTTATTGTTCACAACGACAACCGCTCTCGCGTCACGTTACCCGCTACAGTTGCACGGTCTCGAGCAAGGGCGCGCCCCGTCGGGAGGAGCGCCGTTCCACGGACACCGGTTCCCGCGCGTCGTTCAACAACGCAATCACGGCGAGCGCGCCTTCGGCGATGGCCTCCGTCACTTTGCGCGGCCGTGACGCGTCTCCGACGACGTAACCGCGCAGCCCGGCGGACTCGAGCGCCGCGCCGAGCGGGTTGACCGGCTTCGCCCCGAGGCACAGCACCACCATATCGGCGGGCACCATGCGCGTCTCGTGCGGCAACTGCACGACGACGTTGCCTAAGGCCAGATCGACCAGGCGCGCGTTCGCCAGCATCTGCACGCCGTGCCGGCGCAACCGCCCGAGCAGCAGCGCGCGCTCGTCGCTTGGCGCGTCGAGCGCGATGTCGTTCGCCGCCTCGAGTATCGTGACGCTGTGTCCGCAGGTCGCGAGATATTCCGCCGCCTGCGCGCCCGCGCAACCGCCGCCCGCCACGATGACGCGGCCCTGGTGCGGCTCGGACGCTTCAAGCACGTCGCGTCCCGTCGCGACGCGCATTCCCTGTATCTCGGTGAGCTTCGGCCGGACGGCCTCGGAGCCGGTCGCGACGATAACCGCCCACGGCTGCTCGCGCCCGATGTCCTCGGCGTCGAGCGGCGAGTTCAGGCGCACGTCGACGCCGAGCCGATCGAGCTCGCGCGTCATATATTCCCGCAACATATCCCAGCCCTCGCGATGCGGCGCCGCCCCCGCCGCGATCAGCTGCCCGCCGAGCACCGAGCGCGCTTCGTGCAGCACGACGCTGAGTCCGGCGAGCGCGCCCCAGCGCGCCGCCGCCATACCGGCCGGTCCGCCGCCGACCACGAGCAGCTTGCGGCCGGCGCCGTCCTTTAATCGCGCGAACGCCAGCTCGTGCCCCGCTTCGGGATTGACCGTGCACCAGACGTCCTCTTGCGCGGACAACCGGCTGATGCAGCCTTGATTGCACGCGATACAGTGGCACACTTCCGCCTCCCGGCCCGACGCGACTTTGACGGGCCAGTCGGGGTCCGCCAGCAAGCTGCGTCCGAGCGCGATGAAATCGGCTTGTCCCTTCCGTAGCGCCTCTTCGGCCATCGCGGCCTGGCGTATCTTGCCGACGGCGATGACGGGAATGCGGACGGCTTTCTTCACGTACTCGGCGAACGGCAGCAGCACCCCGTCGGCAACCGCCATCGGCGGAATCATCGTGCCGAGCGCGTAGGTCGCATTGTTGCCGTTCGAAATATGCAGCGCGGCGGCGCCGAGCTGTTCCAGCCGGCGCGCCGTGCCGACCGTCTCTTCGAGCGTGAGGCCGCTCGCCATCAGCTCCTCGGCGGACAAGCGCACCGTGATCGGAAAATCGGCGCCGACCGCGGCGCGTACGGCGCCATAAACTTCCTCGAGGAAGCGGCGTCGCTTCTCGGGAGAACCGCCGTAATCGTCTTTACGCCGGTTGCTGAAGGGCGAAAGGAATTCGGCGATCAGATAACCGTGGGCGCCGTGCAGTTCGACGAAATCGAATCCGGCCTTTTGCGCCCGTCGCGCCGCCTCGCCGAAGGCGCCGACCACGTCGGCGATTTCCGCCGGCGTCATCTCGTGCGGCAGCTCGTTAACCACGGGATCCGGCAGCGCGGACGGCGCGTGCGGCTGCGACCCCGATACGCCGGCCGAGGCCTGCCGGCCGCCGTGAAACAGCTGGATGCCCATCAGCGCGCCGTGCTTGCGCCCCGTTTCCGCCAGCGCGCTCAGACCCGCGATCATCTCGTCGCGGTGTATGCCCAACTGGTGACGAAATGACTTGCCGTCCTGGCGCACAAAACTCGCTTCGACAATGATCGTGCCGACGCCGCCGCGCGCGATCCGCTCCAGGTGAGCGATGTGGCGCGGGGTGACATGGCCGTCGCCATCCGCGTAATTGCGCACCATCGGCGCCATCACCAGACGATTCTTCGCGGTCAAGCGGCCGATGCGGCCGGGGGTGAATATCAGCTGATAAGAATTCATACGCTGTCCCTGATAGGTTGGCTGCTCGCACACTCGCGCGAGCGGTGAATCGCGGCGCTGATCGGTATCGATCCGCCGCACAACGTCAAGCGGCGACTCCCAACTACGCGCGCGTGCGCTCCTTGAACTAGCGCATCATGCGACCGGGACCCGGACCGCCGCCTCCCGGCCCGGCGCCGCCGCGGCGCCACTGATTGAGCTGGTCCTTTTGCTCTTTCGTGAGCACGCCCTGCACGCGATTCCATCCATCGAGACGGGCTTCCGCCATCTGCTGCTGCAACTTCGCGATGTTGCCGTAGACCGCGCCGATCTTTTTGGTGTCGGGGTTGTCGCTCGCATAGAGCTCGTTCAGTTGCTCCTGCTCGTCGATGAGTTTCCCCATCGTGTCCCATTGGCGCTTGCGCTGGTCGGAATTGATCTTGGCGATTTTTTCGCGTTGGTCGCCGGTCAAATTGAGCGCGGCGAGGGGACCGTAACCGTTGCCTCCCATCATCCCCGGTCCTGCTCCGTAGCCGCCACCCATCATCCCCGGCCCATATCCACCTCCCGGGCCCATCATGCCGGGACCCATACCCCAGCCGCCACCGCCGCCGTAACCCATCATCCCCGGCCCCATTCCATAGCCGCCGCCCATCATGCCGGGTCCTCCATAACCCATCATGCCGTATCCGGCGCCGTAGCCGGGGCAATCACCGGGCTGCGCATGGGCATGGCGCGCAACAACGAAGGTCAGGAGTAAAAACAGAAACATCATCCCGACAAAACCCGGAGGCGACAGCGTGTAAACCTTGACGCGTTCCATAGGACCTCCTTTCCCTTGCCGTAATAAACCGCTAGCAAGTATCACTTGCCGCGGGCGACGTGATTTTGATTCACGTCAAACTCTCCTGATCGAAGGTTACGCGGACGTAAGGAACGAGTGAAGCCGTGGCGCATACCAACGGAGCCTTTACGCAGTCCCCCGGAGCCGCTCGACGACGTAGCCGGAGTACGGCGTAACACCCCGCGTTTATACAGGGATTCTATTGATCCACGTCAAAGCGACCTCCTCGTTTTACCGGAGAATGTTTCACAGGCATTCCGTCCAACCATGCAAAGCAAGCGAGGAGATAAACGATGACTACTCAGAGCGAGGCGGCGCGCGAAAAACTGATCAGCGACTTCAAAGCCGTCATCACCGATACCGAGGAGTTGCTCCGCGCCACCGCCAACCAGACCGGCGAACGGATCGCGAGCGCGCGGGCGCGCGTCGAGGAACGCCTGGCGAGCGCCAAAGAAGAGCTGGCCGACGTGGGCGAGGAAGTCGCGGCGCGCGGTAAGGCGGCGGCGCGCACCACCGACGCTTATATTCGCAACCATCCGTGGCAATCGGTCGGCGCGGCGGCGGCGCTCGGCTTGTTGGTAGGACTATTGACGCGCCGGCATTAAGCGCATGGCCACCTCCGAGCGCGACGCCGACGGCGGCTTGCTTTTGTCGCTGCGGCGGCTGCTCGATACGCTGCTCGATATCGCCTACACGCGCGTCGAGATTGTCTCGACCGAGTTCGAAGAAGAACGCGAGCGGTTGCGCGAGCTCGTGACCTACGGCTTCTGGGCGCTGTTTTTCGCGAGCATGGGCATCGTATTCGTCAGTCTGTTTATCGTGGCGGCGCTATGGGAATCCTACCGGCTGCACGTGCTCGCGACGTTCGGGGCTATCTACCTGCTGCTCGGCTTAGTCGCCGCGATGCGGCTGCGCCGCAGCCTGCGCGAACGCACGCGACTCTTCGCGACGACGCTCGCCGAGTTGCGCAAGGACCGCGCCGAGATCGGGACCGGCTGATGGCAAATGCATCGCTCGCCGCCATGCTTCGGCGCCGCGAGGCGCTGGTAGAACGTGCGGCGGCGCAACGCGCGGCCCTCGCCGCTATTGCCGATCGGTGGCATCGGCCGCTCGCGTGGTTCAACAGGGGTATCGGCCTCCTCCGTGCATTAAGCCGCCGGCCGGATCTGATTGCCCTCGCGGTTATGTTTCTCGTACGCGCCCGTCATGGTCGACTGGCCGTGTGGCTCGGCCGCGCAGCGACCGCCTGGCAATGGTATCGGGCTTTGCGGCGCCGCTGATCAAGATCGCGAGGTCTTGCGGGTACTATTCACGTCGGTTCTGCCCCGACCCTCTGCGGCACGGGCATGCCAAGGAGCCGCGCGGCGAATGCCGCGACCGCATCGGGAAGATCCGCGCTCATGAGCTGTCGCTCCGTGCGCGCTAGCGTCGCGAGCGGCGCCTTGCCGCAGAGCTCCCGCATTTCGTTAAAAACGTAACGGCTGCCGAAACTCCCCATGGTGCAGAAGAACGCAACCTGTCGCAGCTCCGCCGCATGATCCTGCAAATACGTGCGCACCGGGCTCGACACCGACACGCGCCAAACCGGCGTTCCGACGATCACCAGGTCGAATTCACGTGGATCGCTGCTCAACGGAAGAATTTCGACGCGCCGACCGAAGGAAACTTCGTTACCCGAGCGCAGAAAGCCGAGAACGCCGCGCCGCTTCACGCGATCGGTGATCTCCTCGATCTCCGCGTGCATCGCGCCGGCAATCAATCGCGCGAGCTTGCGCGTGTTACCGGTACGGGAATAAAAGACGACGAGCGTTTTCATCTTCGATCTTTCGCCGTCGGCGTCGGATACATATCTTCCTTACTCTCCAACGGCGAGAAATCCGGCGAGCGCCGCTTGCGCGCGCCCGATCCACGGCTCGCCGTGGGCGAAGAGGATTGGGTTGAGGTAAATCAAAGACCGAGTTGCCCCGCCAGGTCGCCGTCGTATAAGGGCGCGACCCCATCTGAACACCGATCATACGCAGGAAACCTTCGAGTTAACGAGACCGGGAAAGAATTTCGCAGACGACGACCTCGCCCACACTTCAAGCCGCGCGTTCTCCATATACGTAGCCCCACGTACGTACCCACACGCATTCTTTCGCCTACCCGTGAAAGCTGTAATGGTACTGAAAGATCGATACGTTACGATCGGTTCACGCAAACAGACGGAGCTGCTGCAGATGGTGAAAACGCAGAGGCACGTTGATTCATGGACCTCACCTTTCGCTCGGGCGATGCTCGAATCGCTCCCGCACGCCGTAATCGCCGTTGGCACCCATGGCGAAGTACGTTGCTTTAACCTCGCCGCGAAGCGGCTGGTCGGCTGTGATCCGGAGGAAACGCACGATTGCGCGCTCAACGATGTCTTGCATCTGCTCGACGCGCGGACCCGCATGCCGATTGTGTCACCGGTCGACCATCTGCTCGCCAGTCCCGGCACCCGCGCCGGCAGTTACGACATTCTGGTTCGGCGCAACGGCAGCAAAGTCCCGATCGAGCACTCGGCGAATCCCATCCACGATGACACCGGCGCCATTAT
>JAJPKH010000001.1 GCA_021323795.1 Acidiferrobacteraceae bacterium | reverse complement strand
GGCGATTTTGCCTTGAAGGGCGATGCCCGGCTCGGCGATGTCTCGGCGGCCTATGGCTTTGAAATCGATCCGGCGATTGCGTCACGCACGCTCGCGGAACATCTCGCCCAAGTGTTCAAACGCCGGCCCGTGGTCGGCGACCGGCATCGGTTCGGGAACGTGGAGTTCGTCGTGCGCGAAATGCAGCACGGGGTAATTACGTTGGTCGGATTGCGGTTGGTCCCGAAGAAGCGGTAGGAGAGGGGTCTGCACACGAAGGTGACGCGCATCCGCGCACCGCCGCTGCGCCGTCCGATTTTTCTGGACCGTCATTCTGGCTTGCCGCCCGCGTGATGCCCTTGTTCTGTCTCGCCTGATCGTCCTCGGTCATCCCGAGTGATCCGGCAGACCATGCCTTTTTCCCCATGACAGGTTTGACGATGCGGCGGGGTGCTCGGCGATTTCCACTCTTCGTCCCCAAAATTGTAGTGGATCCGGGGTAGGCGAACTGAAAGAGCTAGGGGCGTTCAACAATAGGAGCAACGCCCTCACTTGGCACGCGCCTATCGTTCTGCTATAGATAAAAACGGCTTAAAGGGTGGCGGAGGTTCGTTCATATTCCGGCGCGCTTGTTTTTGGCCAAGAAGCGACCTTGACGGAGGACGTGGCGTCAATGTCGCGCACCCAAACGTTCGAAGTATAGGGAGACAAGGTACCATGAAAATCGTCAATAAGTTTATGTTGTCGGTGATTGCTCTTGTCGCGGCGGCTCTCTCGCAACCGGGCCACGCCAGGGAATTCGCAGAGATCTATACGCAGTGCGGTTTGGGCGCGATCATCGCCCCGAAAACCGAGGGGGTTGCCGCTGTAACTAATGTTACTTGGGACTTGGGCACGACAGCTATTAGTTCGAATGTCAGCTCTCCGGACACCTGCCAAGGTGGGAAGGCGAAAACCGCAGCGTTTATGCACGATGCCTACGCGTATATCGAAAAGAATTTGGCGACCGGCAACGGGCCTTACCTTGATACCCTGCTCGCACTGTCCGGTTGTGAAGCGGCCGCGCGGCCCGCGATCGTCGGTGCACTCCGCAGCGATTTTTCGAAAATCGTGGCCGATCCGGGTTACTCCAGTCAGACTCGGTACGAGCACGCCAACGGTCTGTACAATATTTTCTATCGCCGCATCGGCACCGACTTCGCTGGTTCCTGCCACATCGCTTAATTGACTCACGGTCGTCGGCGACGCGCCCTGAGCACCGGGCGCGCATCGCTTTTCTTTAGGATGTCCTGCGTATTATGCTGATGTCGTGACCGTTACGCTGAGCGGGAGGATTTGCCGCTCGCTTATTCTGATTGCGCTCTTTCCGATGATGTCGGTGGCTCATGCCGACGTCTCGGCTTCCCTTTCAAATTTAATCGCGGCGGCGAAGGAACGCGGGCTTGCGCGACATCAGGTTTGGCTCAAATTGCTGCACTACAATCGCCGTGGCGAGCGCAGCGAGATCCACACCCAGGACTTCTTCTTGTCTCCACGCGGCGCGTCGGACCCCGAAGCCGAACTGGTTGCCACCCTCGCGGCGTACTTTTCACCGCCGGAAGCAGATCCTGATCAACATGCGCGTTGCCGCTTCCCGGCGCGCTACTTCTGGCTCATGCAACAGTTGCCGTTGCCGAACTACGCACTGCGTGACGGACGGTGCCAGCGTCTCGAGCGCTGGGCGCTGTTCGATCGAGTGCGCTCCGTCAGCTTGCTGCAAGTCAGCGGCTATTTGGGAAATCCCGCATCAACGTTCGGCCATGCCCTCCTCAAGTTCAATACAGATGCGCCCGATGACAAAGCGGGGTTGTTCGATCTTTCGCTGAACTTCGGTGCACTGGTGCCGGAGAACGAAGCAACGATCGTCTACATCGCCCGCGGCTTGTTCGGTGGTTATGAGGCGGGCTTTTCGGACAAGTACTTTTACACGCAAGACCTCGTCTACGTCCGCACCGAGTTCCGCGATATTTGGGACTACCGGTTGAGACTGTCCGACAGCGCGCGAACGTTGCTCGCGCTTCATATTTGGGAAATCGTCGGCAAGAAGTTCGATTACTATTTCTTGACCGAGAACTGCGCATATCGGCTCGCCGAGTTACTTGAGCTAGTGACGGGAGAAACATTTCTCGACGACGCCAACGCGTGGTACGTCCCAGTTGAATTGTTTCATCGTTTGGTCGACGTTGATAGGCGTCGCGTGCAAATGCAGGTGCCTGGGCTGATACAGTCGGTACACTTTATTCCGTCAAGCCAGCGAACACTGTACGAACAGTTTGCGCGACTGGGGCCGGCTGAATTGACGGCTGCGAACGAAATCGTTGCCGAACAGGCTGCTTCGTTACCGGCGCGACTGGCGCCTTTCCAGCGAGACCGGCAGGCCGAGATTCTGGACGCAGCGCTGGCATATTATGAATACCGCTTAGTGGCGGGGCAACCGACGCCCGGCAATGAATCGCGCGCATCGAAGGACCGAGTGTTGCGTGCGCGCTTGCAGGTACCCCCGCGCAAGGAGCCGACCCCCGCGATGCGGGAGCTACCGCCTCCCGCCGACGGTTCACGCCCAATGCTCACAAGCCTCGGCCTCGCCCGCGGTCGTGAAGGGGATGGATACGGGCGGCTAAGTTGGTCCCCGTTCAGTCGAGAGTTGATCGGTAACAACAGCATTGATGGCGATGAGCTGGCCGTTCTGGATTTCGCGTTGGGGTTTGGGGGCGGACAAGGCGTCTTTCTGGATGGCGCCGATTTTATTCGTATTCGCAAACTCAACGCGTCTCGCGTCTTCATCGTCGGAGAAAGCCGAGTGTCGTGGGAGCTGGACGTGGCGGCGCGGCGCGTCAATCGCCCCGAGGGAACCCGTATTGACGAGTTTATAAGTTACGGCATAGGCCGAGCGTGGCAATGGAGCGAGACCATGACAGGCTACGTGATGGTCGACTTTGCAGAACACGCGCTCTCGCCGCGGGCAAGGGCCCAACCGCACGTCGGGATCGTTGACAGGGTGGGCCCATGGCGAGCATGGGTGCGGCTCGGCGTCGAGAATACGAACGACGGTGCCAGTTGGACAAGCGTTTGGAGCGGGAAGGTGCAGTACGAACTATCGACCAATCGCGCCGTGCGGGCGGAGTTCTCTAATCAACTTAGCACCCGCGCGTCCATCGCCTTCGTTTGGTACCGCTAAAGCCGTTACTCTCCGTCGCGTTATTACGCGCTAACACACTTTCGAATTTGCACCGCGCGATTCTTCCCTTTCTTAGGGATGACCGTCTCGACTCCTCGGTGAGGGTGCGGCTTTGCTGTTACGGTTCCCCGGTATAATCGGTTCTTATTTCATTGCTTCATTGGAGCGATCGGGTGATCAAACAAGTGATGACCGCTCTCAAATTTCCGTCGCTGGTGCGCCTAGGGATTGTCGTTCCGGCGGTTTTCGCGCTTTCCGCCTGCACGGCGCTCTTTTTTTACCCTAATGAGACATACACCCGCACGCCGGCCGCACTGGGTTTGGCCTATGAAGATGTCGATATCGATGGGATTGGTGAGCCGCGGCTGCACGGCTGGTTCCTTCCGGCCGCTAAGCCAACATGCGGAACGGTTCTGTTTCTCCACGGGAACGCCGAAAACATCAGCATGCACATTGCCAGCGTATACTGGCTGCCGGCCCGGGGATTCAATGTCTTCTTGTTTGACTATCGCGGTTACGGCGCGTCCGGTGGCTCACCGTCCCTTGCTGGGATACAAAACGATATCGACCGGGCCATACGGTATTTGCTTCAGCACGGACTTGTCAGTCCGCACGGGATTGTATTGTTCGGTCAGAGTCTCGGAGCTTCAGCTGCAATCTATTACGCCGCGCACGGTGAACACCGTTCGGGTCTTCGCAGCGTGGTGGTGGAAAGCCCATTCGCAAGTTATCGCGGCATTGCGCAGGAAAAGCTGGCCGCTTTTTGGCTGACATGGCCTTTGCAATGGTTGCCGCGGTGGACGATGTCCGATAGATACAGTCCTGTGAACGCCATCGGACAAGTGGCGCCGATTCCGCTGCTGCTCATCCACGGGGATAGCGATCCCATCGTACCGCTCGCTCATAGCGAGAGATTGTTTGCGGCGGCACAGGAACCAAAACGGTTCTGGAAGATAGTCGGTGGCGGACATATAACGGCATTTACGTCGGCGCCGATGCGCGCACGGTTGACAACTTACCTGCACGACCAAATTTGTCCCGCGGTGTCGCTACCCGTTTCTGCCGACGGCAAGACGACCAATTGACAATGCCGGCCAAACGATGGGGCGGTTAAGCTCGTCAAGGGACATCGACTAGCCTGGCCGAGAGGCGCCCGACGCCTACTCGAACCGCATCGAAAGATCCACAATCTTGAGGTTCTTGGTGATGTCGCCGCTCGAGATGTAGTCGACGCCGGTTTCCGCGAGCTCGCGGATCGTGGCGAGCGTCACGCCGCCGGAGATTTCAAGCTTCGCGCGTCCGCGCGTTTCCGCGCCGGCGCGCCGGATATCCTCCAGTCCGAAGTTGTCGAGCAAAATGAGCTCCGCGCCGGCGCTCAGGGCCTCGCGCAGCTGCGCCAGGTTCTCCACCTCGATCTCGACGAAGACGCCCGCGGGCGCCGTCGCCTTGGCCGCGCGCACGGCCGCTTCGATCGATTTGGCCGCCG
>JAJPKH010000122.1 GCA_021323795.1 Acidiferrobacteraceae bacterium | reverse complement strand
TGGATCGGCATGACAGAGCGAACCGACGACGGTGCCGCGGTTGCGGATCGGTTGATGCGCGACCCACGGCAGCGCCATGCCGAGCAGCGGCTGCCGCTGCAACGCGGCGATGTCGTGCTGCAAGGCCGCCTGCGTTACCGTCGCGCCGATCTCCAATGCCGCCTGGTCCGCGTGAATATGGTCGAGCTCTTCGATGCCGTTGATATCGATTAGCACTTTCGGCGTGGCAAAGCGCATGGCGAGCATCGGCACCAGCGTCTGACCGCCGGCGAGGATGCGCGCCTCCTCGCCGTATTCTTCGAGCGCCGCAAGCGCTTCGGCGAGCGTGTCCGCGCGTACGACCGAGAACGGCGCGGCCTTCATCGCCGGCCTCTCAGCCAATGCCACAAGCGCGCGAACAGGGATTCGGGCCCTCGGCCGCTCGCCTCACGGCCGAGCGCCTTGAACAGCTGATCCAGCACCAGGCGCGTCGCACCCTCGAGCAGGCGCGCGCCGACCGCGGCAAGCTTGCCAGACACGTTCGCGGCATAGTCATAAGTAAGAGTCGTTCCCTGACTATTTGCTTCCAGGCGCACTTGGCCACCGCCCTCCGCCGCGCCGAGCGGACCTCTGCCTGTACCGCTCAGGACCAAGGAACGTGGCGGTTTCATTTCCGACAACGTCAACGTCACGGAGAACCGCGCTTTGGCGACACCGATACGCACGGCGGCGTTGCCGCTGTATTCGCGCCAGTCGGGACCGGAACCGGTCGTAACGATAGACTCGCAGCCGGGAATAACTTTGCGCAGCCGCTCCGCGTCGAGCAGCACCGCGAATATTTCCTCCGGCGTAGCGCCCAGTTCGACGCTGCCGGTCGCATGCAGTTGCGATGGCTTGCGCGCAGCAGCCGATCCGGCCGCACGGACCTCGCGTGCCGGCCGGACGGCGACGGCAGGCACCAGGCCTTTCTGCACCAGCAGCGCGTGCACGCGCGGCGGCGTCGCCGGCAATACCACGTCCTCGACGCCGATGGCGTCCGCGATCGCGTTCGCGATGCAAACCGGCGTGCTCATATTATTTCCTTCGCCGATTCCCTTGGCGCCGAGCGGCGTGACCGGGCTCGGTGTTACCTGATGCAAAATGATCGGCACCGGCACTTCGTGCGCCGTCGGAACGCGATAATCGGCGAATGTCCCGCTCAGGAAGCTTCCGTCCTCCCCGTAACTGAACTCCTCGAGCGTGGCGGCGCCGACGCCTTGCGCGAAGCCGCCGTAGATTTGACCGTCGGCGCCCTGCGGATGAAGGATCACGCCCGCGTCGTGCGCGGTGATATAGCGATCGATACGCACGGCACACGTGACCGGATCTATTTCGACGCCGCATGCATCAAGAATGAACCCGTAGGCCAGCGACGTGTTCACGCGGTCGTTGCGATCCGGCGCGGCGAGCGCGTCGTGGGTCCAGAAGACGGTCTCGCGCAGCGCGACCTCGGCGTCGTTACCCAGCGCCGCGGTGATCAACGCCGGCGACCAATGAAAGGTGCCGCATACGCGCCCGAACGGCAGGCGCTTGTCCGGTTTGCTCGCGCTATGAACGGCGCGATCGGCAAACACCACTTGTTCCGGACTACAACCGAGCAACGTGGCCGCGTACGCGGCGATGCGCGCGCGCAGTTTGAGCGCGGCCAAATGCACCGTGCCCGCGACCGCCGCGGCAAAGCGGCTCGAATAATTGCCGGCCGCCACCGACCATGCGTCTTTTTGCGTGTCGAGATCGACGTTCACGGTGACGTCGGCCAGGTTCACGCCGAGCGCGTCGGCGACCACCTGGGCGCAGACCGTCTTGTGTCCCTGCCCGGCCGGCGCGGAAGCGATGATCACGGTGATCGCGCCGGTGGGGTCGATCACGATCGTCGCCGCCGCGATGGCGCCGTTTTTCGGCCCGGCTTTTTCGCGCTGCTCGGGCGTCAGCACGGTGGTGATGTAACCCATGTTGGACACCGACGGCTCCACCACCGACGCGAAACCGATGCCGTACAACTTGCCCTCGCGGCGCGCGCGCTTTTGCCGGGCGAGCAAATCCTGAAACGCGGGCTCGGCCTGCAGCAGACGGGAAACGCCGTGGTAATCGCCGGAATCGAGCACCGCGCCCGCCGCCGCCGTGTAAGGGAACTGTTCCTTGCGCACGTAGTTGCGCTGCGCGATCTCGAGCTGGCTCTTGCCGCAGGTAACGGCGATTTTTTGCAGCAGCCGCTCGAGCGCGAAATACATCTGCGGACCGCCGAAACCGCGCACCAGCCCGCTCGGCGTCTTGTTCACGAGAACCACGCGGTTGTGCACGCGCAAATGCGCGATGTCGTACGCGCCGGTGAGGCAGCCGTGCATGCGGTAAAAGGTGGCGGGCTCGGGCGCGCGCAAATACGCGCCGCATTCGTCGATCTGGTCGTAATCGAGCGCGAGTATCTTGCCCTGATCGTCGATGGCGGCCTTCAACGTCGTAACGCGCGCGGTCGACGAGGTTGCGGCGGTGAGATGCTCGAGCCGGTCTTCGATCCATTTCACCGGCGCTCCCGCCTTGCGCGAGGCGAGGCACATCAGCACCACGTAGCTGATGACCGCCTGCTTGACGCCGAAGCTGCCGCCCGAATCCGGCGTATAGCGATGGCGGAATCTGTTGCCGGGCACTTTGAGGGCAAGCGCCATCACCGTGTGCAAGGAGAACGGGCCCATGAAGTTCGACGTGACGTCATAGGCTTCCTCGTGCGGCTGCCACGCCGCGATCACGCCGGCGCATTCGATCGGCGTGCAGGAATTCCGCGGATAGCGGATATCGATGCTCACGACTCTCGCCGCTTTGGCGAAGGCGGCGTCCGGATCGCCGTACACGAAATTGCGCTCCGAAATACAATTGCCGCCGATCGTCGGATGCAGCACCGGCGCATCGCCCTGCACCGCGAGCCGCGGGTCGGTCGTCACGGGCAGCGGTTGATAATCCACTTCCACCAGTTCCGCGCCGTCCTCGGCGAGCGCGCGCGATTCCGCGATCACCACGGCGATCGGTTCGCCGACGTAGCGCGCACGGTCCATCGCGAGGCACCAATACTCCATCGGCGACTTCACGCCGACGACGAAGGGCGCGGACCAGGCGCGCACGTCGTCGCGCGTAAGCACACCGCGTACTCCCGGGAGCTGTAACGCCTTGGTCGCATCGATGGCCTTCACTTCGGCGTGTGCGTAGGGCGAGCGCACGACCGCGGCGTACAGCGTTCCGGGGTGCACAGGCAGATCATCGATGTAACGACCGGCGCCCGTCAGCAAAACGGGATCCTCCAGGCGCTCGTGGGGGGCGCTCACATACTTGCGCGGAATGGAGGTAGTGGTCATGCGTCAGCGAAGTCGAGGCGGCTGACGGTTACTTTATGCAGTGAGTCAAAAAAAAGCCTTACCCGGCATTACGGTAAATGCGGTCGGAGTCCGGATATTTACCGATAAGTCGGATTTTTCTTGATCCCCGCGCCGATCGTCGGTCTCTCGATCTGCCGGCGGTATTCGCTCGGCACCACACCCTGGTGCTGCTTGAAAAATCGGGTGAAATGACTCTGGGCGGAAAAACCGAGATCCAGCGCAATATCGGACAAGTTATCGCCGGAGTGGGTCAAGGCGTCGAACGCCTGCTCCATTTTGAGCACGTTGATATACACCACCGGCGAGAGGCCGGTGCAGCGCTTGAACAGCTCGAAGAAATGCGCGCGGCTGAGATCGACGCTCGCGGCGACTTCGGCCATGTCGGTTATCTCGGCGGGGTTAGTGCGCATATGAACCAGCGCCCGGCGAATTCTCGGATCCATGCGGAAATGGTGTCGCTGCGCTTCGATCAGTTGCAACGTCGGCGTCTCGTCGAGGTTCCCCATCAGCGACAACACCAGATCGAGCAGCATTTCCTGGAGATGCTCGTACGCGACATCATCCGACCACCAGAGCTCCATGATGGCGCGGTCCGCATGCCGGCGTTGCTCGGACGTGAGCGCAATGGCGGTCTGCGGAAAGAAGCGCGGATGGGCGCTCCCAGTGAGCACGCGACTGTGCTGCGCCAACCATTGCGGCTCGAGGTAGAGCGCGAGAATGACCGGATGAAAGCCGTCCGGCGCCTCGTGCAGATAGGCGTGCTCTTCCCACGCGTTCACCAGCACGGCGTTCGAATCGGTAAGAGGAAAACGGCAACCGCGCACGCGAAACGCCGTGTCGGGCCCTCCCGCCTTGATCAGGACATGGCAATGATGATGCGCGTGGCTGACGAGCGCGGCATCCATTTCCAACAATGCCACGCGACCGAAATCGCCGTGGAATATCCGGATTGCGTTCGACATGCTCTACCCTCTTGCTGATCGCCCGAGAGGAATTGCCGCGCACCTCCGTGTACGTCGCCCTCTGGGTCGCCGTTTACGGCGTTTCGGACTTGCCCCGGCAAGTCACGTCGAATCCTGGTCGTCCCCTCTATCCTTACTATCTTCAATCACCGGCACCCGGCGAATCGGCCCCTCGATTGAATATGGCGGAGAGGGAGGGATTCGAACCCTCGATGCGCTTGCGCGCATAACGGTTTTCGAGACCGTCCAATTCAACCGCTCTTGCACCTCTCCGAAACCTTACACGTGCCATCCCTGGCGTCGCATCGTATCTGTCGATAATCCCCGGCCCGTACTTCCGTGTACGGGCGCTCGCCGGCGCAACGCCACGTTAAGTGGCGTTGCGACTACTCCAGCTC
>JAJPKH010000111.1 GCA_021323795.1 Acidiferrobacteraceae bacterium | reverse complement strand
GCGTCGTCGAGTTCTCTGAACCCAAATCCTTGGTAGAACGCCTTAGCGGCGTCATCTTTAGCATCTACCAGTATTACTTTGATCCCGATTTCGTTCGACGCCGAAAGAACGCGCCTGAGGGCATCTCCAACAAGACGGGTGCCGAGGCCTTTTCGCTGATGCGATCGGTCAATGGCCAAGCGCGCAAGTAGCGCAGCTGGAATATGCCTATAGCGGGGCAGGCGTTTAGCGTAGTCGTCGGGTAGCGAGCTGTACTCGACGCTTGCGGATGCAAGGGTGTAATACCCGAAAACGCGGCCGCTATCGTCAACGGCGACGAATGTCCGAGCGATTCGCTTCTCGTGGTTCTGTCTGGCGTATTGACGTAGGTATACGTTTAGCGGTTCTACCCCGCAATCAAACTCTTCGCGCCGGTGATCCTCTGTAATCGCTGTTATTCGTAATAGAGTCGTCACTTAAGGCGCTGGCGGAGCGCTAGCCTGGAGTGCCTTGAGAAGCTTCTTCGTGGGCGCTGGCGGGTTCTCGAGGGCGGCTAGCAACTTATCGCGGTCGCGATCGCTCAAGCGCAGGCGCTCATATCGTTCGATTACCGCGGCTGCCCGCTCTTGAGCGCTTTCTAGAACGAACGCCGTAAGATTGCTGCCCAGCAACTCTGTGGCGCGCATTAACAGCTTTTTAGCCTCTGGGCTGACACGAACGTCGATCCGTTCGGTGGCGGTCGAACTGGGTTTCTTGGCTAACCGAGACCCGCGTACAGCAGCGGTCTTGTTGGCGAGACCCAGGCTGGACCGCGCTTGTCTGGAATGCCTTGTTTTCTGTGCTCGCATAGGCCACCTCAATGCTAAGGAAGCTTAGCACACTGTACGGATGCAGTACACACACCTGCCGTATCACCGCAAATGCCGATTTTGCGCATCTGCCCGCCTGTAGCATCTGCGGCCTCCGACTACGATTCCCCTCAGGCAACCGACGTCGACGCAATCCCTTTCTGATGAGAATGCTGCTTCATGGCTGCTGCCCCTAAGGATCGGTCCGCGACCCGCTATCCGCCGCTTTGCCCAAAAGCAGCCTCGATTCTTCCGCGCGTTATTCGCCTTCGGGACGCACCGGGCTATCTAGGCATGGACAAAAATCGATTTAACCGCGAAGTACGGCCGCATGTCCGTGAAAAGCGGATGGGTCAGCAGGGCGTTGCGTTCGACCGGCTTGAGCTGGACGCCTGGGCCGATCGATACTTCGGCTGCAACGGGCGTTCCGAGCAACAGGAGGAACTATGGAACGTCCCAAACTGCCGGGGTTACCCGAAGGCCTCGTCTGGCGGAAGAAAGATGACGAGTCCGGCGAGTACTTCGAGCAAATCTATTTTAAGAAGCAATACCGGAACCGGACAATTCGTGGCTCTAGCGGAACGAATGATCCGGAAGAGGCAGCAAGAAGGCTTCGCAAAAAGCTAGACGAAATCGACAATCTGGACTTTTATGGCAAAGCGCCAGATAGGACGTTTCGTGAAGGAGCGAAGAAGCTTCTTGAGGCGTTCAAGGGCTCGGATGCGACACTGCGTATGTATGCGCAGCAAGCGGACCTGCTCGATCCGCACATCGGAGATGTGCCGCTAAGGTTGATCTGCAAGGACACACTGGAGCCGTTCATTGAAGCTCGAACGGCGGACGGTGTGTCGGTACGAACGATTAATCTTGGTATCGAGTTTGTTCGCGTGGTGCTTCGGCGGTCAGCTTACTATTGGCGGGAAAATGGGATTCCGTGGATTGTCAATTGTCCCATTATTCCGTTCGAGAAAGGACCGCGTAAGCAGCCGTATCCGCTGTCCTGGCACGAACAAGAGGTTTTTTTTGATCTCTTGCCCGGGCGAAAGCGGAAGATGGCACTGTTTGACGTACACACCGGTCTTCGCGACAAGCCACTCGTGAATCTGCAGTGGTCTTGGGAGCAGTACGAAGAGGCATTAGGGGAAACGGTCTTCAAAATACCCGCAAAGTATATGAAGAACGGAAAACCAATGACGTTGATCTTGAACCGTATCGCGCGTCAGGTCGTCGAGTCGATGCGTGGTTACCACGAGATCTATGTTTTTGGTAAGGCCTCGCGGATGACCGACAATGCCTGGCATCGCGCGTGGAAGGACGCGGGCCTGCCGACCGGCAAGGAATGGTGCAAAGGGGTTCACAACCTACGTCATACGTTTGGCAAGAGGCTGCGTGACGCAGGCGTGGACTCGCGCGATGTCCAGGACTTGCTACATCACATGCCGAGGGACATCACGCGCTACTATTCCGCACCGGAGCTTAAGAAACTGAAGGCTGCGTTGGAGAAGATTGTGCCGAAACCCCAGCTGGTCGTTGGGAGTACAGTGGGCCCAAAAGTCGCCCAGGAAATTTCCGGCGCACAAAGCACCGCGTCGGAGGCGGCGCCAAGTACTAGCTGAACTTAGGAAAAATTTGGTGGGCCGTGCAGGAGTCGAACCTGCGACCAACTGGTTAAAAGCCAGCTGCTCTACCGACTGAGCTAACGGCCCGGGAAGCGGGAGGCAAAAAAGAACGCGGGATTATCCAAGGGGGCTTCCGGGCTGTCAAACCGTTTTTGGCTTGCGGGAAGCGGGCAACAGGCGCAAATCCGCAAGCGCGCGGCCGAGCGCGCGAAAGAACCCGACGTTATCGAGCAAATGATACTGGACCTTCATGGCGAGAGCACTGCCAAAGACGATCGCGATGAGCGTCAACAGCGAACCCAGCGCCAGCGTCGACATGCCCGTGATACCCTGCCCTACCGTGCAACCGAGGGCGCACACGCCCCCGAACCCCATGAGCGCGCCGCCGGTGAGATGCGCAGCCAAGTCGCTCACCGAGGCAAAACCTTGGACGCGGAAATTGCCGGTGGCGATCGCGTAAAGAAACGACCCGAAGACAACACCGAACACCGCCGCCACGCCGAACCCGATCGTCGAGCCGGTATAGGTCATGAGGTATTGCAGATTCTCGGCAACCGGACCCACGAACGTGTACGACTCCAGTCGCACCGGCTCGAATTCATCGAAACCGACGACGCCCGTGATGTACCAACCGGCGACGACGGCCAGACCAATACTCACGCCGGCAAAAATCTGATCGAAACGGCGACGAAAGTTTGCGCTGCTCAAAACCCAGGCGATCAGGCCGAGCGCTACTATGCCGACCACCACCCAACGGAGCACCGCGACGCTTGGCGTGCCGACCACGACGGCGAGAATGCCAGGGATTCCCTGATCCGTCAGTTGATACGCGGAGAGGTCCACGTTCGTGGCTTCGAGCACATTGATACGCACCGGCGCAAGCAGGCCGCGCAAGGTCATATACGCGGTAATCGCGAGCACCGTCAGCACCACGAGCGATTTGAGATTGCCGCCGCCGACCTGTACCAGCGTGCGCTGCCCGCAACCCGACGCCAGCGTCATGCCGACGCCGAACAACAAGCCGCCGAGCAAATGCCCGAGCCAGCCGAAATTGGTCGTGAGGTAAATCGATTTGTGAAAATCGACCGGCGTAACCAGCGTCAACAATTGCGAGCCGAGAACGGCGACGCCGATCGCGAGGAACCACGCCCGCAGGCGGCTGGTGTCGCCGATATGCAGCCAGTCGCTGATGCCGCCCATGGTGCAGAAGCGCGCGTGATGCGCGATCGCGCCGAAGGCGACCGCGACCAGGAAGCCATAGAGCGCCACGTCGTGAGCATTCGAAAATTCCATAACGTCTCCCGCTTAGCGCGCCGGCGCCAACGTGCCGTTACGCACTCGCCGTCGCGCGGTAATGCGTCGGGTCCGCGACCCCCGCCGCGCGAAAACCTTCCGCGCGCAGCCGGCAGGAATCGCATACGCCGCACGCGCGGCCGCCGTCATCCGGGTCGTAGCAGGACAGCGTGAGTCCGAAGTCGACGCCCAGGCGCGCGCCCGTCTTGATGATCTCGGCTTTGGGCAGCTCGAGGAGCGGCGCGCGTATGCGGGTCGGGCGCCCTTCCACGCCGGCGCGCGTGGCGAGCGCGGCGAGACGCCCGAACGCTTCCAGGTATTCCGGCCGGCAATCGGGATAGCCCGAGTAGTCAATCGCATTGGCGCCGATATAAATCGCCTCGGCGTTCAGCACTTCCGCCCATCCGAGCGCGAGCGCGAGAAAGATCGTGTTGCGCGCGGGCACGTACGTCACGGGAATGCCCGCACTCGGATGATCCGGCACGGCGATGCCCGGATCGGTCAGCGCGGAACCGCCGATCCAGGAGAGATCGAAGCGCGCGATGCGATGATCGGCGACGCCGAGCGCCCGCGCGACGCGGCGCGCCGCGTCGAGCTCGGCGCGATGGCGTTGACCGTAATCGACGGTCAGCGCGTAACACGCGCCGACTTCCGCGCGCGCGATGGCGAGCGTGGTCGCCGAATCGAGACCGCCCGAGAGCAGAACCACGGCCCTCGTCGTGTCAGCGCCCGGGCACATCGCCCCAGAGGATCTTGTGCAACTGCACTTGCAGGCGCACCGGCAGGCGATCGGCGAGAATCCAGTCGGCCAGCTCGCCCGGTCGCATCTGTCCGTACGCGGGCGAGAACAGCACTTCGCAGCGCCGGTCGAGCTTATGCTCGGCGAGGCGCGCGCGGCTCCACTCGTAATCGGCGCGATCGCAGATCACGAACTTCACCTGATCGTGCGCCTTCAATTGCGCGATATTCTCGTAGCGGTTGCGCGCGACCTCGCCCGACCCCGGCGTCTTGAGGTCCATGACCACGCTCACGCGCGCGTCGATGTCGCCGATATCCATGGCGCCGCTCGTTTCGAGCGACACATCATAGCCGGCGTCGGCCAGACGCTTGAGCAGCGCGCGGCACGCCGGTTGCGCGAGCGGTTCGCCCCCGGTCACCGTGACGTAACGCGGCCGGTAGTCCGCGACCTTGCGTTCGATTTGCTCCAGCGAGAACCACTCACCGCCGTGGAACGCATACGTGGTATCGCAGTACTGGCAGCGCAGCGGACAACCGGTGAGGCGCACGAACACCGTCGGCCAACCGACGGTGCGCGCCTCGCCCTGTAGCGAATAGAAGATCTCCGTGAGGCGCAAGCGCATGTCGGCCGCTCGCGTGACCTCGCGATTGGCAGCAGCGTCAGCAACAGCGGTCGGAACCATGAGAACATTCGCCGGCGAAGGACCGGCTAATTATACCGAAGCGGGGCGGAAACAGCCGGCGGCTCTACCGGCCTTCTTTCTTCATCTTCTCGAGCCGGAGCTCGGCCGATCTCGCCACGGTGGTGTTGGGGTAGCGGGCGACCACCTGGCTCAGGGTTTCGCGCGCCTTGGAGTAAGCGGCGAGCTCGTACTGCGTGTAGCCGATCTTGAGCAGCGCATCGGGCACCTTGGTGCTCTGCGGATACTGGCTCACCACTTTTCCGAACTCATCGAGGGCGGTGCGAAAATCGCGCGTGACGTACGCCGCTTCGCCGATCCAGTACTGGGCGTTGTCGGCGAGCGCGCCCTTCGGGTTGCGCGCCACGAACTCGCGGAAGCTTCTCGCCGCCTGCTCGTAAAGTCCCTGCTTCATCAGCGCGAAGGCGGCGTTGTACTGCTGCTGCTCCGATGCCGTCGGCGTCGCCTGCGGCGCCGGCGCGGCGGCAATCGGCGGTGGGCCGCTGCCGATCGGCGGCGTCACAATCGTCGTGGAATTGCTCCCGTCGGACGTTTGACCCGGCGCACGGCGCTCGAGCTCGCGCAGGCGCCGGTCGACATCGACCATCGACTGCAGTTGCCGGTTCTTCATCTGCTCGAGCTGGTGCGCCTGCACCTCGATTTGACCGCGGAGCTCGCGCAGCTGCGCTTGCAGCGACTCGATTTCCCCGAGCAACTCCGCAAGCCCTTGCTGCGGCGCCGCGGGCGCAGCGGACGGCGCTCCCGGGCGGACGGCGCGCCGATCCGGCAGCGGATCGGCGGCGTTGGCGCTGCCAATGACGGCAGCGACGAGCGCCCACCCGAGTAAACGCTTGAGGTTGACGGCAACGATCACCGGTAGATGATTTCGACGCGGCGGTTCTGCGCCCAGGCCGATTCGTCATGCCCCGTCGCGAGCGGCTTCTCTTCGCCGTAGGAGACGATCGTGATGCGATTCGAAGCTACACCGAGGACTTGCAGCGTTTTCTGTACGGTCTGCGCCCGGCGCTCGCCCAACGCCATGTTGTACTCGCGCGTGCCGCGCTCGTCGGTGTGCCCTTCAAGATGCACCTTGAGATTGGGAGTCGCCACGAGATGACGCGCGTGCGCTTCGACGATTTTACGATTCTCGTCATCCAGCTGGCTGGAATCGAAAGCGAAGTGGACACGACGCTTCGCGAGGAGTTCGGCTTCGGCCGCGCCCGGTAGCGCCTCACCTCTCGGGGCGGTGCTCTCCGGCACCGGCTGCCCCGTGCTTCCCGGCGTCGCCGATTTGTCCTCCACAGGCGGCTGGGTGCTGGTTCCGGTCGCACAACCGGCGAGCCACAGGCCTCCCGCCAAGCACACGATTGCAAGCCGAAGTTTCATCTGCATGTCTACGCTCCTCATGTCGTTAATATTGAAGTTGCCGATTGTACGGCGACCACGCCGGCTCGCGCACGTCTCCTTCTTCGAGCCGATAGAGCTGCCGCACGCGCCCGTCGGCCGAGACCGAGGCCAGGACTCCGCGTCCCTGCACCTCGGTAGCGTACAGGATCATCCGCCCGTTGGGTGCAAAGCTGGGCGATTCGTCGAGACTCGTGTCGGTCAGCACCTGCAGCGCCCCGCTGTCCAGGCTAAGCGTAGCAATCCGAAAGCGACCTTGCATAGCGCTCACCAGAACCAGACTGCGCCCGTCCGGCGCATAGGAAGCACGCGCGTTGTACTCCCCCTCGAAGGTAAGCCGCTCGGGCTGGCGGCCATCGGCCGTCATGCGGTAGATCTGCGGGCGCCCGGCGCGATCGGACGTGAAAACCAGGTAGCGCCCGTCGGGCGACCAGGCCGGCTCGGTGTCGATGGCAGGGTCGTTGGTCAGGCGCTTCAGCTGGCGGGTCGCGAGATCGAGGATATAGATTTCCGGATTGCCGTCCTTGGAGAGCGCGAGCGCGAGACGCTTGCCGTCCGGCGACCAGGCCGGCGCCCCGTTGATGCCGGGCAACTCGGATATCAGCTCGCGGCGATTGTCGGTGAGATTCTCTATATAGACTTTCGGTCGCTTGTCTTCGAACGATACGTAGGCGAGACGCCGGCCGTCGAGCGACCAGGCGGGCGAGAGCAGCGGCTCGGCCGAGCGCCGCACGGTCTTCGGATCATAGCCGTCGGAATCGGCGACTTGCAGCTTATACACCGCGCCCTTGGGAGAATTTTCGCGCGTCACGTAAGCGATGCGGGTGTTGAACGCGCCCGGCTCGCCGGTCAGCTTCTCGTAAACCACGTCGGCGATTTGATGCGCCACCGCCCGCAATGTACCCGCGCTCACCGTGTACCGCAGGCCGGCGAGCTCGGCTTCCTTAAAGACGTCGAACAGCCGGAACTTCACCTCGTAGCGGCCGGCACCGAGCGGAGCGACGCTGCCGATCACCAGCGCTTCGGCTTTGATGACGCGCCACTCCTTATATATGACATCGGGCTTGTCGGTGGGGAAAGAAACGAAGTCCTTGCGCGACAGCGTCAAGAAACGGCCGCTGCGGCCGAGATCGGCTTCGATGACATCGGCGATCGCCTGCGGCGGCTTGCCCGGCCCGCTCCAGCCGAACGGCACGACGGCGATCGGGATGCCGGTATCCACGCCCTGCGTGATTTCGATCGTGAGAATCGCGTGTGCCGCCGGCACGCCGGCGCACAGGAGCGCCAACGCGGCTGCGGCGACTCGCCATAACCTTCCACCACTTCTGCGTTTACTGGTCTTGCTCATCAGGGTTCCGGCGTAAATAAAAACTCGATTTCGCGAAAGTACTCGAACAAATCCGGCGCCGCCGGTATCGGCAGCGGCGATGCCTTGTACACAGCCGCTTCGACCGACCGATCGAACACGGCGTTCCCGCTTCCCTTCACCACCGCCGCCTGCAGCACGTCGCCGCCCGGGGCGAGACGCACGCGCACGATGCATTTGAGCGTCGTATTCGTGCCCGCCGGTCGGGCCCAATTGCGGCTCACTTTCTGCCGGATCAGCGCCCGGTACCGTTCCGCCTCGCTGGCCGCCCGGGCGGCGCGCGCCGCCTCGGCGCGGGCGCGCTCTTCCTCGGCGAGCTGCTGCTTGAGCGATTCCTCCGCCGCCTTGCGCCGCTCGGCCTCTTCCTCGCGCTTCTTGCGGGCTTCGACTTCGACGCGCTTACGTTCGGCTTCCGCCTCCGCCTTCTTGCGCTCCTCTTCCTGCCGGCGCTTCACCTCCGCCTGCTTCTGCTTCTCCGCCTCCGCCTGCTTGCGTTTCTCCTCGAGCCGGCGTTCCTCTTCCTGCTTCTTCTGCGCTTCGGCCTCCTGGCGCTTGCGTTCGGCCTCCGCCTTCTTGCGCTCCTCTTCCTGCCGGCGCCGCTCTTCCTCCGCCTTCTTTTTTTCCGGGTCCTCGGCGACAGTCGCCTGGATGGTATTTTCCGGCGCCACGCTGGCCGGCCCCGACCAGCGAAACCCGATCACGAGCGCCGCGATCACCGCCGCGTGCACCAACGCGGCGTAGATGACCGCGCGGTAGCGGCCGGGAGCGCGGCGGGTCTGGCTACGCACCGCGTTCGTTGGCGGCCGGCGTTTCCGTAATGAGGCCAACGCTCGGGGCTCCGGCCGACTGCAACAATGCCATGGCTTTGACGACGTGCCCGTATCCGACGTTGCGGTCGCCGCGGATCAATACCGGGGTTTGCGGGCGCGCGCGCAGGATAGCCTGTACGCGGCGCTTCAGGTCATCGGGCGCGATGCGTCGGTCGTCCAGATAATAACGCCCGTCGCGGTCGATGGTTACCACGAGCGTTTCGCGGTCCTGCGTATCCACGGGTTTCGACGCCGCCTGCGGCAGGTCGACCTTCACGCCCTGCGTGAGCAACGGCGCCGTGATCATGAAAATGATGAGCAGCACCAGCATCACGTCGATGTACGGCACGACGTTGATCTCGCTCATCAGGCGCTTGCGCTTGCGGCTGTAGCCTTCCATCTATCCGCTCCGCGCCGCGAACGCCTGCCGCTGCAAGATACTGGAAAATTCCGCCATGAAGATTTCGTAGCGCGTCACCAGCCGCTCGACTTGGCTCGAGTAGCGGTTGTACGCGATGACCGCCGGAATGGCGGCGAAGAGCCCGATCGCCGTCGCGATCAGCGCTTCGGCGATGCCGGGGGCAACGTGGCCGATGGTGGGCTGCTGCACCGCGCCGAGCGAGCGGAACGAATTCATGATGCCCCACACCGTGCCGAACAAACCGACGTAAGGGCTGGTCGAGCCCACCGTCGCGAGAAACGGCAGGTGCATCTCGAGATAATCGATCTCGCGCGAGAGGGCCACGCGCATGGCGCGCTGCACGCCTTCCAGGATCTCCATGGGCTGTATGTTCGGCTGCCCGACGAGGCGCTTGTACTCGCGGAAACCTTCGACGAACAGGCTTTCCATGCCCGCCGGATTCGCGCCCTTCCCCGCCAGTTCGTTGTACATCTGCACGATGTTGCCGCCGGACCAGAAGCGGCGCTCGAAACGGCTCGCCACCGCTTGCGCCTGCCGCAGCGCGTACCATTTGCGGAAGATCATGGTCCAGGAAATGAACGAGGCCAGCATCAGCAACGCCATGACCAGCTTGACCGGGAGACTCGCGTTCTGAACCAGCGTGAGGAGCGCGAGACCTTCGGGGGAAACAACGGGGTTCATGCGGAGACCTCTGGTTTTAGTCGCGCGGCGAGCGCCGGCGGAAGCTTACACGGTGCGAACGTCGCCGCATGCAAACACGCCACGCGCACTTCGCTTTCGCACAATGTCGTGTCATCGCGGCGTATCGTCTGCGCGAAGGTGATGCTCGCGCCGCCGCAGGCGGCGACGGCGACGCTCACTTGAATCACGTCATTGAAGCGCGCCGGCTTCAAGAACTCGGTATGGGCGGAGCGCACGACGAATATCACTCCCTCGCGGCGCGCGAGCGCGTCCTGCTCGACGCCGAGCGAGCGCAGCCATTCGGTGCGGGCGCGCTCCATGAACTTGAAATAATTGGCGTGGTAAACGACGCCGGCGGTATCGGTATCTTCATAATACACGCGGATTGTAATCGCAAATGGCGGCCGCATGGCGACGATCTTATTCGCTGCCGGCGGCTAGGCGCCGTCGAACATACCGCGCTGCGGCGAATCGACTCCCGCGGGGACAACCAGGCCGAAATGACGCCACGCGGCGGCCGTCGCCTGGCGCCCGCGCGGCGTGCGCATGAGAAACCCGCGCTGAATCAGAAACGGTTCGATGACGTCCTCCAGCGTGCCGCGCTCCTCGCCGATCGCGGCGGCGAGACTGTCGATGCCGACCGGCCCGCCGTTGAAGCGCTCGAGCACGGCGCGCAGGAACTTGCGATCGAGCACGTCCATGCCCTGCTCGTCCACCTCCAACATGCGCAGCGCGCCCTCGACAATGCCGACCGTAAGGCGGCCATCGCCTTTTATCTCCGCGAAGTCGCGCGCGCGCCGCAGCAACCGGTTCGCGATGCGCGGCGTGCCGCGCGAGCGGCGCGCGATCGCCGCGATGGCGGACGGTTCGCTCGGCACGCCGAGAATGCCGGCGGAACGCTCGACGATGCGCGCGAGCTCGGCCTCGCTGTAGAACTCGAGGCGCAGCACGATGCCGAAGCGATCGCGCAGTGGCGACGTCAGCAGCCCCGCGCGCGTCGTGGCGCCGACCAGCGTAAACGGCGGAAGATCGAGCTTGATCGAGCGGGCGGCGGGCCCCTCGCCGATGACGATGTCGAGCTGGTAGTCCTCCATCGCCGGATAAAGAATCTCTTCGACGACCGGGCTCAGGCGATGGATCTCATCGATGAAGAGCGTGTCGTTCGGTTGCAGATTCGTGAGTATGGCGGCGAGATCGCCGGGCCGCTCGAGCACCGGGCCCGCGGTGTGCCGCAAGCCCACGCCCATCTCGTGCGCGACGATGTTGGCGAGCGTCGTCTTGCCGAGTCCCGGCGGCCCGAAGAGGAGCACGTGATCGAGCGCCTCGCGGCGCCCGCGCGCCGCGGCGATGAAGACCTCGAGCTGCTCGCGGATCGGTTCCTGTCCGACGTAGTCGGCGAGCCGCGTCGGCCGCAGCCGATTGGCCTCGACGGAATCGTCGGTCGCGTCGAGCGTGCTGCCCGAAACGAGCCGGTCGGTTTCGATCATGAAAATAGATCCTCACCTCCTCCCCCTCCCCCCTTGAGGGGGAGGGTAAGGGGAGGGGGGAACACGGTCCTCATACTGCCATGGCCCTCAAAGCCTGGCGAATGATTTCTTCGGTGCTCACGTCCTGGTTCGGCACGCCGCGCACCGCGCGCGATGCCTCCTGCGGCTTGTAACCGAGCGCGATCAGGGCGCTCACCGCCTCGCCGACCGGATCGCGCTCGGCCGGCGCACTGGACGCCGCCGCGGGCAATACCGGTGCCTCGCTCGGCAGCTTGTCGCGCAGCTCGACGATCAAGCGCTCCGCGGTCTTGCGTCCGATGCCCGGCACCTGCGTCAGGCGCGCGATGTCTTCGTTGGCGACGCACTGGGCGAGCTCGTGCTCGGAAAGACCGGAAAGCACGGCGAGGGCGACGCGCGGCCCGACGCCGTTGACCTTGAGCAGCGCGCGAAACTGGCGGCGCTGCGCCTCGCGCGCGAAACCGTAGAGCAGATGCGCGTCCTCGCGCACCACCAGGTGCGTATGCAGCGTGACCGTCTCGCCGACGGCGGGCAGGTCGTAGAACGTCGTCATCGGCGCTTCGAGCTCATAGCCGACGCCGCCGACGTCGACCAACAGCACCGGCGGCTCCTTGCGCACCAGGGTGCCGCGCAGGCGGCCGATCACGCGACGCCTCGCTCGATCACGCGGCGACCGAGCCCGCGGCGAAAAGCGAGGCGACCCGCGGTCTGATGCGCGTGGCAAATCGCGCAGGCGAGCGCGTCGGCCGCGTCGGCGGAAGGCGATCCGTCGAGCTCGAGCAACACGCGCACCATGTGCTGGATTTGGCGCTTGTCCGCCCGGCCGCGGCCGACGATCGCGCTTTTGATCTCGGTCGCCGAATATTCGTTCACTTCGAGGCCCCGGTTGATGCCCGCGCAGATCGCGGCGCCGCGCGCCTGGCCGAGCTTCAACGCCGAATCGGCGTTACGCGCGACGAAAACGCGCTCGGCCGCGAACACCGTCGGCTGAAACGAGGCGATGATTTCGTTGACACCGTCGTAAATGCTCTTCAGGCGGTCGGCGAGCGCGCCCGGAGGAGTACGAATGCAGCCGCTCGTGACATATTGCAGTCTTCCGTTGCGCAACACCTGCACGACGCCGAAACCGGTGACGCGCGAGCCGGGATCGATGCCGAGCACGCGCATCACGCGGCCTGATGCGCCAGGGTCGTGTCACGCTCCCTTCGCCGCGGGCACAGTGGAATGCGTATCGCGCACCCGCGAAGGTGCGCGCCATGGGGAGCGCGCCTCGAACTCGGGGCCGAGGAATGCGGCCGCCTCACGCCGGCACCTCGTGTGGAAATTCCGCATTCGTGTAAACGTTTTGCACGTCGTCGAGATCCTCCAACACCTCGAGGAGCTTGAGCAGGCGCTCCGCGTCTTCGCCCTCGACCGGTACCGCCGTCGTCGGCCGCTCAATCAACTCGCCGCTGTTCGGTTTAAGACCCGCGCGCTCCAGGCTCTCGCGTACCTTATGTAGCACATCGGGCGCCGTCAGCACTTCGACCGCGCCGTCGGACTCGGCGACGACGTCGTCCGCGCCGGCGTCGAGCGCCGCTTCCATCACGGCATCTTCGCTCGTGCCGGGAGCGAACCCGACCACTCCCACCTTTTTAAAAAGGTACGCGACCGATCCGTCGGTGCCGAGATTGCCGCCGTATTTGGCAAAGGCGTGACGCACTTCACCGACGGTGCGATTGCGATTGTCCGTCTGACATTCGACCAGTATCGCGACGCCGCCGGGTCCGTAACCCTCGTAGCGCACTTCCTCGTAATTGGCGCCCTCGAGGTCGCCCGTGCCGCGCCTGATCGCGCGCTCGACGTTGTCCTTGGACATGTTCTGTCCGAGCGCTTTATCGATGGCGTGACGCAGCCGTGGATTGTGCGCCGGGTCGCCGCCGCCGGTGCGCGCCGCGACGGTGATTTCGCGGATGAGCTTGGTGAAAATTTTTCCGCGTTTGGCGTCCTGAGCCCCTTTGCGTATGCGGATGTTGGCCCATTTGCTGTGGCCGGCCATAAGCTCCTCGGCGACTGTCCGGGCACTGAAAACCCGGGAATGGACCGGAAGTTTACCATCTGGTGCACCCTCGCCCAACGCCGAGGGGGCTCCGCGGCGCTGAAAAACGGGCAATCGGTACTAGCGAACGAAATGCCCGAAGCGCAGGAACTGGCAGATGGCCATGGCGGCGCGATGCGAGAACAGCATTCCGGTGTGGGACACCGGAATGACGAGTTCGTCGGCCGCGCCGGGGAGGTGCGCCTCGTTGATGGCGACGACGCCGTCATTCGGCAGGTGCAGCTTGGTGATGAGCCGGCCGAGGCCGATCGGCAGATCGCCTTCGATCAGGCCGACTTCGCGCTTCGCTAAAGTCCCGGGCGAAGGTTCGCCACGCAACAGATCGGCGATGCTCGCTCCGAGAATCCAGCGTCCCCAGAACCAGCGCGACAGCGCTCGTGCGACCTGGCTGCCGCCGTGCGGGGACCCGAGCGTGACCACGCGCCCCGGCCGCGCCGGCGGGCAGTAGGCAAGCATCGAGTGAATCACCACGCCGCCCAGGCTGTGCCCGACGAAGTGCACGGTGCCACCCTCGATTTTATCGCTGAAGGCACGCAGGCGTTCCGCGTTGTCCCGCAGGCGCTTGCGCACGCTCGGGTATGAAAAAAGAAAGGTGCGAAATCCCGCGCGGCGCAGCCGCCACGCGATCAGCGCCATGCACCAGCCCGACAGCCAGAGCCCGTGCACGAGCACGACCGCCGGCCCGGGCCTGCGCGCGGGCATCGCGTCAGGATTCCCGCGCCCGGGCGATCCGCTCGATAGCGGCGCGGTTGGTCCACGACGTCGCCCGGGCGGCGGCGGCGGCGAAATCGAACCAACCGTAGGCGGTGTGCTCCGGATGAATCGCGAGCGCCGTTTCTTGCGCCAGCTCGAGCGCGTACGCATGCTCGGCGTTTTCGATCACGTCGGGCGCGTAGCGATAGCGCCATTGCGGCAATATCGGATACCGCTGTACCAACCCGAGGTCGCGCACCTGCTCCGGCGCCGCCTCGATTCCCGTCTCTTCGCGCAGCTCGCGAACCGCGCTGACGCGCGGATCCTGCTCGTGCCAGTCCATCGCGCCCGTCACCGACTGCCAGAAGTCGGGATGATCGGCGCGCTTGAGCAGCAACACTTTGCCGCTTCGGGTGTAAACCACCACCAGCACGGACTCCGGACGCTTGAACGAGGACGACATAATACCGATCGCCGGCAATCCGCTCATGCCATTTCGTGCGTCAGGCGCCCTAACGTAAAGAGCGCCTGCTCCACCCGTTCGCTCCACGGTACCGTGAACGTCAGGCGGATGAAATGGCGGTACTTTTGCTTGGCCGAAAACAGCGGGCCGGGCGCGATCGCGATGCCGCGCTCGAGCGCCCGCCGATTCATCTCGAACGCATCGACCTTGGGCGGCAATTCCACCCACAGCACGAAGCCGCCGGTGGGTTTGGTGACGCGCGTCCCCGAGGGGAAGAACCGGGCGATCGCCTGGATGGTGCGCTCCGCATTCTGCGCGTAAACCGGGCGCATGCCGCGCAGGTAGCGGTCATAGCCGCCGTGCGCCAAAAATCCCTCGACGACCATTTGCTGTAACGTGGGCGTCGCCATCGTACTCACGTATTTCAGGTGCTCGGTCTGCATGCGCCAGCGTCCGGGAACGGTCCAGCCGATGCGCGATCCGGGCGAGAGCGTTTTGGAAAAAGACGAGCAGTAAAGCACGAGGCCCTTGCGGTCGAACGCTTTCACGGCCTTCGGCCGCGGCGCCGTGAAGGACAAGTCCCCGTTGATGTCGTCTTCGATCAGCGGAATCTCCTGCTCCGCGAGCAACCGCACCAGCCGGCGGCGGTTGTCGTCCGGCATGCAGGCGCCGAGCGGATTGCTGAAGCTCGGCACCAGCACGCAGGCGCGCACCCGATGCCGTTCGAGCGCAAGCTCGAGCGCCTCGAGACTGATGCCGTCACGCGGATGCGTCGGGACCTCGAGCGCTTTCATGCCGAGCGACTCGATCGTCTGCAGCGTGCCGTAATAAGTCGGCGACTCGACGGCGATCACGTCGCCCGGCCGCGCCACCGCGCGCAAGCAGAGCGTCACCGCTTCCTGGCAACCGCTGGTGATGACGATGTCGTCCGGCGCC
Organism: Acidiferrobacteraceae bacterium; assembly: GCA_021323795.1. GTDB lineage: Bacteria > Pseudomonadota > Gammaproteobacteria > Acidiferrobacterales > Sulfurifustaceae > JACQFZ01. The sequence continues at coordinate 11,554 of JAJPKH010000111.1, read as the reverse complement.
ACCTCGCAACCGGTCTCGAGCATGCGCCGCGCGATTTGCTGCCGCAGCGCCGGAAGCCCCGGCGGAAAATCGTAACGGTGCAGCGCGCCGGTATCGCGGCGCGCGATCGCCGCCGCGATGCGATTGAGCCGGGCGACCGGCAAGTACTCGGGATGCGGCGTCGTCAAACAGAGCTGCACGATTTCCGAGCGGCGCGCGGTCTTGAGCACGCGCAACGCCACGTCGATGACATTCACCGTGGTCGGAGCGCCGGGCGGGGACGAAACGTCGGGCTCGGCCGGCACCGGGTAGGCGCGCTCGCGCACGTAGTAGCCCGATTGCGGGCGCGCCTCGAGCAGACCGTCGTTCTCGAGCAACCGATAGGCTTCGAGGACCGTGGCGATGCTGACCTTCCACTGCTCGCTCAAACGGCGCACCGAGGGCACGCGCTCGCCGGCGCGGTAAATCCCCTTATCGATCTGCTCGATGAGGCGCCGCGCCACGCGCCGGTACAGATTCTCGGCGGCCGCCGCGGGACCCTGGCGCCGGACGGATTTCGCTACCTGCACAGTTCCGCGCTCCCAAAGCATCACAGTTGCAAACTAACGACAACTGTTACGCTGCAATTGTTGATAGTCTGAATCTGTACTGGTTGCACTATGGCGCATAGGCTTATAAGCGTCAAGAGAGCGGAGAAACATGTCATGAAAATAAAGGAATGGTTCAATGCACGATGGGAGCAGTACCAACGCTACCGCCGGCAACAGGCCGAGCACCAGGCGCTGCTCGCCATGGACCAGCGCCAACTGCGCGATATCGGTCTGATCGGGCGCGGCGACATCGCGGCCGTCGTCGACGGTACTTTTTTCTCCGATCCGACGCGGCGCCAACGGCGCACCCGCGACACCAACCCGGTTGTGGACCTGAGCTGGATCAACCGCGATCGGCCGCGTCCACCGACAACCGGACTGCGCCGCTGCGCGTGAGCGCCGCTCACCGGATGCGCCAACAGTCGCGGCCGTGAACCGGGCGCGATCGGCCAATCGCACGGCGGAGGAAGCGCCGGCACCGGCGCGACACGCCGTTTGCTGGTTGAACGGTCGCGTCGTTCCGCTCGCGGATGCGCGCGTGTCGGTGTTCGATCACGGGCTGCTCTACGGCGACGGCGTTTTCGAAGGCATTCGCTTTTACCACGGGCGCGCGTTTCGCCTGACACAACATCTCGCGCGGCTCGAGGCCTCGGCAGCGGCGATCCGGCTGCATATTCCTTACGACGCCGATGCGCTCGCGTCCGCCGTGCAAGCGACGATCACCGCCTTCGGCAAAACCGACGGCTATTTGCGATTGGTGGTGACGCGCGGCGAAGGACGGCTCGGGCTCGATCCCGCGTCCTGCGGGCGGCCGAACGTATTCCTCATCGCCGACGAGCTGACGCTCGTGCCGTTGACGGTGCGCCAGCAAGGCGCGCGCGTGCTTGTCGCCGCGACCCGGCGGATCGCCGTCGATGCGCTCGATCCGCGCATCAAGTCGCTCAACTATCTCAATCACATTCTCGCACGCATGGAGGCGAGCCGCGCCGGCGCGGATGAAGCGATCCTCTTGAACGCCGCCGGGCACGTGACCGAAGGATCGGCGGACAATATTTTCATCGTGCGCGACCGCGTCCTGCTCACCCCTCCGGCCGTCGACGGCGCACTGGAAGGCATCACCCGCGCCGCCGTACTGGAGCTCGCCGCCGACTTAAAGATCCCGGTGCGCGAAATCAGTTTGTCGCCATACGATCTGTACGCCGCCGATGAGTGTTTTCTCACCGGCACCGGCGCCGGGCTGATCCCGGTGCGCGAAATCGACGGGCGGCGGCTGCGCGCCTGTCCCGGCCCGGTATTCGCGACGTTGCGCGACGCTTTCGGCGGCCTGATCGAGCGCGAAACCGCGCATTGCGCCTAGCGCTTGCGGGCGCGAGAATCGCCTTCCGTTTCCGAAGGAGTACCGATCGATGCGCGTATTGATTCTCGGCGCCGGCGCCACGGGAGGATATTTCGGCGGGCGTCTGCTCGAGGCCGGCGTCGACGTGACGTTCCTGGTCCGCTCCGGCCGGGCGGCGCAGCTCGCCGAGCGTGGACTGGTGATCGAGAGCCCTTTCGGCAACGTAGCGATGCCGGTTCCCTACGTCACGGATCCGTCCGCCACCAAGAACTACGATCTCGTCCTGTTGTCGTGCAAAGCCTATGACCTCGAAGGCGCCGTCGCCGCCATTCGTCCCGCCGTCGGCAAAACGACCGCGGTATTGCCGCTGCTCAACGGCATGAAGCATTTTGATTATCTCGACGGGGAGTTCGGCGCCGATCGCGTCATCGGCGGCCTTTGTTTTATTGCCGCGACGATCACGCCGCAAGGCGTGATCAAGCATATGAATGAGATGCACGGTATTGTCATCGGCGCGCGCCATGCGCGGCAGGAGCCCATCGTTCAGGAAATCGCGGCGGCGTTCGGCCAGGGCAAGTTTTCCTTCAAAGTCAGCGACGACATCGACGGCGAGCTGTGGAAAAAGTACGCTTTACTCACGACGCTCGCCGGCATGACGTGCCTGATGCGCGCGTCCGTCGGCGATATCGCCGCCACCCGTTTCGGTAACGGGCTGGTCCGCGAGCTGCTGTCGATCACCGCGGCCGTGGCCGAAAAGTCCGGTCATCCTCTCGGCCAGGCGTGGTTCGACGAAACACTGTCTCTCCTCACGCGCGAAGGTTCGACCTTCACCGCCTCCATGCTCCGCGACATCGAGCGCGGCGGGCGGATCGAGGGCGAGCATATCGTCGGGGACATGCGGCGGCGGGCCGAGGCGCTCGCCGTTCCGCACGATATCCTCAGGGTCGTCTACACGCACCTTCAGGCCTACGAAAACCGCCGCGACCGATCGCCGCGCGCCTGACCGGCATGCGGCTCTATCGCTATCGTCTGCTCAACGTGTTTACGGTTGCCGGGAACAGACTTCCCGGCGGGGTGGAACCGCGGCGCCGACGCTAAAGTCCGTCGCTTTTATCGGGCGGCTTGCGCAACCGAATGTGCAGCTCACGCAACTGAGTTTCATCCACGGGGCTGGGCGCCGACGTCATGAGGTCGGAGGCCTTCTGCGTCTTCGGAAACGCGATGACGTCGCGAATCGAATCCGTTCCGGCCATCAGGGCGACGATACGATCGATGCCGAAGGCGATGCCGCCGTGCGGCGGCGCGCCGTATTTCAGCGCCTCCAGCAGGAAGCCGAACTTCGCCTGCGCTTCTTCCGCTTCGATGCCGAGCGCGGCGAACACGCGCTCCTGCAGCTCGGTGCGGTGGATACGAATCGAGCCGCCGCCGATCTCCGATCCGTTCAGCACCATGTCGTAGGCGCGCGCCTTCACGTTCGCCGGATCTTTATCGACCAGCGCCTCGTCTTCCGGCTTCGGCGCCGTGAACGGATGGTGCAGCGCCGCCCAGCGCTTTGCGTCCGCGTCGTACTCGAACATCGGGAAATCGACGACCCAGAGCGGCCGCCATCCTTCGATCGTCAGGCTCAAATCCTGCCCGAGCTTCAGGCGCAGCGCGCCGAGCGCGTCGTTGACCACTTTCTGCGTATCGGCGCCGAAGAAAACCAGATCACCGTCCTTGGCGGCGGTGCGCTGCAATATTCCCGCGATCGCTTCATCGGACAGGAATTTCAAAATCGGCGACTGTAGTCCCTCGCGGCCCTTGGAGATCTGGTTGACCTTCACGTAGGCGAGCCCCTTCGCGCCGTACTGAGCGACGAACGCCGTGTAACCGTCGATCTGGCTGCGCGGCAGCTCGCCACCGCGCGGCACACGCAGCGCCGCGACTCTGCCGTTCGGCGCGTTGGCCGGCCCGGCGAACACCTTGAACTCGGCGTTCTTGACCAGATCGGCGACATCGACCAGCTCGAGCGGATTGCGCAGATCCGGTTTGTCCGACGCATAACGGCGCATCGCCTCGGCGTAGGAGAGCCGCGGAAACGGGTTCGGCAGATCCGCGTTCAGTACCTTCTGGAACATCTCGCGGATCATGTCCTCCACGAGCGTGGTCACGCCCTGTTCGTCGAGAAACGAGGTCTCGATATCGAGCTGCGTGAATTCGGGCTGGCGGTCGGCGCGCAAGTCTTCGTCGCGAAAACAGCGCGCGAACTGATAGTAACGCTCGAAGCCCGCCATCATCAGGATCTGTTTGAAGAGCTGCGGCGATTGCGGCAGCGCGAAGAAGAAGCCGGGGTGCGTGCGCGACGGCACCAGATAATCGCGCGCGCCTTCGGGCGTCGACTTCGTCAGCATCGGCGTTTCGATTTCCGTGAACGCACGCGCTTCCAGAAAACCGCGCAGCGTCTGCACGATGCGGTGACGCAGCCGTAAATTCGCCTGCATCACGTCGCGGCGCAAATCGAGATATCGGTACTTGAGACGCACCGATTCGTTGACGTCCGGTTCGTCGAGTTGAAACGGGAGCGGCTCGGCGCGGTTGAGCACCTCGATCGCGTGCGCGATGACTTCGATCGCGCCGGTCTTGAGCGCCATATTCTCGGTGCCGGCCGGGCGCCGGCTGACTTTCCCGGTCACGCGCAGCACGTATTCGCCACGCACGCCTTCCGCGACCGCGAACATATCCGACCGATCAGGATTGCACACCACCTGCACGACGCCTTCGCGGTCGCGCAGATCGATGAAAATCACGCCGCCGTGATCGCGCCGGCGATGGGCCCAGCCGCACAACACGACCTCGCGGTCGATCGACGACCGGTCCAGCTCTCCGCAATAATGAGTACGCATGAATAAGAAAATGTATCCCGATTAGTTGAACCGCGGGACTTCAGGAGGCCTTCGCTCTGCCGCCGACGATTACTTCCTTGCGCGGCTCGGGCACCACCGCGCCGACCGAGAGAATCATCCGCAACGCCTCTTCGACCGACATCGTGAGCTCCACCACCTCCGCGCGCGGAACCACGAGCATGAAGCCCGAGGTGGGATTCGGCGTCGTAGGAACGAAGACGTTCACGGTCGCGCAGCCCGTAAGGTCATCGACTTCTTTCGCGCCGTTGCCCGTCAGGAACGCCAGTGTCCACATGCCGACGCGCGGATACTGCACCAGCACCACTCGGCGAAACGACTTGCCGCTGCCGCTGAAGATGGTCTCCGTCAGCTTCTTCACCGAGCCGTAGATCGTGCCGACGAGGGGAATGCGATTCAGCAGGCGCTCGCCCCAGTGAAACAGCTGCTGACCGAAAAGATTGGTGACGATCATTCCGGTGCCGATGACGATCACCGCCGTCAGCAGGATTCCAAGCCCGGGGATTTGCACCTTGAATAGAACTTCCGGACGCAACGCCTGCGGCAGCAGCAGCAGGCTCTGGTCCATGACGTCCACCAGGAACTTGATGATGAGGAGCGTGACTCCGAGGGGCACCCAAATGAGCAGGCCCGCGGCGAGATAACGCCGGAGCGCGGCCATCATCCTAGTGGGCGCAGCCGCATGCACCGCCTCCACAACCGTGCGCCTTCTTTTCCGGCGCCGTCTCGCCCGAATCGGATGAGGAAGACTTATCGCCGCCCTCTTTCGTCGAATCCTTCTTCTGACCTTTGTTCTTGAAGTCGGTCGCATACCAGCCGCTGCCCTTCAGTTGGAACCCGGCGGCGGATATCAGACGCTTGAGGACCGGCCGTCCACAGGCCGGGCAATCGGCGAGCGGAGCGTCGCTCATCTTTTGGATGGCTTCGAGGTGGTGACCACATTCACCACATTTATATTCATAAATCGGCATAACGATTCCTCCACTGTGTCATGACGCACCGCCGAGACCGCCGTCGCGCCGACCGTCCAGGCGCATTATAGCGGGTCGGGCGGCAAACTAATGCATTGTGTTGCAAGCGTTTAGGGTTGTATCGCCACGGGTCGATGAGGAGCACGAACCGCGACCCAACCGGTGCACTTAAGTAGGGCCGAGCTTTCACTTTTTCAAATCGGATGAAGGGATGTTCGCCACAGAAACATCTGCCGCGATGGCGGAATGCGCCGACGACTGCCTTCTATAAACCTATTTTTTCCGATAAATTACTGCTACTTTAAAGCACCCTTAAACCCACCCCCCCACTCAGGAGCAATACATGGCAACAGCCGGACAAAAACCGACCACGAAATCAGAAATCTTTAATTACATCGCCGAGAAGACCACGCTTAAGCGAAAAGATGTCGTGGCCGTGTTCGACGCGATGCAGGATCTCATTGAGCGCGACCTGAAACGCGGCCCGGGGATCGTGAACCTCGCCGGTCTGATGAAGATCAAGGTCGTGAAGAAGCCCGCCGTTCCCGCTCGCAAAGGCATCAACCCGTTTACCAAAGAAGAAGTGATGTTCAAGGCCAAGCCGGCCCGCAATGTCGTGAAAGTGCAGCCCCTTAAGACTCTTAAGGACATGGTTTAAGCGAATCGGATTTCAGGGGAGGAGTTTTATTACTCCTCCCCAGCCCCGTATCCCGTATCCCCGTTTTTCAACGCCACTCACTCAGCCGCGCGGCTGCGCTTGCGGCATGGGAGATCCGTGCCCGATGGGGACCGGCCGCTGACCGGCGGGGCGCTACAGCGGAGATCTAGCTCTCGTAATCGTCGCTGTCGTCGTCTTCATCCAGGTCGTCGAGATCGTCGTCGTCCTCGTCATCCGCGGGCCGCGTCGGTCGCGTGCCTTTGTCCGCTTCGGTTTCCTCCTCTTCCTCATCGTCGTCCGCTTCTTTCCAGGTACTCGACTTGAGCTGCTGCAAATCCATTTCATACCACGCGTCGATATCGATCTCGCTTACCTCGCCGTCCTCGTACTGCGCCTCGATGGTCCCATCGTCCTCGTCGAACGAAAGAACTTCAAACGCGAGCCCGTCCTGGTCCTCGTACATCGCGCCGACCACCGGCTCTTCTTCCATCGGCATGTGCAACCCCTCCACGCAGGTCCCGATAATCGATTTATTTTAAACCATGGCCGGCGAGAAGCGACCCGGATCATCTTCCGTGCGTGCCGCGAAGGCACTATCCTCTTGACACTGCACGCGAAGTACAGACCACCGGAGGGAACATGGCATGAGCGAAAATTGCCTTTTTTGCAAAATGGTCTCAGGCGCGATCAAGCCGGACATCGTTTACCAAGACGAAAAAGTGCTCGCGTTCCGCGATATCAACCCGCAGGCGCCGACGCATGTGCTGGTCGTGCCGAAACGGCATGTGAGCACGCTCAACGACTTGCGGGACGAGGATGCGCAATTGGCGGGTGCGCTACTGATCGCCGCTAGCCGGATCGCCAAGGACCTGGGCATCGCGCAGGCGGGTTACCGCACCGTGATCAATACCAACGCCGAGGGCGGGCAGGTGGTGTTTCATGTCCACCTGCACTTGCTCGGCGGAAGACACATGCGCTGGCCCCCGGGGTGAAGCTTTCGCTTCACCCACGGGACCGTAGCGCCCTAGGAACTTTTCAAGAGCAGCACCCAATCCGTCGACGTCGAAGGTGCAAAGAATTGCATCACCGATCCGCCGCTGTTGACGGCACCGCCGTTCGCGGGCTGGCGCGCGCCGGTGCGCGTGTCGATCCAGGACGCGCTGTACTGTCCGGAGGCGAGACTCAGACTGAAGCCGCCGCCGTCCTCCTTGTAAACCACGTACTGCTTACCAACCTCGGCGAGCGCGAAACACGGCGAGGCGGGAACCGCGCCGAAGCGATCGAAATTGTTCCAGCAGCCGCTTAACAGCTCGTTGTGCGGCGCCATGCGCTGGAACACCACGTCCCGCGTCATCACGCCATAGAGAACATCGAGACGGTTCGCGAGCGGATTCGACGCCGGCCAGTTGAACATATCGGCCACCGGTCCATCGAAACAGCCCGGCGCGTCCTGCCAGGCAAACGATCCGCCGGCGAGCGTGACCGCCCAGCCCGCGCGGGTGACGCTCTTCTCGGCGCCATCCTTGGCCCAACAGCCGCGCCACAGTCCGTTGCCTTCGACCATATAGACCGGCTTGTCGCGGAAGGCGTCGATCGTCGCCTGGTAGTGCGACGCCGAATCAAGTGCCGCCGCGCCGCCGCTGTTGCCGAAGTAGCCGTGGTTTTCGATGCCGGCGAACGAGTAGCGCGCGTTGCCGTAGTCGTTGCTGGCGGGCGCCTCATCGTGATAGGTGGCGAGATGCTTCCAGGGATCGTATTTCGCCAGCAGCTCCATCAAGCGCTGCTCGCCGGTGCTGCCGTCCGTTTCCCACGTGTAATTCCAGCCAGCGATGTTCGCGAAGGGCGCGAGCCGCGCGGTCACGTAGCGCACATACGCTTCTTGGTCGGCGGATGAGAGATTACTGAAGCGGGTCTGGGCCCAATACAAATCGACCGATCCGTCGCTCTTCGGGTCGAATCCCATGAAGAAGTGCACGCTCATGTTGTGACCGCTGAGCCAGATCATGTGCTCTTCCAACCGCTTCCACACCTGCAAGTCCTGCACCTCTGGCGTATCGCTCCAGATCGGGCGGGACAGGTGATCGGCCGGAGCGTCGGCCGGTTTTTCGTTGGTCCAGCCGATCGGCAGGGACTTGAGCAGGATGTGGTTGTAACCGCGCTCGGCGAGCTTGGAATAGACGTTGCTGGCGGCCCAATCGATCGGCGTGCCGGTGAAGCCGGCGGCGCCGACGTGGTACGACTTGAGGAACACCGGTTGCGTGCCGTTATAGGCGAACCAGTGGCGGTTGTCGGTGTAGGCTTGCAGGACGCCCGGCGCCGCCCCCGCGGCGACCGCCGTAAACGCGCCCGAACCGCCCGGCTTGCCGTCCGACCAGGAGTACGTATAGCTCCAGCTTCCGACCTCATCGGGCATGAACCGGAACTTCCATACGTTACCGCTCTGGCCTCCCTGCCCGTCGCCGTCGTAGAAACCATAAAACTGAATCTTGCGGCCCGACGGCGCGGTATATTCCACGTTCAGCGTCACGTCGGTGAACTTGTTCCGGTAGTTCGCGGTATTCGTGGCACTGCGCTCGAAAACACGGTAAAGCGGCACGCCGTCTTGACTGACCTGCGCGACCACCGCGGTCGTTCCTGCCTCGCTCGACCCGCCCCCTCCACCGCTGCCGCAGGCGGTGACCAAACTCAACAGTCCCAAGGAAAGCCAAAGAGAAAATCGGTAGTGACGTCGCATTCTCATTTCCCGTGAGTAAAACGGGGTGAATGCTATCGTCTGCGAAGCCCTTACTGTTCGCAGTTAATAAGAGCTGAGCTACCGACAATCGGCGTCGAATGGCGCGTAAGAACTGATCAATGGAGCGAAAGAAAACTTAGTCGCCGCGTGTGGGGCAGAGCTGGCGCTGCGGGGAAAAATAAAAACGGGGCGGATGCCGCCCCGTTTTTTTTTGGGCTCGATGATGGATCTCAGAACGGAATATCGTCGTCGAAATCGCCCGCCGGCGCTTTCGCTACGCTGCCGCCGCTGCGCGCCGCGGCCGGTTCGTGGGCGCCCGCCGGCTCGTGCGTCGGCTCGCTCGGCATCCCCGCGCCGGCGCGTGACCCGAGCATCTGCATTTCGTTTGCCACGATTTCGGTGGTGTAGCGGTCTTTTCCATCCTTGTCCTGCCACTTGCGTGTTTGCAGCCGCCCTTCCACGTAAATCTGTGCACCCTTCTTCAGGTACTCGCCGGCGATTTCGGCGAGCCGCCCGAAGAATACGATCCGATGCCACTCGGTGCGTTCCTGCTTCTCGCCGCTCGTCTTGTCCTTCCACGACTCGGATGTAGCGATAGTGACGTTAGCGACGGCCGACCCGTTCGGCGAATAGCGAACTTCGGGATCTTTTCCGAGATTGCCGACGAGAATTACTTTGTTTACACCGCGTGCCATGGACACCTCCAGGTTTGCCGCACGTGCATGAGCCTTGAGGTCACGTGCGAATTATAGGAGCGGCTAGTCTAGCCCCATCGACGCCGGGCGACAATTCCGCCGCGGGCGGACATTTGCGCGCGCGGGAACCGAACGCAAGGAAAAAGCCGACGAACGCGGGACACTAAGCGGGCGTGGAGCTCGACCTTAAAAAATCGCGCAGCGACAGCAAAAACCACAGGCCCGCGATCGCCGCCGCGCCGCCAAAAACCGTACCGACGCCGTAGTGCTGGTACAGCCAGCCCCCGCGATCGCCGCCCACGAACGCGCCGAGAAACTGAAACGTGCTGTAAACACCGATGGCCATGCCCTTGGCCTGCGCGGGCGCGGTCTTGGAAATCAGCGAGGGCAGCGACGCCTCCAGAATATTGAACGCGAAAAAGAACACGAAGAGGCCCGTGCCGATCGCGAGCAACGATCCGTGCTCCAGGCTCAAGCCGGCGAGCGCCGTTCCCAATAGCAGCACCGCGGCGGCAAATATCATGCCCTGCTTACCATGCCGCTCGGACCACGAAATCACCGGAAACAACGGTATCGCCGACGCCACCATGAGCGGCAGATACAGCGCCGCGTGCTCGTTTTGAGGTAGGCCCGCGGACTCGACCAGCGTGTTCGGCAGCACGACAAACACGGCCGTCAGGGCGGCGTGCAGCGCGAAAATGCCGGCGTTGAGCCTGAGCAGCCGCGTATCCCGCAGAACGGCTAAGAGCTGTGGCATTACCGGCGGTGGGCGCGAGCGCGCGTGTTCGGGTGACGGCACGGCGAACCACAGGATCATGAGGCCGCCGAGGGCAAGACCCGCGGTGAGCCAGAAAATCCCGGGAACCCGAATCATGGCGTTCAGCGCCGACCCGAGCGGGATTGCGATCAGAAACGACGCGCCGACGGTGATGCCGATGACCGCCATGGCCTTGGTGCGCTGCGTTTCCCGCGTGAGATCGGCGACGAGCGCCGTGACGGCGGCGCTCACGGCGCCGGCGCCCTGCAATGCGCGGCCCAGTATCACGCCGGTTATCGAATGCGCGAGCGCGGCCACCGCGCTGCCGAGCGCGAACAGTACCAAGCCGAAGGCGATGACGCGCTTGCGCCCGAGGCGGTCCGAGGCGATGCCGAAAGGCAGCTGCAAGCACGCCTGCGTCAATCCGTAAACGCCGAGCGCGAAACCCATCGACTGCGGCGTGTAGCCTTCCAGCGTCTGCGCGTAGAGGGCGAACACCGGCAGGATGAGAAACAGCCCGAGCAGCCGGGTGCTGTAAATACCGGCGAGCGCGGCCACGGAGCGGCGCTCGAGAGCGGTCATGGGTTGGCTGCGAGGCGACACGGGACGTCGGAGGTGGCTGGAGCCGTTTTGGTTCTGCTTTTTGAAGGGGCGTATACTAGCAGGTTGGCCCAAAGTGCCCCACTCATCGTCGATTACTCATGGAATACATTCGCATCCGCGGCGCCCGCACGCATAACCTGAAGAACGTCGACGTCGACCTGCCGCGCAACCGGCTGATCGTCATCACCGGGCTCTCGGGCTCCGGCAAATCCTCGCTCGCCTTCGATACGCTTTACGCCGAGGGCCAGCGCCGCTACGTCGAGTCGCTCTCGGCGTATGCGCGCCAGTTCCTCTCGCTCATGGAGAAGCCCGACGTCGATCTGATCGAGGG
>JAJPKH010000182.1 GCA_021323795.1 Acidiferrobacteraceae bacterium | reverse complement strand
GAAGCCGCCGATCCCGCCGCGCCCCACCACGCGATGACAGGGCACGATGATCGGAATCGGATTGGTGCGGCAGGCACCGCCGACGGCGCGCGGGGAGCTGCGCAGACGCCGCGCGACCTCGCCGTAGCTGCGTACCTCACCCGCCGGAATGCGCGTCAGCGCGCGCCACACGCGCCGTTGGTGCGAGCTGCCTTCGAGCAGGATGGGAATACGGAACGAGCGACGCGGATCGGCGAAATACGCTTCGAGCGCGCGACAAACGCGGCGCACGAACGCGTCCTGGGGGGATTTAAGGGGGACACGAGCGGAAACGAAGTTGACGTCCACTACCCGCCCGGCTTCGGCGCGTACGGCGACTCGTCCGAACGGCGCCGCGATGACGGCGTCGTACGCTGCTCTAGGGCGCGCCATCAACGCGACGAAAAGGTCCGAGCGTCATGCGCGCATTATCCACGCGCGCACGACGCGATTCCAGCCGTCCTTCGAGCGGTCAGACCTTCTCGCGTATACGCGCGGCTTTGCCGGCCAGCTGACGCAAGTAATACAGCTTGGAGCGGCGCACGTCGCCTTTGCGCTTCACTTCGATCTTGGCGATGCTCGGGCTGTAGAGCGGAAATACGCGCTCGACTCCTTCGCCGTACGATACCTTGCGCACCGAGAACGAGGAGTTGAAGCCGCGATCGCGCCGCGCGATGACCATGCCCTCGAAAGCCTGGAGACGCTCGCGCTCGCCTTCCTGCACGCGGATGTATACCGCCACGGTATCGCCCGGGCTGAATTGCGGAACCTTCTGGGTCATCTGACGCGCTTCGATTTCTTGCAGAATCTTGCTCATGGGTCAACTCCTACTCGTCTATCGTTCCGGCGCAGCTATACGTCGCTGCGCTCTTTTTGAAACTCCGACAACAGCCGCCGCTGCTCCTCGTCCAGCTCCAATCGTTCCAGCAAATCGGGGCGCCGTAACCAGGTTCGTCCCAATGCCTGCTTGAGTCGCCAGCGACGAATGCGCTCGTGGTCGCCCGACAACAGCACCTCCGGCACGCCTTCACCGGCGTAAACTTCCGGACGCGTGTAATGCGGACAATCGAGCAAGCCGCCCACGAACGAATCCTGCTCGGCCGAATCCTCATCCCCGAGCGCGCCCGGCAAGCGGCGGGCAACGGCATCGATCAGCACCATGGCCGGCAGCTCCCCGCCGGAGAGAACGTAATCTCCGATCGACCACTCTTCGTCGACTTCAGCGGCGAGCAGACGCTCGTCCACGCCTTCGTAACGACCGGCGAGCAAGATCATTCGCTCGCGCGCCGCCAACTCCACCACCGCGGCATGATCGAGGCGGCGACCCTGCGGCGAGAGATAAAGCACAGGCGTGGTGTCGCCGGCCTCCGAGCGCGCCGCCGCAATCGCTCGCGCCAACGGCTCGGGGCGCAATACCATTCCCGGGCCGCCGCCGTACGGCCGATCATCCACCGAGCGATGCTTGTCTTCGGTGTAATCGCGCGGATTCCATACCCGGAGCCGCAGCAATCCCGCCCGAACCGCGCGGCCGGTAATACCGAACGCGCTGACTGCCTCGAACATCGGCGGGAAGATGCTGATGACATCGATCCGCATGCGTTCGCCTCTCGCGCCGCCGAACGACGGGTTATCCGCTCGAGCGGATCAGTCCTCCGCCTCCCAGTCGACGTAAATGACGCCGGCTGTTCGATCGACGCGCCGGACGATGCCGGGGCCGACCGGTATCAACCGCTCGCGTTCGCCTTGCACGGCGATCACGTCGTTCGCGCCGGTCTCGAATAAATGGCTGACCCGACCCAGCTCCCGACCCGCGAGATTGACGACGCGTAGTCCTTCAAGCTCTGCCCAGTAATACTCGTGCTCGCGGGGCGCGGGAAGTTGCGAAATAGGTACCGTGATCTCGGAACCGATCAATGCGGCGACCGCATCCCGATCGGTACAGCCTTCGAGCCGCGCGACGACCCCTTTACCCTGCGCGCGTCCCTCGGCAACTGGGAAAACCTTCGATTCGCCTTGTCGTTCCAGTAACCAGGGAGTGTAATTCAATATCGCTTCTTTCGGCCGCGTGTACGAGTACACCTTGATCCAACCTCGCACTCCGAAGACGCCGGTGACGCGACCGACGGTGACGCGGCGGTCCGGCGGGTGCGCCATGATTTCTGTTGGAGATGGGTGCGCGGGCGACCCGCCCGATCAAGCGGCGGCGGCCTTCTTAAGCAAATCGGCCACGCGCTCGGTCGGCTTCGCGCCGTGGCCCAACCAGTACTGTACGCGCGCCATATCGACGCGAAATCTTTCCCCGGCGGTAACCGCCTTCGGATTATAAAAACCCACGCGCTCGATGCACTTGCCGTTCGGCGCGCGCCGGCGATCCGCGACCTCGATGCGGTAGTAGGGACGCTTGTTAGCGCCGCCTCGGGCCAAGCGTATCGTGACCATGTCAACTTTCCTCTGCTATTGGGGCCGGCGGGCCAAGAGACCAACCCGGCCAGATAAAGCGCGGCATTCTAACCGGTCATCGAGCCGAAACAAAGGGCGAAACCCGGTTTTCGTGCATCCGCAGAATGGGCAGCGGGGGCTGCGGTGCCGCTGGCGGGATGGCGCGGAATAGCCGCCCGACGCCTGATTCAGGCGATCTAGGAGCCCGGCGCCGGAGCCGGACGCGGAACGTCGGGGGGCTTGGGCCGGCTTGGCGCGGCCGGTTGATCCTCTTCGAAGATGGACTGATCTATTGGGGCAGGCGCCGCCCCCCCGTCACTGATCAGGCTGCGGCGGCGCTGGCGATACGCCTCGCGCACGAATACGTAGGGATCTTCTCCGGCAGCCTGCTCGAGTATGTCGCCGGCGTCCAACAGCCGGGCGCGCGTATCGACCGCCTCCGTCGCGTAGAGCTTCCACGCGGTGCTCTGCTCTTCCATATGCGCGGGCGGGTACAGCTGCTGGTCTCCGTAGAGACCAATACCATCGCGAATGTTGCTCGGACCGAAGAAAGGCAGCACCAGATACGGCCCTTCTCCCACGCCCCAAAACCCGAGCGTCTGACCCAGGTCTTCATTGTGCCGCTCAAGGCCGATATGCGTTGCAACATCGAAGATGCCGAAGATGCCGAGCGTGGTATTGGTAACAAAACGCCCAAGATCCGACGCCGCATTAACGAACTTACCTTGCAGGGCGCTGTTCACCATTACGGCCGGTTCGCGCAGATTGCTGAAAAAGTTCGTGACGCCTTTGCGGACCGGCGACGGGACCACGGCGCGATAACCCTTGGCGACCGGCTTCATCACATAACGGTCGAGCTTGTCGTTGAACACGTAGATGGCGCGATTGACCGGCTCAAACGGATCGTTCGCCCCCCGGGCCTCCTCGGCCGGCGGTCCTGCGTCGCCGGTAGTTGTCGCCTCGCGCGTCGTGGCGCATCCCGCCGCGGACAGGACAAAGAAAAACACCAACGACGCGCGTGCGAGCGCACCTAAGAGAGCCTTCATCGTCCCGGAGCGGATTGTTTATTTAGAGAGCAAGGCTATCGAACAGAGGCGCGCTGTGTAAAGCGAAGCTCGTAAGGTGGTCCCTGGATGGTCCGCGTGCGGGCAGCGGCTATAGTTTTAAGAGAGACCATCAGGAGACCCGGCCGTGCCCTACCACTACCCCTCCCCCGTAGAGATCGGCATCAAGATTCCCCCGCATCTGATGGCGGACCGCTTCACCGCCGGCTTCGACCATGGTCTCAAGGGCGGCCAGTTGGACCACGTCGAATATTTCCGGCGCTCGTTTCGCCTCGGTTTTCGCGCGGCGAAACTCTATTTGCGCGACGTGCGCCGCCAGCATGGGATAATACAATTTCCGGCACGTTACCGTTTCCGGATGACTTCCTACTGGGGTGAGCGCTGATATTCCCTCGCACACAACCGCCGTAATACCTCGCGTATAATCGGCGCCGTGCTCCTTGCCGAAGGAGCGTCATTGGCGAGGGTTATGGTCCGCGCGATTGTAACGGATATCGAGGGAACGACTTCATCGCTCTCTTTCGTCAAGGACGTGCTCTTCCCCTACTCGCGCGCGCGACTTCCCGATTTTGTGCGCCGCCACTCCCACGATCCGCAGGTGCGCGCACTGCTCGATGATGCGCGCTCGCAGGCCGGTCCGCTCGGTGACGAGGCCTTGATCGCGGCGCTCGTCCGATGGATCGACGAAGACCGGAAAGTCACCGCCCTGAAAGGCCTGAAGGCCTGATCTGGGAAACGGGTTACCGAAACGGGGACTTCAAAGGACATGTCTACGCCGATGCTTCCAAGGCGCTGCGCGCCTGGAAAGCGCGTGGCCTGGGTTTGTATGTGTTCTCCTCGGGGTCGGTTAAAGCGCAGCGACTGCTGTTCGGTCACACCGAGGAGGGCGACCTGACGCCGTTGTTCGACGGTTATTTCGACACCACCATCGGCGCCAAAAAGGAATCCGAATCGTACCGACGGATCGCGCAGGCAATCGGCACTCCGCCGGCCGAGATATTATTTCTGTCGGACGTAAAAGAAGAACTCGATGCGGCCCGCGCCGCCGGCCTGCAAACTTGTTGGCTCATACGCGCCGGCACCATGCCGAACGCGAAAGCGCATCCGATCGCGCGGAGCTTCGACGAAATAAGCCTCTAGGGCTCGGGCGCGGTCTCGAATTTCTTCCCGGTGAACCAGCGCGCTACCGCGACATACGGAACCAAGCCGGCGCGCACCAGCTTGCGCAGGAAAGGATGCGGGCGTATCGCATTCGCGAACGGTGGACTCAGCGCGTAGTACGTCGCGACGAACGCGCGGCCGACGGCGTTGGTCAACAAGTAGTTGTCGCGGAACGCGCGCAGCGATCCGACCTCCGCCGCGCTCGGTGTGCCATACGCCGCCGTCGCAATGAAACACCCTCCGCCACCCCCGCCGCCGCTGCTGTTGCTGCTCGAAGCGGTCGAAACGCCGGAACCGAGCGTTACTTGCACGGTGTCGCTCGAGGACAATCCGCCGTCGTCCGTCACCGTCAGTTGGAAACTCAAGGTGTCCGAGAATCCGGGCGCGGTGAAACTCGCATCGACGCTGTTCGGATCGGATAGGACGACCGGCGTCCCACCCGTTTGGGTCCAGGTGTAACGCATGATGCTCGCGGGCGGCGCCGCCGCGGAACCGGAAGCGGTCAACGTCACAACGCCGCCCGGGTCGGCTTGCTTATCGTCGCCGGCGTTAGCGACGGGCGGGGTGGTGTTGGTGGCCGACCGCAGCGCGGCAACCGCATCGAGCATCCCGGCGCCGCAGAGCGCCGTGGTGCACGTCGACCCCGCAGGGAACGGACGCGCGGTGGCGCGCAGTTTCTGGCGTACTTCGGCGGCCGTGAGCGCGGGATTCAGCGAAAGCATCAGCGATGCCACTCCGGAGACATGGGGCGCCGCCATGCTCGTCCCTTGGAGAAAGGCGTAGCTGTCTCCGTTCGGGCTCGCATCCGGCGACGTCGTCCCGGTATTGAACAGAGACAGGATGCCGACCGAGTCGTTGACGTACGCCTGAGCGCCGCCCGGCGCGCTGAGCGCCACGGTCGAACCCGTACTACTGTAATAAGCCCGGCTGCCGGTCCGACCGAGTGCGCCGACAGCGACGACGCCGGCGCAATTTCCCGGCGTAATCGCGCCGGCATCCCCGCCGCTGTTTCCGGCGGCTGCAACGATTACCGCGCCGGTCGCCACAATTTCGTCGACGACGCCTTGAATGAACGGGGAGCAGGCAGCGGTGGCGCCCAAGCTCAGGTTTATCACGCGCGCCCGGTTGGCGTTGTCAGGCACTCCTGGAACCGAAAGGCCGGCCGCCCAGCGCGCGCCGTCGAGCACGTCCGACAAATAACCTCCACACTTGCCGAGCACCCGCACGGGCAGGAGTTTCGAATTCCAGTTGACGCCGGCAACGCCGAAACCGTTGTTGCCGCTCGCTCCGATAATGCCGGCGACATGCGTGCCGTGCCAGGAGCTCGGCTCGGTTTGCGCGCACAAGCGCTGAGACGCGGAAATGTCGCCCGACGTGACCCAGTCGCCGGGATCACTGGAATCTCCATCGCGCCCATCGCCGTCGTTCGCTATAAAGGAGTCGCTCACGAAGTCGAAGCCGGGAAAGATACGCGCGGAACGGTCGAGATCGGCGTGCGCGACGATACCGGTGTCGACAACGGCGATAACCAGGTCGGAGGCGCCCGTGCTCAAGTCCCACGCCTCGGGAAGATTGGCCGCCGCCGGCTCGGACGCCGCATCGTGCAGCTGCCATTGCTCGGGATAACGCGAATCGTTGGGAACCATGAGGGGTTGGACCCAGCGATCGGGCTCCACCGCTTCAACGCGCGGGTCTCGCAACAGCTGCTGCGCCACGGCGTTTGCCTCGTCCGCGTTCATAGCGCGCGGCAACCGGAACAACTCGGCACCCCCCGACATGCGCCGCACGTGGCGCAAGGATACCCCGGCGCTCGCGCTCAGCCCCCGCGCCGTATCCGCTCCGAGGACCATAGAGCGCGCCGCGGCAGGGCCGCGTAATTTCACCATCAATTGCTGAATCTCCCCGCTCGCCGCCGGCCCGTCCGCTGCGGCGACGCGCAATGACAAAAGCGCACCGCCGACAAAGAAACCGACCAACCGACTGAACAGGCGTAGAGACCGGGGCATCGCTATTGGCGTCGCACCGGCATGTCGAGCTCCACGTGAGAGATTTCGGGCCTGGCCCTCAGTCTCTCCAATAACGTCGGTAGCCGCGCCGACGGAATGACCGTGCGCAGTAAATGGAAGTCCCCGGACATGGGGCGGACATACGTCAGCGGCGCGCCGACCGCCTTTGAAAGCTCGCGGATAAATTGCGGATCGCTTGGATCAGCGATGCCGTGAAACTGCACGATGAAGCGGGCCGGTTCTGCGGCCGCCGTCGGGGTATCGTTCTTAGACCCCACCGCCTGCGCCGCGCCACTACACGCCGCTACCGCACCGGCAACTGCGAAAAATGCAGCGGCCAGCGCAACTCCCCTGCTACTCATCGGCTAAACACCCCCGTTCGCCGGCAGGGATTATAACCCTACAGAAAACATAACAAAGATGGACCGACGAACGGCGGAGTCATGGG
>JAJPKH010000316.1 GCA_021323795.1 Acidiferrobacteraceae bacterium | reverse complement strand
GTTGATTGTCCCTAGTCGCCGTCTCGTTGACACGCCCGGAGAAGCGAGGAGTATGAAGCGGACGATAACAACTGGATACGGTTCACTTGCTACACCGCCTCCGCAATCGCTTTGCCGATGTCGTCGGTGTGCGCGGTTCCGCCGATATCCGGCGTGCGCGGCCCCTCGACTAATACCGTCTCGATCGCCCGCAGCACCGCCGCCGCCGCGTCGGCATGCCCCAAGTGCTCGAGCATCATCGCGCCCGACCAGATCTGGCCGATGGGGTTCGCGATTTTCCTACCATATATATCCGGCGCGGAGCCGTGCACCGGCTCGAACATCGAGGGGTATTCGCGCTCGGGATTGAGATTCGCCGACGGTGCAATCGCGATCGTGCCGGTGCACGCAGGGCCGAGGTCGGAAAGAATATCGCCGAAGAGATTAGAGCCGACGACGACGTCGAAGCGTTCGGGCCGTTGCACGAAATGCGCCGTGAGGATGTCGATGTGGTACTGATCGGTACGCACGTCCGGATACTCGGCCGCGACCGCGCGAAAACGCTCGTCCCAGTAGGGCATGGTAATGGAGATGCCGTTCGATTTCGTGGCCGAGGTCAAATGCTTCTTCGGCCGCCTGCGCGCCATATCGAAGGCATACTTCAGAATGCGATCGACGCCTTTGCGCGTGAACGTCGCCTCCTGAATCGCCATCTCGCGCTCCGTGCCCTCGAACATGCGTCCTCCGACGGAAGAGTACTCGCCTTCGGTATTCTCCCGCACGACGATGAAGTCGATGTCGCCGACCTGGCGTCCCGCGAGCGGCGAGCGGATCCCGGGCATGAGGCGCACCGGGCGGATATTGGCGTATTGCTCGAAGCCTCGGCGAATCGGAATCAGCAAACCCCAAAGCGAAACGTGATCGGGCACGTCCGGGAACCCCACGGCACCGAGGAAGATCGCGTCGTGCCCGCGGATTTGCTCGAGCCCGTCTTCCGGCATCATGCGTCCGTGAACGGCGTAGTACTCGCAGCTCCAGGGCTTTTCGTCCCAGCCGAAGCGAATGCCGAACTTCCGGCCCGCCGCTTCCAGCACGCGGATCCCCTCCGGGACCACCTCCTTGCCGATACCATCTCCCGGGATGACGGCGATCTTGTATTCGTTCATAACTGCTGCTGGTTCTCGCGTGGAAATAGTCGCGTGACTGTAGCAGTAGGCAAGACCAGGCGAAATAAGGGGCAACTGTAGACATAGGGATCGTACCGTCGCCCGAGAGCGACAGCTTTGCTGAGCCCGCGCGAGCGATTCGCTGCGCGAGGTGGCGCTTCCTGTTGCCGATCGACTACAGGGCGCCTCGCTCGGCCGGCGATTTCTGCAGCGCGTTTCCCGGCATCCCGATTGCAGGTAAGCGAGTGCGACATCAATCAATGGACGGAGGTAGTAATGAAGCAAGGAGCACCCTGGATCGTTGCGATAGCCTTTAGCGCCATCGCGGGCGCAGCCGTAGCGGCCGACGGCGATTCTATGAGATCGGATACGAGCGTGAGCGAGGACACGCAATCCAGCAGCCCGCCCCCGGGCGGCGGCGGCCAGCAGCACGGGACGGAGGCTTCAAGCGCTCCGACGACGAGCACTTACGAGACGCACGCCGCCGATAATCCGGCCACCGGCAGCTACGAGGCTAAAGGTCGGAGCAGGTCATCGGACACCTCGGTTCTGCCGTCCTTCTCGGAGGTGGATCGCAACGGCGACGGACAGCTCAGCTGGTCGGAAGCAAACGACGCGGGAATCAACTTTACCGCGGCGGATAGAGACACCGACGGTAGGATCTCAAACGGGGAGTACGAGTCGGCCATCCACCAAATCGGCGGACGCGGGAACACGCGGACGACGCCAAGCGGCAGCGGGCGTTAACGACGGTCTTGGCGCTAAGCGAGAAGTGTCGGCTGATTTTGCTGATTAACGCGGCCTCAACTTCCGACGTGTAACCAACCGGCGGCCGGGTGAATTTTTCGCCTGGCCGCCTTTTTGCGGGGCGTGATTACTTAGTGCCGCCGATTCTTTGCCAGATTTTTTCTTTGAAGAGCTGCACCTTGGTGGGATCGCCGATTTCTTTCGCAAGACCGTCCACCAGCGCGCGCAGCTTGTTCGCCGTCATCGGTTTGCCCGCGCGCTCGAGGTGTTCCGTCCATACAAAATTCGCCAGCGGTCCGAGGAACTCGGTCAGCTCGGTCTCGATAATCTTCAGCGCCTTCGGCACCTGGTCGGCGCCGACGGTGCCCGCCGTGGGCGTCGGAGTCGGCGGCACCGCTTTGATTCCGCCGAGCATGCGCATGATTTCGTCGGTAGCCGGAAGGGCGCCGTTGGCCTGATCGGCGCCCGTCTTGCCCTGCGAGAACTTCACGCGCGCCTGTGTAATTTCCTTGAGGAGCGGAACCGCATCGAGACCGTTCTTAAGCCGGTAGCTGATCGAGACGATTTCACCATCGCGCAGCAGAATCCGCGCGAGCTGGTTGTCGTGCGTGGCGATCATCATCGTGCCGGTACGTTTCTCCACGCATGCGCGCCGCAGCTCCTCCACGAGCTGCGGGTAGCTTAATGGCGTCGATTGCTCAGCGCTCATTGTGCCCCACCGCGATTAATCTCGCGAGGTCATCAGCTGCCGACGCGTCGCTGCGGTTCCGTCGGCGATGCTGTTTGTGGACGGTTCGCGTTCAACCGTTCGATAGCCAGCCGGATACCCGTTCCCATACGATCGATGGCCGACGCGAGCGCGCCGATCTCGTCGCCGCGCTGAGTTTCGTCGATCTTCACGACGGTGCGCCCGCGGCTCATCTCGTCGGCGATGCGCGTCAACTTGCGAATCGGATTGGCGAGCCGCTGCGCAACGACGTAGGCGATAAACGTCACCAGGACCAGCGTTATCCCGAGGAGCAACAGCGCTTTGCGGTTGGCGCTGTTCACCGGCGCGAACGCCTCGTCGTAATCCTGCTGCACGACCATGGTCCATCCGTATTTGGTGGCTTGCGCGTACGCGATGACTTCCTTGCCGTTGTCCTTATAGGTGAGCCGCTTAATGCCCGTCGTCGGCCGATTCACGAAGGCGGGGTGCTGACTGAAATCGGCGACTTTCGAGAACTCTTCCTTTTGATGTGCGATGACTTTGCCGGTATCGTCGAGCAGGAACGCGTATCCGGTTTTGCCGACACGTACCTGGGTCACGATGTCCGAGACCTGGTTGATGTTCATACCGAAGACGATGAGGCCGAGAACGCTCTTGTCCTCGGGCTTTAGAATAGGAACGGCCATGGTGAAGTTCGGTTTACCGGTGCTCTTGCCGATGCCGACCTGCATCCCCATCGGTGCGCCGCCGATCACCTGCTTATAGTAGATGCGGTCGCTGTAGTCCTCGGGCTTCTTGTCGTCATAGCGGCCGACGTTCATGCCGTCCGGCGCGAGCGTAATCACGCCGTAGATCCAGTCGAGCTCCTGGATGATCGAGCGCAGCACCGGGTTTTGCTGTTTCGGGTCCATAGAGCGAATCGCCGGCGTCGCCGCATGTTGTTTGAGCATGTGGTAGTGGATCGTCACCCAGTAGTCCGTGAACTGCACGAGCTTGTTGGAGACGTCGGTGAGCTGGTGGTCGATGCTGTTCGATATGCGCTCGTTGGCATCCGAGTAATTCGAGTACCAGATCGCGCATAGCGGAACGAGCGCGACGAACAACATCGCGATCAGGATTTTTGGAAAGATCGATAAACGCAATTTCATGTGTGTCCCCTTGACTCAGTCATTAACGCGCGCCGTTGCACCATCGAGCCACTTCGCTCGATCCGTGAGCGCTGAGCGACGGTTTGTCCTTTGGGTGCCGTTTCGCGACCCGTATCGCGAAGAGAAGCGTGAGTGCGCTGAAGAAGCGTGAATCCAGCGTGCGGCCGCAGCCGAGATTTGCGGCAAACCCCTCCATAAACTTCTAGCACTTTAAAGGGGGTGCGCAAGGGAAGGGTGCTGGCAAATGAGGGCAAAGGGGGGCAGCCGCGCCGGCTTTCCCGCTGTTTTCCCTGGCCCGCCTAAGAACGAGCCACGGTTCGGTACCGAACGGCACCACCCCCATATGTCGCGGTGCAACACATCGGTACGAGCGCTTGCCCCGGCGGGCTGAAGCGTTCGATCCCGTTTTGGGTACACAACGCAGGCTGCTCTCACGCGCATGGAGCGATCACCAGGCAATGCATTGTGGGCGGTGCTCGCACCGTATCGAGCGCTGGTTTGGACGCAGCAACCGGTACCTCCCATTCAGTCTGCGGCACCGCCCGGTGAAATAAGAAGCACGAATCGAGCCAACGGTCGAGGCAGTGAACATGCGTGCGGGTTCCGTCCTGGGAGCCCGAATCGTTCCGGCACTCGCCGGCTGACCGCACGGCCGCCGGTTCGAGTCCAACGCATCGGATCGGTCCGCGACATCGAACGCAGCCAATCCCCCGCGCGTCAACCGAACAGCGGGTGGCTACGTTCTTAGAGCATGATTCTTACTACGTCGGTGCCCGATCGCTCGACAAAAGCCCGCGCGAAACGCCTGCTGATACTCCTCCTGCTGCCGCTTTTCGTATCCGTGGCCATCGCGCAGACGGAACCGTCGGTGCCGCAAGGCCAGATGTATACCGAAGCCGAGCTCGACCAAATGCTCGCCCCGGTCGCGCTGTACCCCGATTCGCTGCTGTCGCAAATACTCATCGCCGCCACCTACCCACTCGAAGTCGTCGAGGCGGCGCGCTGGTCGCGGGCCAATCCGCAGCTCAAGGGCGAGGCGGCGGTACGGGCGGTGGACGATCGCCGCTGGGACCCGAGCGTTAAATCGCTCGTCGCATTCCCGCAGATACTCCAAATGATGGACAACAAGCTCGAGTGGACCGAGCGCCTCGGTGATGCGTTTCTCGCACAGCAAGCACAGGTCATGGACGCCGTGCAGAACTTGCGGCAACGCGCTTACGCCGCCGGCAACCTGCGATCAAACGGGCAACTTAGCGTACAGCAGCAAGACCACACCATCGTGATCGAGCCGGCGAGCCCGACCGTCGTGTACGTGCCTTACTACGACCCGACGGTGATCTATGGGCCCTGGTGGTGGCCGGCATACCCGCCGGTTTATTGGGGGCCTTGGCCCGGCTATTACGTGAGCCCCGGCTTCGTCGGGTTCAGCTGGGGCGTCGGCATCGTGGTTGGCGCGCATTTCTTCTTCAGCATCTCGGATTGGCATCGTCACGACATTCGCGTGGTCGACGTGCGTCCCTTCTACTATCACCGCGCTCCTCCGCCGGGGCAGGTCTGGCGCCACGAACCGGAACATCGTCGCGGCGTTCCGTATCGGGATCCATCCGTGCGCGAACGGTTCCGTCCTCCCGTTGGTTCGCCCGAGCGGCGGCGCGAGTTCCGCGGTTTTCCGACGGTGCCTCAGACGCGCGCCGCGCCGGACCATCGACCGGAGATACGTCCCGGCACGGGAAGCC
This sequence comes from Acidiferrobacteraceae bacterium, assembly GCA_021323795.1. Lineage (GTDB taxonomy): Bacteria > Pseudomonadota > Gammaproteobacteria > Acidiferrobacterales > Sulfurifustaceae > JACQFZ01. The sequence continues at coordinate 379 of JAJPKH010000316.1, read as the reverse complement.
GCGCGCCGGATGAACATCGCGGCGCTCCGCGGGTTGGCGGCGACACATCACGTGCAAATATTCCGACTCCACGCCCGAACGCGCCGGGCGCGCGTCCGACTATTCCGACTCCGCGCACGAACATTGCGGGCCCGATCGCTCGGCCCGTTCCCGAGTCACGGCCGCACGCGCTCGAAGGTCTCGGCCGCGGCCAGGAGGTGCGTCGTTACAGCGAGCGCGGGCACGCGAGCGCGCAACCACGCCCGCCCATTACGAACCGCGGCCAAGTGCAACAACCGTCGGGCCGCGTCACGCCGCCCTCCGGCGGCACGCGCGTTCCCGGCGGCGGAACGTTCGGTGGGCAGAGAGGTGGAAGGTGAGGCACAATCCATCTCGGCAT
>JAJPKH010000119.1 GCA_021323795.1 Acidiferrobacteraceae bacterium | reverse complement strand
CCGACGCCGCGTGCGCCGAACTCCTGCGCCGCCATGATCACGATGCGCCCGTCGCCGGAGCCGAGGTCGTAGACGACGTCGTTGGGGCCGACCTTCGCGAGCTGGAGCATGGCGCGCACGATGGGATACGGCGTGGGATCGTAGCGGGCGTCCTTGGTCGGCGCCGAAACGCCGAGCAACGGCAGCAGGAGCAGCGCGACAACGACTACCGCTTTCGGTCCTCGCATGGCCATCTCGCAAAATGTTTTCGGTCGTTAGCCTGCCGCAACAGCGGCGGATTGGGAATAGGGAAAAACCGGCGGTCGCAGGGCGTAGCGCCGGCGCCGGTTCTCATGCACGCCGGTTCCCTTGGCGCACGTAGTCCGACGGTCTGGATACCTGCTGAGCCCCGGTTCGGCGGGGACGCCAGGTAAGCCAGCCTACCTTAATATATGGCGGCCGAAGACCCTCGGAAACCGCGCGACCCGCGGTATTCCGCTGCACGGGCGGCGTGCGGTACTCTGCGCTCCCGTCAGGGTTGTCGCTACCCCCGAAGCGAGGGAAATAGAAATGATGAAGCAGGACTTGCGCGTTATCGGCGCGGTGTTGGCGGTCACTCTGGCCGCCGGCGGTTGTGTCACCAAAAGCACCTACGAAAAGCTGGAGACGGAAAAGAACCAGGAGATCGCCGCGCTGCAAACCGAGCGCCGGGCGCTGCAACAGCAGCGCGCCGAGCTTCAGCAGCAGATCGAGGCGCTCGAGTCGCAACGCGACGCCTTGGACCTGCAGAAGGCGGCGCTCGAGCGGGACTCGGTCGCCTTGCAGACGCGCGTCGGCTTATTGGGGCAGGAGCGGGCGTCGCTCGAGCAGCAGCAGGCGCAATTGAAGAAGCAGGTCGAGGCGCTGGAACAGCAAAAGACCCAGTTACTGACCTCGAGCCGGCAGACGCAGGCGCAATATGACTCGCTGGTGCGCAACCTCACCGACGAGGTGAAGAAAGGCCAGCTCCAGGTGAGACGTTACAAGGACATGTTGACCGTCGACGTGGCGGAGCAGCTTTTCTTCGACTCGGGACAGGCGAACCTCAAGGATTCGGGAAAGGAGGTCCTGAAGAAAGTCGGCGACGCGCTGAAGGCGTACGATGACAAAGTGATTCGCATCGTCGGCCATACCGACAACGTGCCCATTGCGAAATCCCTGCAGAAGGTGTTTCCGTCCAACTGGGAGCTCTCGGTCGCGCGCGCCACGACGGTGGTGCGGTACTTACAGGAAGTGGGCATCCCGCCCGAGCGCATGATCGCTTCGGGCCGCGCCGAATACGCGCCGGTGGCGCCGAACGACACCGCCGACGGGCGCAAGAAAAACCGCCGCATCGAAATTACGCTGATCGATCGCAATCTGGTTCAGGAGGTCACCCAGGCGGCGAAGTAAGTAGCGTGTAGTGCTTCAGCCGGGGAGCGCGCGTTTTGGCGCTAGCGTAACCGTCGAAATGCGAAGGCTTGCCAAGGTCGATGGCTCCTGGGGCAAGATCGCACTGCGTTGCATCGTGGACGGCACGCGCTCCCGCGCCGGTTGGATAATCAGCTTGTAGCTGAAGTACGTCAGCGCCGCGAACAACAGCGCGTACAAACCCGCCATCACCAGAACCGGTCCGATTCCACGTTGCTTTTTCATGAGACAGCCTTACGCTCCGCTGCTTTTGAGGGCGTTAGATTATCATTTTCCTGCGCTGGTGTTGCCTGCGTTTCCGTGCTTGCACCACGCGCTCGCATCAAGAGGGAGCGTTTGCATGTCTGTCGCCGCGTGCGCCTAGCACGGTCGCAGCGGCCGTACCGGCCGGCGTCTCAACGCATGTAAACGGACCGGCAAGCCTACGATGGCCGCGAACAACCGTCGCAGCGCATCGTGTAGCGTCTCGTTTCTAAGCCTTTGCGCTTGCGCGATGTAAAACGGCGTATCGATCGCGCCGCTCGCGGATCGCCGCGGTTCGGCGGGTAGAAGCTCCGCCGGCGGTCGCGCACTTTCCTCCGGCGCTTGCGCACGCCCACGCTTGCGGGCGTCCTGGGTGAGCCCGTCGTAACCCCAGCTCGTCGCCGCGATTTCCCGCACCACGACATACGTCGCTTCGTGGAGCCCGGGCAATGTCTCTTTCAGCAGCGCCGCCGTCTCGGCGATGAAGCGCGCCTGTTGCTCGGGCGTGTTGGTTCCGGCGGTGATGGTGACCTCCGCGTGCGCCGCCGGCCGGCCGCTGTCCGACTGCAAGCGCTCCCCGACCATCCACGACGAGGCGGGCAGATCGGTGATCGAGACGGCGGTCAGCTCCGGCCGCTTGCCGAGGATTTCCTGAAGCAGGGCCGTGCCGCGACGCCCGAGCCGACACCGCGTCGATTCATCCAGATTGGCGTTGGCGATACGAATATCGAGATAGGGCATGGCGTTTCTCCGGTTGGATCAACGGGCAAATTGTGGTCCCCGTTGCAGCAGTTGACAATCCATGTAAATGGAACAATATTGTTTCCATGAAGAAACAAATCGACCGGCTCCCGGCGGCCCGCTACCTCATCGAAATGGCGGCGTTCGCGAAGGTGGTGCAGACCAAAAGCTTCTCGAAGGCGGCGTTGGCGCTGGGCGTGACCCGATCGGCGGTGAGCAAACACATCGCGCGGCTCGAGGAGGCGCTGCGTGCGCGCCTACTCAATCGCACCACGCGTGCGTTAAGCCTGACCGAAGCGGGAGCGGCGGTGTATGAGCACTGCGAGCGGATGTTGACGGAAGCGGAAGACGCGGCGACGGTCGTGAACGAGCTCGGCGCCGCGCCGCGCGGCACGCTTCGCGTCAGTACCTCGGTCGCGTTTGGCCGGCTGCAACTCGTGCCCATGCTTCCCGAGTTTCTCGCGCGTTATCCGGAGCTGACGGTGCAGCTATTGCTCGTCGATCGTTACGTGGACCTGCATGACGAAGGGTTCGACGTGGTGTTGCGCTTGAGCGAAAAACTTCCGCCCAATCTCGTCGCCAAGCGGCTGGCGCCGATCGAATACGCAGTATGCGGTTCGCCGAAATATTTCGCGCACGCCGGTATTCCCCGCAGCCCCGCCGATCTAAGCAAACATAACTGCCTCTATTACTACTCACCGTACGTCGCCGGCCGCGAACGCTGGCAGTTCGAAGGTGCCAAAGGCCATGTAGAGGTGACGGTGCACGGCAGTGTGCAGGTGAACAGCAGCGAGGCGCTATGCGATCTGCTGCTGGCGGGCATGGGTGTGGGGCTGTTGCCGATGTACGTCGTGCAGCGCGAACTAAAGAGCGGCCGATTGCGCGCGGTCCTCAAGCAGTACCGCGCGGTGGGAAATCTCGGGAGCAATGTCTATGCGGCTTATGTCCCGATCCGCTACCCCTCGCCGAAGGTACGCGCGTTCGTGGACTTTCTGGCGGAGAAGCTGCGTCCCTTGTCGGTTTGACGGGAATGTCGGCGCGCGGTCCGCGCGACCGCGACGAAACCGAAATCCGCTGGGAGCGTGGGTAGGTGAGTCGCCGTTCGGCGACTACGTCGAGGGTTTAGCGGGTGGGGTAGGCTGAGTTTTCGGGACCACCGTTACCGTGACGACGCTGTTGGCTTTGCGCCCGCGGGTGTCCGTCACGGTGAGGCGAAACTTGAGCACCGTAATACCTTTAACTTTGGGAGCCGTGAAGCTCGCCGTCGAGCGCGTGGAATTGTGCAACGCCACGCGCGGGCCTTCGACTTGAACCCAGACGAAGCGCACGATCCGACCTTCGGCCACCCTGCCGTTGCCCGCCATTACGACCTTCGCGCCTGCGTCCACGCGCTGGTTCGGTCCCGCTCCGGCATGCGGACGGTCGTCGTCCGCGGCGTGAACCGCGCTACCAGCCCCGGCGAGCACGCAGAGCGCCAGCAAGGCAGCCATTCCATGGTGGATCACCCGCGTCGTTGCGGCCACATCAAGCGTATTCATAGGCTTTCTATAGTGAGGTATGCGCCGCGCGTCATCCGTCGTCCGATCTCCGGCAAAGGAGTGCGGATGACCGTACCGCCTTTGGCGGCGTTCGAACCAATTCGTCCGGATGGCGCCTGCATGATCTCGTCCTTCCTAAAAATATACCGCCGCGCCGGGTGCTCATGCTCCGGCGGTTGGCATTCATGACCCAGTCGAGCGATGATAGCAGCTCGCTAACCGGGGTGTGCCGATTCGCATGCATTTGATCACCTTCAGCGACCACGCCGGCGCGCGGATCGGAGTTTTGACTTCCGATGGGCGAGAAGTCATCGACGTCACCGCCGGCCGTTCGGGGATGCCGCGCACGATGATCGATCTCGTCCGGGCCGGTGCGGCCGGGCTCGCGGAAGTCAAATCCGCGCTCGGCGCGCAGCGCGTGCCGCTCGCGTCGGTGAAACTCCACGCGCCGTTCCCGCGGCCGACGAAAAACATTTTCTGCGTCGGCAAGAACTACCATGAGCACGCCAAGGAATTCCACGGCAGCGGTTTCGACGCATCGGCGAAGGACGCGATTCCCGAGGCGCCGATCTTGTTCACCAAGGCGCCGACCACGGTCATCGCGAACAGTGAGCCGATTCCGGCGCATCTCGACTACACCCACTCCGTCGACTACGAGGGCGAGCTGACGGTCGTGATCGGCAAGGGCGGCCGGGGCATCCGCAAAAGCGAGGCATACGCGCGCGTCTTCGGCTACACGATCATCAACGACGTCACGTCGCGCACGCTCCAGCGGCAGCACGCGCAGTGGTTTCTCGGCAAGAGCATCGACGGCTTCTGTCCCATGGGACCCGCCATCGTCACGGCGGATGAAATCCCCGACGTCGCCCGGTTGCGTCTCGTCACGCGCGTGAACGGCGAGGTGCGCCAGGACGCGAGTGTCGGCGACCTGATCTTCGATATCCCGACGCTGATCGAGACGATATCGAGGACCACGACGCTCGAGCCGGGCGATTTGATCGCGACCGGCACCTGCGCGGGCGTCGGCATCGGCTTCAAGCCGCCGAAGTTTCTGAAAGCGGGCGATCGCGTGGCGGTGACGATCGAACCGATCGGAACGCTCGAAAACCCGGTGGCATGAGCAAGGCAAAAGCAAAAGGAGAATTACGATGCTTCGTTTGTTGATCGCGTGCATCTTGGCGGCGGTGACGGCGACGGCCGCGGGCGCGCAAGACGCGTATCCGTCCAAGCCCATCCAGTTGATCGTCCCGTTTCCGCCGGGAGGCGTCGCCGATATCACCGGCCGTCCGACGGCCAATACGATGGGCAGAATTCTGAAGCAGCCGATCGTGGTGGTGAACAAGCCGGGGGCCGGCGGCGGCGTCGGCATGGCCCAAGTGGCGAAGGCGCCGCCCGACGGCTACACGCTGCTCATGGCGTTGTCGTCGATCTCGATCATTCCGGTCGCCGACCGCTTGCAAGGGCGCGCGCCGTCCTACGAGCTCAACGAGCTCGCGCCGATCGCGCTCATCAGCGCCGATCCGACCGTCCTCGTCGTGCGCGCCGATGGCCCGTACAAGACGCTCAAGGATTTCGTGGCGGCGGCCAAAGCGCAGCCGGGCAAAATCAACTATGGTTCGTCGGGCGTGTACGGAACGCTGCACGTGGCGATGGAAATTTTCGCCGACGCCGCCGGCATCCGGCTCTTTCACATTCCCTATCAGGGCGGCGGGCCGGCGCTGACCGCGCTGCTGGGCGGGCAGATCGAGGCGCTCGCTTCCGGCCCATCGGCCGCGATCGCGCAGCTCAAGGGCGGGAAAGTGCGCGCGCTCGCCGTGTGGGGCGACAAGCGCCTGGCGTCGCTGCCGGATGTGCCGAGCATGAAGGAGCTCGGCTACGACGCCACGTTCTACATCTGGTCGGGCGTGTTCGCGCCCGCGCGCACGCCGAAGCCGATTATGGACAAGCTTCGCGCGGCCGCGCGGCAGACGGTGAACGATCCGGAATTCAAAGACGCGATGGCGAAGGTGGAGACGCCGATCGCATACCTCGACGCGCCCGAGTTCCAGGCGTTCGTCGAACACGACGCCAAGCGGCTCGCGGCCGCGGTGCAGCGGATAGGGAAGGTCGCAGAGAAATAGCGCGGAAAACATTCTCTCCGTCAAGCCGGGCCCCGTGGCGAAGATATTTCGCTGCTTAATTTCTAGCGGAACTGGAATCCGATAAACGAATCGCCCGAGCCTGTCGCGGGGCGCGGATTTTCCGGTCGCGTGGTTCGACCCGATCCCCAACGCTCGCTTGCGACCACGTTGACTTGCCGTGACTCAGCGCGGTTCGCATACGCATCGAATGGAGAGAGGCAAGGCGCGTGGATGATGCTATGACTATGCAAGGAGCTCATACCCGATACCGGACCAATGTTGAAGATCCTCATCGCTGTCAGTTCGTGGGCCGCTCTCGCGTATCCGGAGGGATCCCCCGAAAGATCCATGCATGGAGGCGTTCCGCGCGCGGCGCGGACTATTACCACGTCAACGTATCCTTGTCTGACCGCAGGACCCATGCGCCCCTCGCCGATGCCCACGTGGATATCCAGGTCGAGCAGATCGGTTTGAGCAGCGAGTCGCAAAGTCTGGAGCTGATGGGGAGCGGCACGGCGAGTTACGGCAATTACGTGAGAATGGAGCGAAACGCGCCTTACGTGATCACCGTGCAGGTGCAAAGCCCGGGAGCGGCGCCGACGAATGCGAGATTCGAGTACCGGCCGGACTGATCGCAACCCGAGCGGTTTCGTAACTATCGGCGCCGGACACATCGCCGCGACCGCCGCTAGGCGGCGGATCGCCCCGGGGAAGTGTGGGGCCTAGTCCCCAATTCTCCTGCGCCTACAACCGTTCGTCACCTGTCATTGCGTCGAACGCGAGGTTCTGAACAAAATACGGCACGAGAAATTATTAAAAATTGAGGCCGCCCATGACAAAAATTATCGGCACTCGAAACTCGGTCGGTGGGGGAGACAGCAGCCGCGACGCCGTCATCGAGCAAATCGAGACACGCCTATTCAGGAAATACGCTCCCGCGGATTATTTCATCGTGCCCGATTCCGAAGTCGGGCTGGCCGGGCTCGGCATCCGTTACCGGCTGGAGAGCCCGAACGAGGGTGAGTGGTACGAGCTGACGGTCCGGCGTGTGGCGCAAGATCGCTTCGATATTTCCCTTTCCCTGCACAAGGCGCCGTCCGTTGCGCGCACGATATTCCTCACCGGCGCCAACCTGTCTGATTTGGACGAAAGCGTTTATTTGTGTATACGCGCCGTACGCAAGGAGCGCGCGCTGGCCCCGGGTTCCGAACCTCGGAAGTGGAACTGAGGCGTTTCAGCGCCGCGCGGGCCTCGCCACTCCGTTGCGCGTCGTCATTGTCGCCCAAGATGTCCTGCGCGGACTCGGCCTGCGCATCCTTTGCGCTTCATTATTGCTTGCGGCGCCGGCGTTCATCAGCGCACCCGCGCGCGCGGCATCGGAGGAAATCCAGGTTTACATGGACGATCTCACGCAGCCGGGAAAATTCGGCGCCGACATTCACAACAACTATGTCTTTTCAGGCAGCAATACGCCGCCCTACGAGGGCGGGCAACCGCCGAGCCACGTTTATCGTTTGACGCCGGAATTTTATTACGGCGTCACCAATTCGTTTGAGCTCGGACTCTATGTGCTGTCCGCCGCCGGCTCGCAGAGCGCGGCGCATCTCGACGGCGCCAAGTTGCGCGCGAAGTACATCGCGCCGCACGACGAGAAGCAGGGCGACTTCTGGGGTCTGAATCTCGAGATCGGCAAAACCAATCGCCGCGTTTCGGAAACGCCGTGGAACGGCCAGCTCAAGGGCATCTACGGCCGGCGCTCGGGCCGCTGGACGTTCGCGGTCAATCCCAACATCGACTGGAGTTTGTCTTCGTCCATCCACAGCTCCGGCGCGTTCGAGATCGACACGAAGGTGGCGTACCGACTGGACGCCGGCTACGAACTCGGCTTCGAGAGTTACAACGAGCTCGGGCCGGTGCGCCGCCCCGGGGATCTCAACGAGCAGAGCCAGGTGTTGTACGCCGTCATCGATACCGACGTAGCGGGGTTCGACTTGAACGCCGGCATCGGCCGCGGCCTGACCGATGCATCCGATCGCTGGGTGTTCAAGTTCATCGTCGGGGTTCATTACTAGCGCGACGGTTCGCGTGTTTTATTCCCGCCGCAGCAAGCCATTTTCCGCGCCGACGCTTCGCAGTTGATCGCATTGCGCGGCGGTGAGCCGCGTGTTGTCGGGCGCGGTCTCGTCGCGCATCAGGTTACCCGGCTGTTCCACGTGCGCGCCGCTGTTCGCCAGCACGTGCACGAGCTCGTGGGCGAGGGCGATATTTACATCGCGAGCGGCGCGTGTCACCCACACGCTATCGGCGAGTTCCGGGCGCGTGCCGCTATTGCCCCGGCCGATGGCCTCGGCGTCGAAGGCCGGTCGCCGGCGAGTGTCGGTGACGAAATATATGGCGGGCTTGGCTAGTTGTAGCGCGCGAGCCAATTCGCGCGATACCGGCGTGTCGAAGTAACGATAGCGTGTGGGCGCATCGACGCGCACGAGCTCGACCTGTCGCAGGCGCACGCCGCATTGTTCCAATATTGCCGCGGCGTTCATGGCGGTTGTCACCACGGCATCCCGCGACCAAGCGCCGCCCGTGAAGTAAACGAGCGTTAGTGTCAATTGATGCGTCGTGTTGCGCGGTGCGGAATTGCGGCGGGGCAACCGGTCTGCCGGCAGCAGCTCTCGTTCCGCCACCGTGATCGTCTCCTGTGCGATTGCCAGATGGAAAACCAGCGCGGATCCGATAACCCACGGCAGCAACCGGAAAATTGTTCTCATGGCGGACAATCTGGCAGGCTCGCGCGGAATCGGCAAGACGCGGCTGCGCGTGTGTGCCGACGCTTCGGGACTGTCGATGAGGCAGGTAAGCCTTGCCAACCCGTTTCATTTCAACAATTATGCGCGGGGGCGGATGGTCTAACGCCGGTTTTTCCAGAAACGACAATTCGAAATACACCGACGCATGAAGATCGCGGACGTATTTCGCCTCCGATCGCTGGTCATGGGCGCTGCGGTGGCGGCCCTGGTCGTGCTCGTTATTCTGCCGATCGGCTCGCTGCTGATCGGCAGCATCCGGTCCGACGGCGGCTTCACCCTGTCGGAATTCCAGGAGGCGCTCTCCGGACGGCTTTACGTCCAGGCGCTCCTCAACTCGCTGATCCTCGGCGCCTGGACCGGGCTCTTCAGCATCCTCATCGGCGTGCCGCTCGCGTGGGCGATCAGCCGCACCAACGTGCCGGGGAAGCGGCTGATTCAGATCACCGCGAATCTGTCGTATCTGTCGCCGCCGTTCTTGACGGCCATCGCGTT
>JAJPKH010000148.1 GCA_021323795.1 Acidiferrobacteraceae bacterium | reverse complement strand
TGATCAAGCACGCCCACGCGGGTGGGCGTCGTACACTTCGCTGACCGGACAACGCGATTACCGCGGGCGTGCGCGAAACTGCTTTCCTGCAACCAGGATCCGAGAAAAGGGATCGGCGAAGCTCCCGTCAGACTTTATGGGACTTTCCCAAGTCCCTGTCCGTGCAGACTTCCTTCAGTACCATGAAATCCGCGCATCCCGCACCCGGGAACCTTTTAGACCCCACCAGCGTGTTAACCGTAAGGCCTTGGTTATATAAACCGAAGCGTCGACCCGACACGGCTACGACGCTCACGAATGGTTGGGGGTAGATCGTGTCGATATCCATACTTAACGTTGGCCGCGTCGAAGACGAGGATCTGTTTCGCGAGGTTGCGAGTACCGAGATGGAGAGACCGCTGGTGCATACGCTCGTCGATCTCGTCCAGGGCCATGTTTGGGCCAGCCTTCATCGGCCGGATCTCGCGGTAGTCGATGTGGCGCGCGAGAACCGGGGCACCCTTGGTTTTATACGCCGCTTTCGGAACGATCCGGCGTGCGAGGACATTCCGCTGCTTGCCGTGGTCGACGAGTACCGTCGCGACGACCGCGCCGATGTACTGCTTGCCGGCGCAACCGAGCTCATATCCGCACCGATCGATCCTTACGAATGCCAGGCGCGCGTTCGCAACCTGCTCGCTTTGAGCGCACAACGGCGTCTGCTGCGCGACTACAGCCAGCGATACCACATCGGCCACGATACCGACGATGTCCGTTCGCAGGAGCGCGAAGTATTGATCCGCTTGGCGCGCGCCGGGGAGTTCCGCAACAAAGACATGGGGGCTCATATCGAGCGCATCGGCAGAATCAGCCGCGCCATCGCCGCGCGCCTCGACTGGGCGGAACCGCAGTGCGACATCATCGAGGTGGCCGCGCCGATGCACGATATCGGCAAAATCGGCATACCGGATTCCATCTTGCTCAAGCCCGGCCCGCTCACGCAGGAGGAGCGCAAGAAAATGGAGATGCACACGCTGATCGGTTACGACATGCTCAAGAACAGCCGCTCCGCTTACCTGCAATGCGGCGCCGATATCGCCCTCGCGCATCACGAGAAGTACGACGGCAGCGGTTATCCTTACGGCATCGGCGGCGACGAAATACCGCTCGCCGCGCGGATCGTGGCGGTCGCGGACGTGTACGACGCGCTCAGCACCCGCCGGCCGTACAAGCTGCGTTGGCCGGCCGAACAGGTGCTCGGATATCTGAATGAACAGAGGGGCAAGCACTTCGATCCGCGTTGCGTGGAAGCGTTGGTCGCGGAGCTGAACCAGGCGGCGGGTTTCTAAGCTATGCTTATTGCCTACGGCTGCCTCGGCGGCGGAACCGCCTGTTACGTCAAGGAGCATCATCGGTGGGACCGAGCAGCCGGCCTTCGGCATCAACATGGGGTGGCGGCGGCCGCTAATGACCAAGCGTACGCGTTTCGGCTTCAGAGCGGGGCACGCTCAGGCGGAATTCGAACGTCTGCTGCGCCCGCATCTTCGTTATCTCTACAAACTTGCCTACCGCTTCACGGGTTCATCGGATCGCGCGGAAGATCTGATCCAGGATCTGCTCGTGCGCCTGTATCCGCGCAGCGCCGAGCTCGCGAGCGTCGAGCAGCTGCGGCCCTGGCTGGTGCGGGTCATGTACCGCATGTTCATTGACCATAAACGGCGCGACGCCCGCGCTCCCCAAGTAGCGATTGCCGACAGCGACCTCGCCGGCACCGAAGACGGCGGCGATCCTTACGGAGAAGTCGCCGACAGCGGCCCCGGCCCCGAGACCGAATTCGACCTCAATCTCAACCGCGAGCAGATTTTGCGCGCCTGGGATCAGCTCAGTGCCGAACACCGCACGCTGTTAACGTTGTACGAGATCGAAGGTTACACGCTGAATGAGATCGAATCGCTGCTCGAAGTTACGCGCGGAACCCTCAAATCGCGGCTGCATCGGGCGCGCGCCCGCTTGGCGCAATTGCTCTTGATGGAACCTTTAGCCTCGTTCGAGCGTGTTAAGAATAAAAGGGAGGCGTGAAATGAACTGCCGCGAATTCATGGATCGGATGGAAGAGTATCTCGACGGCAAACCGGGAAGCGCCGGGCACGACTTGGCCGCGGCGCACTTGCAGAGCTGTACCCTTTGCCAACAGCGCATCGCGCGCGTTCGCGCCCTGCGCGCCGCGTTGCGCGAGCTGCCCATACCCGAGCCGCGGCCGGAATTTTTCGATCGAGCTCTCGAACACGCCCGACAATCACACACCGCACCGCGTTCACGCTGGCCATATGCGGCCGGCGCGGCGCTGGCCGCGAGCCTGGCGTTGTGGCTCGGCTTCAACTGGCTGCCGAGCGCGCTCCCCTCGCGCGCCGATAAACTCGCGGGCGTGACGATCACGCTGCACGAACCGCGCGCCATCCAGCTCGCTTTCAACGCCGAGCGATCGCTGCAAGACGCGACGCTCAGTATCCGGCTGCCTGACGGCGTCGAGCTGCAAGGCTTCCCGGGCCAGCACGAGATCCGTTGGCGGACGGATCTGACCCGCGGCGTAAACATGCTGTCACTGCCGCTAATCGCGGTTTCGCCCTCGGGCGGCACGCTGCTGGCGCGGCTCGAGCATGGCGAGCGGGCGACCGAAATTGCCGTGCCGCTGCGCGTGAGTGCTCGGTCACGCCGTGGGGCGCTGCGTGGCGGGTGCGTCTCGACTGATGACTGCCAATTGGGTTTCAAGGAGGTAACCAATGCGCGCGTCTAAGCTGTTCTTCGCGGGGCTATTCTTCTCGACGATGGCGCTAGCCGACGACCAGCCGCTCGACGTAACGATAAGAGTGGTGGAATCGCCCAGCGATCTGCCTGCGGCGGTCACGAAAACGATCCAGTTGCCGCCCGCCGCTGCCGAGAGGGCGCGCGAGCGGGCGCAGCCGGGACTCGACACCGCGAACGAGGCGCGCGCACGCGGACGCGAGTTCGGGCAGAGCATCGCGGATGAGGCGAAAACCAAGGGCGACAAAGACAATACAGGTAAGGACAAAGATAAGGGCAAAGGCCGCGGCCGGTCCTGACCGAATAAGTGTCGTAAACCCCGCACCACCCCGAATCGACCGAAAATAGCTCGGCAAGCACGCCAATAGCAGTTATTCAGTCTTGTTCAGGCCACATTCCCCCGGATGTGGCTTTCTTTTTGCCCGCGTTTCCGCAACAGCACCGTCCGCTTATTTGGCAACTCGGGATAACTCCTGCTAGCTTCATATCACGGCCGACTCCACGATGGAGATGTTCACCGGCCGATCGGAAAAGAAATACTCCGTGTCCAAAATGATCGTGCGTGCGGCGGTCTTGGGATGCTACTTGCTTGCGGTGGGAGGGCTGGCGCCGGCGGCCGCGGCCGATCCCGCCGATGCGCTCTTTGCGCGCGGTGTCGGTGCCTTCAAGAGCGGAGACTTTTCCACCGCGGTCGATTACTTCCGCCAGGCGCGCGACGCCGGCCTCGATACACCCGCCCTCCATTACGATCTCGGCGTCAGCTTCTACAAACTCGGAAGATACACCGACGCGGAAGAAGCCTTTCGCGCGTGCGCCGACGATCCCGGCTGGGCTTCGCTCGCTCGATACAACATGGGGCTCTCCGCGTATCAGCGCGGCGAGCGGACACGCGCGAGGGAATATTTCGAGGACGCCTGGCGCACGGCCGACAACGAAAATATCCGTGCGTTGGCGTCTGTCATGCTCGAACGCCTGGGCGTAGCGTCGCGCCGCTCGTTCGGCGTCTTGACCGCCGACATCGGGTACAACAACAACGTCACGTAACGGCGGACAATCAAACGTTACAGACAACGCGCGAGGCGGATTCATTCGTCGAGGTGTTAGCCGCGGCCACCGGTCGCTGGGGCGCGGGTTCCGCCGCCCCGCGCTGGGACGCCTCGCTGTACAACGTGAGCTATCGCGACCTGACCGACAACAACATCACCGAGTTGCTGCTCGGCGCGAGCCGGCCCGGGACGGCGGCGGGATGGCACGTGGAGGCCGGCGGCTTGGGGCAATACGTGTTACGCGACGGCCACCGGTTTCAGCAGATCGCGTCGCTGCGACTCGAAGGCACGCGCGACATGTCGGACGATCGCGATGTACGCGTGGGCGTGATGATCAGCGCCATCGACGCCCTCGACGGCAATTTCGAGTTCCTTGCCGGCTCTCGGCGGCAACTGGAGGCGTCCTGGGGGCGGCCCCTCGGCGGCGGACGCGTGCGCGCGGGAGTCACCATGGAACGCAACGACCGCAAAGATCTCACCACGGCGACCGAATTTTTCAGTTACTCGCCGACCCGCTATGCCTTGCGGCTCGCGGGCGTTTGGCCGTTCGGTTCCTCCTGGAGGATCGAGCCCGCCGTGCGTTATTACCACAGCCGATACGCCGACCCGGACCGCCGCGCGAGCGGACTGGTCGCCACCCGCGAGGACGAGCAAGTCGAGGTGAGCCTGCGGGCGAAGCGCCGCCTGAGTCTCAATTGGCAACTACTGGGAGAGTACACGTACGTTCACAACGTCTCCAATCTCGCCGAGTTCTCGTATGCTCAGCGCGTTATGCTGATCGGCGTCACGCGGCCGTTTTAGCTTTTCTCCCGCATCCTTTCTCGACGAGCGCGGCCATTCGCTGACAATTGGTTACGTCATCCTCGACGGGGACAAACATGAAATTTAGCCAAACGCTGCGTTTGTCGCGGGGCCGTTTCCCTTCGCGCAACACCGCTTGTTCTTGCGAGCATTCATTTCGGTAAGCAGTGTAAGATCGCGAAAAAAGACCACAGAGCCGACTTGAAGCGCACCGCCGTATTTCTCATCGCCGTACTGCTCGCGATCCTGCTTCCGTTTCTCGGGGTGGTGGTGAGCGATTCCCACGTGCGCCCGGGCGCGTCGTTTCGGTGGGCGGCATTCCTTATATATGCGCTGGTTATCGCGGCGCTGGTCGGGCCGTTCGTACGGCGCGCCGTTCGCGCGCGGGATTCGGGCCCGCGCCCGGTTCGGCGACGCCCATTCCCTCGGTGGGGTTGGCTCGGCGTCGGGCTGGTCCTGGTCGCATGGGTGTTCGCGTGGACGCGCTTCGCCTGGTTCGCGCCGCTGCAGCTCTACACGTTCACGCCGCTCTGGCTCGGTTACATCCTGGTCATCAACGCGCTTACGTTCCGTCGCACCGGCCGCTGCATACTTCTCGATCGGCCGCGCTGCTTTACCGCGCTGTTTCCGGCGAGCGCCGCCTTTTGGTGGTACTTCGAATATCTCAACCGCTATGTCGGTAACTGGCACTATCTCGGCGTCGAATCGATCACCGCGCTCGAATATTTCGTGCACGCGACGATCTCCTTCTCGACCGTGCTTCCCGCCGTGCTCAGCACGCGCGATTGGCTCGCGTCGTTTCCGCGTCTTGTCGCCGGATTCACCCGTTTTTGGCGTTTGCGTTTTGCGGGTTCCAAAGCGTTCGCGTGGGTGTTATTGATTCTCGGCGCCACGGCGTTCTTCGGCGTCGGCGCGTGGCCGCAGCATCTCTACGCCATGGTCTGGGTTGCGCCGCTGCTCGTTCTTACTTCATTGCAAGCGCTTGTCGGGCGGTCGAACTTGCTAGCGGACCTTACACACGGCAACTGGACGACCGCCCTCTTGCCCGCGCTCGCGGCGCTGGCGTGCGGATTCTTGTGGGAGATGTGGAACTGGAAGAGCCTCGCGCACTGGGAGTACACCATTCCGCTCGTGCACCGGTTTCTCATTTTCGAGATGCCCGTCCTGGGCTATGCCGGCTATCTGCCGTTCGGGCTCGTGTGCGCGGCGATCGGCGATATCGTCTGCGGAGACGCAAAGACCGAGACGGCGTGAGCAACTGATCCCTCTCAACCCACTCATGGAGGTTGCATCGGGGATGCCGTCGCCGCGCACAAATACGATTTCGTCTATCGCAACTACGTTTCTTTCATAGCGAGATAGGGCACATTGCGCCGGACGATCCATTTCATTCATCATCCGGCGCATTACGGCATTCGCTGAATGCGCCCTACAGTTTTGCTACGGTGAGCAAAAGTCCATGTAGGCGTAACCCGCCACTTCCGACACCTGGCGTTTCTCCTTCGCCCCCCGTTGTTCGATCTGCTGAGGCCGCCGCTGCATGCGTGTATCGGCCGGCTTACCGGGCCGCGGTCGTGATTTCCGCCCGAATCTCCTTGAGCTTCGCCTTCACCTTCGCGGCGTTCTCGCTGCCCATGCGCATCATGATTTTCTGCCCGGCCGAAAGCGCTTCCAGGTTCGGGTCGGCGAACTCGTAAAGCACTTTGGGCTGCGTCAGCCGGAGGGAGGTCTTTATCTCGGGCGCCGCCAGGAGATCGTCGATGGTCTCGACCAATCGGTCGTTGAAGTAGCGTTTGGGATATCCCAGGTTCTTATATTCCTCCTGGAACAACGGATAGAAATACACGTACAGGGCGACGAGCTTCTTGGTGTCGATGCGCTCGGCAAGCTGCACGTACGGCGTGTAGCGCCGATAGTTCGCCGGGTTGATCGCAAGGCTCTCGCCTTTGCCGGTGATGCGAAATTGACCCGCGACCGGTTTCGCCACGTTATAGCGCTGCGCCATTTTCTTGCGCGGCAGCTCGTCGATCGTGACGACGAAGCGACGCACGATGCTGTTCATGTTGAAGAACCGCGCGAACGATTCCTGATCGATGAGCCCGGCCGCCGCGTCCTGCAGCGCGTCGTCGCTGTCCGCGAGCGGCGGGAGCGGCTTCGCCTCTTGCGCGTCGGTCCGCGGGATCGGGTGGCGTATTTGCGGCTCGGGCGCCGGAGGCGCTTCGCGCTGCGCGACCGGCTGCGGCGGCGGCGTTTGGCGATCGTAGTTGACCCAATAATAGAAAGCGGCCGCGACGCATCCCAGCACGAGGATTATCACGACGGGCAAAATCGGATCTTTGAGTTTCACGGATGACATAGGCACGCCCAGAACGGTATGAGTAACGCTATTGTCTCAACCACCGGCCGGATAATCGACCACGAGTTGGCGCCGACATACCTGCGCCAAGCAGAGGGCGATACGCCGCTTCCGGGTGCGCGCATTCCGAATACCGGCGGTGCTCAGCGTTTATCCGGCGAGCCGGTCGGAGGCTGGGCGAGGGATTGTTCCATCTGACGCGCCACGTCGCGCAGGCGTTCCGCCAACTCGCGCATCTTCGGCTCGAGCTCGCGCAGCGTCGGCTCCATCCGGTGCGCGAATTCCTGCCCGGTCTGCACCATCAGCGGGACTATTTCGTTACTGACCTGGCGCACCTTCTCGCCCATTACCGTTGCCGCATCGACCGCTTGTTGGCAGGCTTTTTCGCCCGTGTCGCGCGCCGTCACCGCGTCGTCCACTTTCGGTTCCGGTCGCGGTTGCGCGTTGACGGGCTTTTTCAG
>JAJPKH010000245.1 GCA_021323795.1 Acidiferrobacteraceae bacterium | reverse complement strand
GTCGGCAAGGGCTGGAAATTCCTGACCGGAAAGCCGGAGGATATCGAGCTGCTGCGTCGCCGGCTGGGCTTCACGTGGGCGGATAAGCAATTCGACAAACAGAGAGACTCTCACACCGCTAATCTGCGGTACGGCAACGAGCCGAATACAGTGTGGGGAATGGTGCCTGCACTGGCGGAGCCGGAATGGGTGAAGGAGTGCATCCTGTTTGCCGACTGGCCCAAGGCCGCAAAGGCCTGATTGAGCGTTACGCGGAGCGCGGCCGGGAGAATCTCCCCTCGGCCGCGCGACGCCGTGTGGTATTTTGCGCTGATGCTTCGGTCTGCGTTCTTCTGCGGAGCCGCGATTTTGGCCGGCGTCCTTACGTCGTGCGCGACGCGTTTCGATCCGGCCGCTCGGCCGGCCGAGCTGTCACCCGCCGAAATTCGAGGAAAAATTATTTATATGACGGGCCGCGGCGCTTCGGATCAACCGGTGTCGTACCGGCTGCTGGGTGCGGGGGACGGCTTGTTGCCGGCGAAGGGAGTGTTCTGCGCGACTTGCCATGGACCGGACGGCAAGGGCGGGCGTGCGGACGATATCGTTATCGCCGACATCACGCACGTCACGCTGACACGGCCGTTGCCGGCCTCTCCGCCGTGGTTCAGGGAGCGCGATCCTTATACGGACGCCACTCTCGCTCGCGCCATCACGCAAGGCGTCGACTCGTCAGGACACCAGCTCGACGCCTCGATGCCTCGCTGGGTGCTCTCGCCGTCGGAGCTGCGGGATCTCCTGGCGTACCTGAAGCGCCTCGGACACCAATAAACGCGTGACGGTGCTGAAAGTACTTTGACGATGTAGTCGGCGCCGGCGCGCGCTACACCTCTTCGGAAGACGTGCCCTCGCGAACTTTAAGCAATGGTCCGCTCGATCCGCGCAGTCGAGCCTCGCCGCCGTTCATTCCTGAACGCATATCTCCCTCGGGTACCTGGATTAACCCGAGCGCGATCGCCTTGCTGATTGCGTGGCGCGAATTGGCGGCGCCGAGTTTACGGCGCGCGTTGGACAAATGAAAAACCACGGTCCGTTCCGAAATCGACAGCATGTCGGCGATCCCGGCGGTTGTCTTTCCCGCCGCGGCCCACATCAGCACCTGACATTCGCGTTCGTTGAGGCGGCGGCGCGCCGGGCGCGGCGCCAAAAGGGGGATCGTGGTATCGAGTCGTTGCGTGATGATCCGCACCACCGCATCGTGTACGTAGCCGGCGATTAATTGACAGCGCGCCAGCTCCGTTCGAATTTTCATTTCGGCGTGCGTACCGCCATGGTCCTTGATGAAACTCATCGAGCTCCATTGTCCCCCGGGGCCGTGCACCGGATGCGTGGAGCCCGTCACCAAGCCGAATTTGCGCGCCTCGGCGAACAGCGCCGGCACCCGCAAAGCAAGCTGCCGCCACATCAACGGGCTTACTTCCTGCGCGCCGAGCAGGTCAAGCAGCGCGCCGTTTCCATCGGCGCTGCGCGCGCGATAGTACGCGCCCCAACTCTCAGGGCAGTTGTCGAAGTAAATATCATTGTCGCCGGCGCGCGTATGGGGAAAGCGGCCGTGGTACATGAAGTAGCGGAATCCCATTTGCCGAAGATTGGCTTCCACTCCCTTCCTGAGATCTTGAAACGACTGCGCGAGAAAGATGCCCTTGAGGCGTCGCGGTTCCATCGCTGTCTCCCCCCTGAACTTCTATAGTATGCCCAAATCAGGGCTAATCTAGCGCATCCCCGCCCCGGTAAATATGTCCAGACGATGCAGTGTTATCAGTTGCTTTGGATTAGAAACGATATCTAAGACCCTAATCCCCGGCAAGTAAAGGCTAATCGACGGTTACGCGCCCGCTACATCCGACGGACTCACCGGGTCGATCGTAAGCGAGGGCGCACGGGACGCATGCGGTGCCTTCTTACGTCGCAAGGCCGATGCGACCACAGCCAACTGGACGGCGATCGTTGATATAGGGGGCGCTCTATTCTTTGGCCGTTTTCGGTCGGGTGCGACCCGCGGTTGGCGTCATTAGGCCGGGGTTGACCGATCGAAGCCCGGGGGAGAGGAAAAACACGACGGCGGCTATGGCTATTCCGGCGGGTATCGCGGCCCAACTCAACCGAGGCACGAACAGGAACAATCCCGCGGCGGCGAGCAAGCATCGGCCCCACCAGGCGATCTGACCCTTGAGGTATCCTTCGACCGCGGCTGCCAGCAGTATCGCACCGACAATCGCCGAGGTGGTATCAAGCAGGATATTGAACGGCGAGCCGAGCAACACGATTCCCTGGCTGTATACGAAGGCGAACGGCACGAGGAAGGTCACGACCGACAAGCGGCACGCGGCTACCGCAATATCGAGCGGGTTGGCGCGCGCGATGGCCGAGGCGGCGAAGGCGGCGACCGCGACCGGCGGGGTGATAGCCGACATGCAGGCGTAATACAGGAGAAACATGTGCGCCGTCAGGACCGGAAGTCCTAGATTTATCAGCATCGGGCCGATCAACACCGCCGCCAGAATATAGACGCTCGGCGTCGGCATGCCCATGCCGAGCAGTATCGTGAATGCGCCTCCGATCAGCAGCGAGAGAAACAGGCTCGACCCGGTGATCAAACTTACCAGGAACGAAAACTTGGTGGCGAGACCGGTCATGGTCAGCCCGCCGATCACCAGGCCGGCGGCGGCGCACGCGGCGGTCACCGACACGGTGAGCAGCGTCGTCTCCGCGAGGATGGAATAGTAGTCCTTCAGATCCATGCGCGTTTTCTTGTTGAAGAACGACAGCGCGATCACGCTCAACGTGGCGTAGACCGCGACATAACTGGGCGAGTAGCCCATGAGGAGCGCCGTCACCAGCACGGCCAGCGGCACGTAGAAGGGCGTGCCTTGGCGCAGCGTCGGACCGAGTTTCGGGATGTCCTTCTCCGCCATGCCGAGCATTCCCAGCCGCAGCGAGCGCAGATGCACCTGCGTGTATCCCCCGAGATAGTAGAGGAGGGCGGGGATGACGGCGGCGATCGCGATGTCGCGATACGGAATGCCGGTGTATTCGGCCATGATAAACGCCGCCGAGCCCATTACCGGGGGCAGCAGGCTTCCTCCGGTCGACGCGGTGATCTCGACCCCCGCCGCTAGCACCGCCGGGTAACCGAGGCGCTGCATCATCGGGATCGTGATGGAGCCGGTGACGACGACATCCGACGTCGGGCTGCCGGAGATGGTGCCGTAGAGCCCGGAGGAGATGACGGCAACTTTCGCCGGGCCGCCCACCTTGCGTCCGGTCAACGCGGCGGCGAGGTTGAAAAAGAACTCGCCCCCGCCGCAGCGCGTCAGAAAGGTCCCGAACAGCACGAACAGAAATACGTACGTAGCGGCGACGCGCAGTGGCACGCCGAAGATGCCGTCGGTGGTGAACACCATGAGATCCAGAAAATGCTCGTAATCTATGCCGCCGTGACCGAGCGCGCCGGGGAGAAAATTGCCGAGCAGGTTGTACGCCACGAACAACAGCACGATCACGGTCAACGACGGTCCGATCGCGCGACGAGTGGCCTCGATGGTCAGCACGAATAAGGCGGTACCGAAAACAATATCGTACGTGCTGAGCGGATCGAGCAGGCTGATCCGGCTGATAATCGATTCGCTGTTGGTGCTGAAATAAATGCCGGCCGCGATCGAAATGCCGACGAGGATAAAATCGAGCACGGAAGGGCGAGCGTGGTTCGAACTCGTTCCAGCCCCGAACAGGAGGAACAGCAGCGCCAGCATGGCCGACAAGAACGAGATAGTCATGGCGAACAAGTCGCCGGTGCTCAAGACGGTCTTGTAAATCACCCACGCGGCAACGGCGGCGGC
>JAJPKH010000291.1 GCA_021323795.1 Acidiferrobacteraceae bacterium | reverse complement strand
GAGGGCCGGGCGGGCGCCGATGGCCATGTCGGTGCGCACGAGCAGCGGCACATTCAGCACGGCGAAAACAAACAGAGCCGGCGGGTCTACAAGGAGAAGCACGACCGCCAGACCCGCCACTAAGTTCGTCCGCTGAAAGAAAGAGGAGGTCTTCGACCTCCTTTTTCTTTTTCAGACGCGCCTCGCGTTTGCGCCCGAGGCGTGCTGCACGGCAGCCGCGCCGTTCCCCGGCTTAGGCGGCCGTCCAGTTTTCGCGTAACATATCAATAGATGCACTTGCTTGGTCGTTGTGAATGAAACCGAAAATATTCATCGACGGCGAGGCCGGCACGACCGGTCTGCAAATCAAAACCCGGCTGGAGGGACGCGCCGACCTCGACTTCATCCGCTTGAGCGACGCGGATCGCAAGGACAGCGGCAAGCGCGCCGAAGCGCTGAATCAATGCGACTTGGCGATCCTCTGCCTGCCCGACGACGCGGCGCGCGAAGCCGTGGCGCTCGTGCGCCATCCGCGCGTGCGCGTGCTCGACGCGAGCTCCGCGCATCGCGTGAAGCCGGAGTGGGTGTACGGGCTCGCCGAAATGTCCGCCGAGCAGCCGCGCCGCATCGCCGAGGCGCGTTGGGTGACGAACCCCGGCTGTTATCCGACCGGCGTGATTCTGCTGCTCCGGCCGTTGCTGCAGCGGGGTTTACTCGCGCAGGACTACCCCGTCAGCGTGCAGGCGGTTTCCGGCTACACCGGCGGCGGCAAGAGCCTCATCGAAGCATTCGAGAGCAAAAGCAATCCCAAGCAGACGCCCTATACCGCGTACGGGCTGAAGCTGGAACACAAGCACGTCGAGGAGATGCGCGTGCACAGCGGGCTCGGCCATCGTCCGATTTTCACGCCGAGCTACGGCAGGTATCGCCAAGGCATCGTGTTGCAGATTCCGCTGCAGCTGTGGACGCTCGGCAAACCGGTTACCGGCGGCGATTTGCACGCCGCGTTGGCCGCTTATTATCGCGACTCGACCTATGTACGAGTCGTGCCGAAGCAAGAGCTCGACGCCGTCGATACCCTCGAGCCGGAGATTTTGAACGGCAGCAACAACGTGAACCTGTACGTTTTCGCCAACGACAAATACCGGCAGGCGGTGCTGGCCGCGGTGTATGACAATCTCGGCAAGGGAGCGTCCGGCGCGGCGGTGCAGAACATGAACCTCATGCTCGGTCTTTCCGAGACCGGCAATCTCGACCTATCGAAAAAGGTCGCGCACCGGTAGCGCGAAGAAAGACGCCGCCCATGGGCGGCCTGCGGTTGCCTTGCCGTCGTAATCGCCTCAGTCCTTGAACGCCTCGACCTGGATCAGCAGCTTCACCTCGTCGCCGACCTCCGGGAGACTGCGCGTCATGCCGAAGTCCGAACGCTTGATGGTCGCGACCGCGTCGGCGCCGCATTGGGGCCGCTTCGTCACCGGGCGCGGGCCGCAGGCGAAGTGGGTGAGGTTGAGCGTGACGGGCTTGGTCTGTCCCCGGATCGTCAGCTCGCCGTCGAGCGTCTTTAGCACGTCTCCTTCGAAGCGGCCGTTCGCCGCTTTGAACGTGATCGTCGGGTACTTCGCGGTGTCGAAGTAGTCAGGCTTGCGCAGGCGCGCTTCGAGCTCGTCGAGTCCGGTATCGATCGTATTTGCGTCGATGACGATGTCCGCGGCCACCTTTTTCGCCTCCCGGTCCAAGTTGATGTGGCCGGTCATTTTGTTGAAGCGACCGCGGTAGGTCGAAAAGCCGTAATGATTTATTTCGAAGCTCGGAAAACTGTGTCGCGGGTCCACGGTGTAGGATTCGGGAGCGGCGAGAGCGGGACCGGCAAGCACTACGACGATGGCGAAGGTAACGAGGCGCGCGAACATTATTGCTCCTTATAATCGCAGTTGACTCCCAGACCGCGACAGTATCGACCGGAAGCGGCGCAAAGGTAAAGGGCGTAGGTCTTTGTGCGATAGCCGAACCGTGGCGTCGCGCGCTGTCAGATCGGCGACGGGAGGTGGTGTCTTATGGCGCCAGGCCCCAGAACCTGGCGATGTAGTAGCTCGCGCAGACGCCGACCGCGAACGCGTGCGCGCCCGGGCGACCGCATTGCTCGGCGCCGGAACCGGGGTCGATCGGCACGCCGTGGTCCATCCCGGTAATCGCATATGTTTCGACCCGCGCGTTTCCGTTCGCGTCGCGATACACGCGGTGCGGAAAACCTTTGACGTGGTCCTCGACATCGGGAACTTGATCGATGTCGTGGACGGTCGTCCACTGTTCCATCAGCTCGCGCGCGTTGTCCGGATTGCTCCGGCAGGAGAAGCGCGAATTGCAGGCGGCGCGCCAAATCCGTCCAGCCGGTTTCGTCGCCATAGTCGCTCGCCCGTTGGGTGCAGCCGTGCAACGCGACGACCAGGGGCGCGGAAGCCGGCAGCGAGGGCGGCACGTACTTGAACATGCGCAGAGCGCCCGGGTTGGAGCCGAACGCCTGCACTTCGGTGAGCGTAACCGCGGAGGCGACGCTCGCAGCGGCGACGCAGAGCAGGGCCGCGATGGCGGCGAAGAGGCGAACACACGGGCGGTTCCGGCGATCCCGGTGGGAGCCGATCCTTCGGCGGTCTGTTCCTGATCGACCTTCCATGTCTCGTTGGTGTAAGCGGGCGAACGACGGTCAGAGTAAATTGTCAGTTTATGCCCGTCGAGCAGCGGTAGCAGCCGCCGGTGAATGAGCGGTGAATAGAGCGACAGAATCGCTACGCCAGGATTCTCGCGAGCGCGTCGACGCCGGCCTGCGCGACGACGCCGTCTTGCTGCGACGTCACGCCGCTCACCCCGATCGCGCCGATCATTTTGCCGTCGACGACGAGAGGCAGGCCGCCTTCCAAGGGGATGATCGGCAGACCCAACACCGCGTTGCGGCCGCTCGCCACGGCGTCTTCAAAAGCCTTGCTGGGGCGCTTGAATCCGATCGCGGTCCGGGCTTTTTGCGGGGCTACTTCCACGCTGGCGTACTGGGTGTCGTCCATGCGTTGCAGGTAGATGAGATGGCCGCCGTCATCGACCACCGCGATCACGACATTCCAGCCGTTTTTTCTTGCTTCCGTCTCCGCCGCGGCCGCGATTTGTTTCGCGACTTCCAGGTTGAGGGCTTTTTTGATCGTCAACTTTTCCGCACTCATTTCGCCTCCGCGTTCGATTGGCAATGACACGAGCCGCGCACGCTAAACCGCGCGTCGGCGGCGGTCAAGAATATCGCATCGCGGAGTGAGACGAACGGGCGAGCGGCGTGCGCCGCCGGAGCATCAGATAAACCCAAAAGGCGCTCGCGCAGGCGAGCAAATGTTTGATGGAGTGTCCGCTGACGAGATTATGCGTGAGCGCGTACAGCTCCCGGTCGTAGAGTTCCGCCGCTTTGGCGAGCAAGTAGAATCCGAGGCCGTAGAGTAAATACACGCGACGGGTATAGGCGGGCGGAAACAAAAATATCACCAGCGGGATGACCAGGAGCGGCGCGGACTGCACCCAGATATAAAAGCGCAGATCGTCCGCGTAGTGCCACCAGCCGATGCTCGCTATTCCGGCCGCGAGCGCCGGCAAAAGCAAATAGCGCTCGAGCGATTCCGCGACATGCTCGCTCAGCAAGGCTACTAAGAGCGCCATGAAGGCGGCCGTCATCGGCAGCCGGTCCCAGATCAGTGCGGCGCTGCTCGGCGCGGCGTGGTAGTAGCCCGAGCCGATGGACACCAACGCCACGCCGGCAAAGAATGTCGCCCAGGAAGACCGTGCGCCCGCTTTTCGTGCGCGGAGGCATAGCATCAAGCCGGCGATCCCGACGACGAGAAAAGGCAGGTTGGACACGACGTTGGCGAAGTTCGGGACGCCGAGCAGCGTGCGCGTGTCGGCGAAGTCGTGGTAGCGCTCGCTCTGCGCGATCGGTTCGAGCGACAGCATGCCGATCAGCGCAAGCACGGGGACGAGCACGAGCAGCGCCTCGCGCCGGCGACGGTTCCCTGCACGGCCCGGCAAAGCGATGTTCATAGCGTCTTCACCAGCACTTCGAATTCGAGATCGTCGCGCAGCGGCAGTCCGAAGCGTTCGTTACCGTACGGGAACGGTTCCCGCTCCCCGGTTCTGCGATAGCCGCGGCGCTCGTACCAGGCGATCAATTCGTGGCGCAGCGTAATGACCAGCATGCGCATCACCGTACAGCCGAGGTCCGCGCGCGCGACCCGTTCCGCTTCCGCGAGGAAATATTTGCCGATGCCTCGCGATTGGAGCTCGGGCCGTATCGCGAACATGCCGAAGTGGCAGGTTTGCGCGTTCACCTTTTCCAGGCACGCGCAACCGATCAGGATTCCGTCGCGCTCGCCGACCAGCATCCGTTGCGCCGGGCTCGCGATAATTTCCGCCACCGCCGCCGCATCCGTGCGCTGGCCGCCCAAAAAATCCGCTTCGGTGGTCCAGCCGGCCCGGCTGGTTGCGCCGCGGTACGCCGAATTCACGAGGTCGGCAACGCGTGGTACATCGTGCGGGACCGCGAGGCGGAAGCGAATGGCTGGTGTCGTTTGCCGGTTGGTCGCGGCCATTTGCATCAGAGTGGCAGGAATTCAGCCGCCGTTGCAAGCTCCCGCTGTGCCGGGCTTGAGAAAACTACGCGCGCTTGGCCGGGCCGCGGTTTTGTTTGCCCAGCGCATCGTAGGAAAGGCCGAGCGCGGCGCCCCAGGCAACGTGCGCGAGGATCATCATGATGTTTCGTTGCGCGGGTTGGCGGGTGGCCGGCGGTAGCAAGCGCAGCGCCGGTATCCAGCCGAGATAGCTCGCCGCCCAGACGCCGACGCCGAAGACGACGCCGAGGGCCGCGGGAGGAAAGCGCGCGCGGTCGGCGAGCGGCGGGTAGAGCGTACCGGCGAGCGCGCCGAACCCGACGTGCGCAACGGACGTCGCCGCGACCAGTCCGGGACGGGCTTGCGCGCCTTGAAGATGCGCGCGCCGTGCGGTTTTGGACGTGATCTCGACCGGCGGAAGCGGGCGTTGCCGCGCCCGCGACAGCCGCGGATGCAGCGCCCACATGACGGCGGTATGGAAAATCGTCGCGACCGCGCCGGCGGCGGCGCCTGCAAGATATTTATTCACGGTGACGCACCTCGGTATCCGGAAATAGTGCCATGGGGCGGTTCGGTTCGCGTCGGCGAGATACTGTAGGCGACCGGTTACGCACCGTTCGCACGACGGAAGCGCGGGTTTTACGAAACGCCGGCCGAGCTTGTCGGGCTTCGTAGCGGGGTTTTAATCGTGATCGGCTCTTCGAGCCGGTGCCGGAGGTGATCGGCCAGGCGAAGCGCGAGCGCCACCACGGTGAGCGTCGGATGGGTATAGCCGCCGGCCGGGAACACGGAACTGCCGGCGACGTAGAGATTCTCGACGCCGTGCACGCGACACGTGGCGTCGACGACGCCCCGCCGCGGGTCCGAGGCCATGCGCGTGGTGCCGCTGTGATGCGGGCCGGCGATGACGTCCGCGGGCCAGCGGTTGTCGTCCGCGAGCAGCCAGTCGGCGAGCTTGACCCGGCCGAGGCCGAGGCGGCCGAGCTCCTCCCCGATAATGCGCGTGGCGGTGCGAATCGTGTGTTTCTCCCGCGGGCCGAGCCGCCAGCGGCGCTCGATCTTGTTTTGACCGAGCGCGTCGCGCTCGCCGCTCAGCACCACGCGGTTTTCAGGATCGGGCGCGACCTCGCAGCGCGCGAGCAGGCTGAGCGGCCAGGGCTGTAAACGCCGATACATTCCCGTCGCCACGCCGTCCAGATCGGAAATGACCGCCCACACCTGTTTACCGAAATCATCCGGCCATTTGCCCTCGCGCCAGGCATCGCGGACGTTGCGCAGCGCGACCGCCCACGGATGCATGTCGGTAAGGCGGGATACTTCGACCGCCCAGTTGAGCGTCTGCCGCTCTCGCTGCGCTTGCTCGGAGGGGCACAGCAGGCTCGAGAAGCGCACGCCGTCTCGATGGAAGTCGCCCTCCAGCATCGCCAACGGTTGCTCATTGTCCACCGCGGCGACGGCGGCGTTCTCGACGCGCAGTTGATCGATGTAATAGCGCCCGACGACGTCGTGCGCGTTCCCCAAGCCGCGCGGCGCGTGGCGATTCGACAGCAGCAGCAGGCGCGCATTCTCGATGCCGCCGCAGGCGAGCACGAAATATTTCGCGCGCACGCGCGCGCGTTCGCCGTCGAGCGTGTGCAGCCGCGCGGCGGTCACCCGCTTGGCGTCGGCGTCGGTATCGAAATCGACGACGTTCGCGTGCAGATAAACCCGCACGTTGTCCGCGCGCGCCAGGTCGTCGCGGTATTTCGCGCCGAAGCGCGTCGGCGGGCTCAGCCGCCAGACGCGCGTGACGATTTTATTCGGATCGAACGGCGGGATTTTCGCATAGCGGTCGGGAAAGTCGCTCAGCGCGTAACGGTAGGCGCCGATTTCGAGCAGGTGCTGCGCCGCTTCGTAATACGGATCGAGCTCCGCTTTAGTCAACGGCCAGCCGCTGTAGGGCACCCACGGACGCGGCGCGAAGTCGAGGTCGGTCGCAGGCGCGCAATGACCCACCCAGTGATTGGTCGAGCCGCCGAAGTAACGCAGGCGCGAATTTTTCAGATCATAGATATCGTGAAAGCCCGCGTCCTTGCCGTCGTAAAGTTCCTGGATGCGTTCGTCGTACTCGAGGCCGCCGCTCTCCAGGATGCAAACCGGGATGCCGCTGCCGGCGAGCGCGCGACCGAGGGTGATGCCGGCGGCGCCGGCGCCGACGATGCAGAGCGTTGCATCGATTTCCTTCCGGTCGGCTTGGCGGAAGTCGATGATCATCGAGCATCAGTCGCGCGGCAGCAGCGCGAGGGCGACGCACAGATCCGTCTCCGAGCGCGCAAGTACCCAACCATTCACGATTGCCGTGTCGCCGCGCGCGAACTCCCGGCGCCGTTGCCGCGCCAGCCGTTCCCGAAATTGCGCGCCGCCGGTGATCGGGGCGAGAAGCACCCTCGTCCGTTCGAGCGCGCCGTATTCGCCGACGGCAAGCCCGGCGAGACAGCGCCGTCCCACGGCGCACGCCGCGGCTTCGTCGCGAAATAGTGCGGCGATCGGCGCGCGAAGCCGCGCGTCGCCGCTGCCAATCGGCGCCGCCCCGACGCTATTTCTTCCGAAGCCGAGCAGACAAAGAGCCCCGGCGATCGCCTTGATCGACGCGCGCCGGAGCGCAAAGTCGGGTGCGTGCGATGCGTTAAACATCGCACGACCCACGCCGTTCCTCGACGAGCCGCATGTCTCCGCGTTCGTCCGGGGCGAAGAAGCGCAGCGATGAAATGCCGGGCATGGCGTAGCGCTTCTGCAAGCGATCGATGGCGCGAGCGTCGTTGGCCTCGTGCGCGGCCAGAAAGACCGCGCCGTGCAACCACCCGCGCGAGAGATGGATGAACGGATTACCGCGCAGAAACGCGTAGGCGGCGGCCGAGCCACGCGCGAACTTTAGGACAAACAGGTTCGCGTGCCCGGCGACGATGCGCTGGCCCCACTTCTTCTTGTATTGCAGGACGCCGTCGTTCAGGAAGGGGCGCGACAGCCCGATGTCGAGCGCGCGATATCCTTGTGACGCGAGATAACGGGGCGCGAAGTAATAGAGCGCGGCCAACACCCCGGCCTTCACCAGGGACTGATCTCCGTTCAACACGCCGAGGGACCATGCGTGCGCTTCGCCGCCGCTCCCGTGCACGAGAATCTGGCCGGCTACGTCCGCACCGTTTTTGCGAATCAGCAGGAGCTCCGAGCGCGCGCGCTGTTCGCGCATATCGTCATACGACATCAGTAAGGCGCGTCCCGGGTAGACCGCCGCCATGTACGGCAGATACATGGACCGATAGAACCAATCGAAAAGGGCCGGTTCGCGGACCACCCGATACTCGAGCGCGTTTCTCTTGATCAGGCGTACGTCGCTACGCACCGTCTCGGCGTCCGGTGCAACCGCCGTTTCGGACAAGGCGATCTCGCCTTGCACCCAGCACGGCAGGCAGAACAGGCGTTGTTCGGGTATCGATTCTTCGGTTCGGCGGAATTGCCGGTAGACCGAGCGCGCGACGTCGACGACGTGCAGGTCGGCGTTCGCGAGATGGGGCGCCCGACCGTGCAGCACCCGATGCGTCCAGCGCATTCCATGGTCCTGTTCGTGGGGCGCGTCGCGGAACGCGAGGTGTGCGAGGTAGTTCTTGCTTTCGAGCTGTCCGGCGTAGCCGAGATGGAGCGGCAGGTCGGCGGCGCGCCCCGCTCCGCGCAGCGTCCAGGCGCGGACACGGTATGCCTCCGTCGTGCGCCGCGCGCGGCGTACCGCGTAGCGCAACGGTTTAATGCCGCGCAACCCTTCATGCAGCCATCCTGATGCCATCCCCGGCTCCCGCTGCTCGGCGTGCTACCGCGCGGATACTAACAAATCGAAGGGTTATCTTAGATGAAGCGCCAAAATTTTCTCTTGGTGTTTCCCCTAGGCGGCACAAAAACTGAGGTTGTTCGCGCTGGCCTCTAATTCATCACCGGTCTTGTTGTTTCGTCGAGAGCAGCGCTTTCAATGCCGCGAGATTCGCCGTGCCGGCGGCGTGGCTCGCGGCCGGATCGCGCTTCTCGCCGCTCACTTGCACATTGTCCGCGCCCATCTCGGCGATAAAGCGGCTCGGCTCGCACGTTTCCCACTCCTTCCCGCGCCGGCGTTTTAAGCAGTGGCTCACGAACAACTGCTGCTTGGCGCGCGTGATGGCGACGTACATGAGCCGCCGTTCCTCGTCGATCTTGCCGGCGTCGACGGATTCTCGATGCGGCAGGACGTTCTCTTCGGCGCCGACGAGAAATACGCAGGGAAACTCTAGACCTTTGGCGGCATGGATGGTGCTGAGACTCACCGCGTCGCTAGCGTCCTCGCGGCCTTCGAGCATATTCATGAGCGCGAGCGTCTGCGTCAGCTCGAGCAGCGTCTTGTCTTCCGCCGTGGCTCTGTCGGAGAGCCAACCGGCGAAGCGCTGGACGTTCTCCCAGCGTTTCTCCGCGTCGCGCGGTTCCAGGCTGTCCGACAGATACGGTTGATAGTCGACGGCTTTCAGCAAATCGCCGAGCACTGCCCCCGCCGGCTCGCCGTCCGCCCGCTCGGCCATGCGGTTGATGAAGTCGCAAAAGGTCCGCAGTGCGGCGAGCGGCGCCGCTTTAAGCCGTTCGCTCAGACCCATCTCATAAGCCGCCTCGAACATGCTGACGTTGCGCTCACCCGCGTAAGTGCCGAGTGTTTCGAGCGTCTGCGGCCCGATGCCGCGCCGCGGCGTCGTCACGGCACGTATGAAGGCGGGGTCGTCGTCGACGTTGGCGATGAGACGCAGATACGCGGAGATGTCCTTGATCTCGACGCGATCGAAAAACGACTGTCCGCCCGAGAGCCGATACGGGATACGCTGATTGCGTAAATGCTGCTCGAACACGCGCGCCTGGTGGTTGCCGCGGTAGAGAATGGCGTAGTCCGAGAAGCGCGCGTTGTTATGAAGCTTGTGCGCCACGAGACGCATCACCACGCTCTCCGCCTCGTGCTCCTCGTCTCGCATCGGCGTTACCTGGGCGATCTCGCCCGTGCCGAGGTCTGACCACAGGCGCTTTTCAAAAAGCTTGGGGTTGTTGGCGATCAGCGTGTTCGCCGCTCTGAGAATGCGCACGGTCGAGCGGTAGTTCTGCTCGAGCTTGATGACCTTGAGCCGCGGATAGTCCGTTTGCAGCATCGCCAGGTTTTCGACGTTGGCGCCGCGCCAGGCATAAATCGCCTGATCGTCGTCGCCGACCGCGGTAAAACGGCCGGCGTCTGCGCTCAGCAGCCGCAGCAGCCGGTACTGCGCGCCGTTCGTGTCCTGGTACTCGTCGACCAGAAAATACCGGAGTTTGTCCTGCCAGCGCGCCAGCGTTTTAGCATCATCGGAAAACAACCGGACGGGCAGCAGAATGAGGTCGTCGAAATCGACCGCCTGGTAAGCGCGCAGCGTGAGGTCGTAGTTGCCGTAGGCGCGTGCGGCCGCCATTTGCCGCTCGTCGGCGGCGAGACTCACCGCCTGTTCGGGCGAGACCAGCGCGTTTTTCCACGCGGAAATCTGCCACTGCGCGCGCCGCACGGCTTGTTTGTCGACCGAGCCGATGATCTGGGAGAGGAGGGTGAAGGCGTCGTCCGCGTCCAGGATCGAGAAGCGCGGCTTCAGCCCCAAGTGGGCGGCCTCGGCGCGCAGGATCTTCACGCCGAGCGCGTGAAACGTGGAGATCGTGAGATCCTGAATCGCCTTCTTGTCCCTGGCCATTGCCGTGACGCGCTCCTGCATCTCGCGCGCGGCCTTGTTGGTGAAGGTTATGGCCGCCACGTGCTTCGCGGCGTAGCCGCATTTGGTGATCAGGTGCGCGATTTTGTGCGTGATCACGCGGGTCTTGCCGCTGCCGGCGCCGGCTAAAACGAGAAGCGGCCCGTCGACGTAACGGACCGCTTCGATCTGCGGCGGGTTGAGGGAAATCGACACTACTTTTTATTCGAGCCGTGAAACGCGGGCCGGCGAGTATATCGGCTCGCCGCCGCCGACTCGATACTTGACGGACGGCCGGGAGCCAGGCGTCGATGAAATCGTTAGGCGGAAACGCGCAACCGGCGACGATCGATCACGGATACAACGCGACGCCCGGCCGTTCGGGCAGCGGGATAAACTCTTTGTCGTCGCCGGGTACCGCAGGAAACCGCCGCGCTTCCCAATCGGCGCTCGCCTGCTCGATGCGTTCCTTGCGCGAGGACACGAAATTCCACCAGATGTAGCGCGGCCCATCCATCGTCGCGCCGCCGAGGAGCATGAAACGCGCCGCGTCCGCGGCTTTGAGAGTAACGCGATCGCCCGGCCGGAAGACGAGCAGCCGGCCCGCCTCGAAGCGCTGACCCCCGACGTCGATGGCGCCGGTTACGGTGTAAACCGCGCGCTCCTCGTGGTCGGCATCGAGAGGCAGCGAAGCGCCGGCTGCCAGGTCGGCGTGTGCGTAAAAAATGCCGCCGAACGTTCGTACCGGCGATGTTTGTCCGTAGAGCGCGCCCGCAATGAGGCGCACGGTCTTGTCGGTATCCTTTATAACCGGCAATTCGTCCGCGCCGTGATGCGCGAACGCCGGTTCCGTTTCTTCCGCGGCGGCGGGCAGCGCCACCCAGGTTTGCAGGCCGGAAATTCCACCGCCGCGCGCCCGCACGTCGGCGGCGGTGCGCTCCGAATGCACGATGCCGCGACCGGCGGTCATCCAGTTCACCTCGCCGGGGCGGATCGGTTGTGCGGTGCCGAGACTGTCGCGATGCAGGATCTCGCCCTCGAACAGATACGTCACCGTGGCGAGGTTGATATGCGGGTGGGGACGAACATCGAGGCCCCGGCCGGCGGCGAACACCGCCGGGCCCATTTGATCCAGAAAAATGAACGGGCCGACCATCTGCCGGCGCGCGGACGGGAGCGCGCGGCGCACCTCAAAGCCGCCGAGGTCGCGTGCGCGCGGAACGATGACGGTTTCGACGGCCGCGCGTGGAGCGTCGAAGGTGGAATCGGGGTCCGAATGCCGGCTCATGAGAGATCCCATCGTGCCCGGGCTCCTATTCTACCGGGGCAAGGCGATCAGCGCGGAAAATCGGTCGCGATGGCGCGTGGTTTAACCCTGTTTTTGTTCGCTCTTTGCGTTGGAAACGCGCGGGCCGTCGGCCGGTCTCACGTGGTGGACAACACGATTTACGGCGGGAGGAGCCATCATACCGAAGCCTACCGTGTTCGATTGCCTCATTGTCGGCGCGGGCCCGGCCGGCCTCACGGCCGCCACTTACCTCGCGCGCTTCCGTCGAAACGTGTTGATGATCGACAGCGGCAGGAGTCGCGCCGCGCTCATACCGCGTTCGCACAATTGCCCGGGGTATCCGGACGGTATTTCGGGCGAGGAGCTGTTGGCGCGGTTGCATGCGCAGGTCGAGCGTTATTGTGTGCCGCTGATCCGCGCGGAGGTCGAGACGGTCGTGCGCCTGCCCGACGGTCTTTTTGAAGCGATGGCGAACGGACAAAACGTGCATGCGCGCCATGTGCTGCTCGCCACCGGCGCCGTCGACATCGAGCCGCGGCTGCCGAATATCGAGGACGCCGTGCACCGCGGGCTGATCCGTCATTGTCCGATCTGCGACGCCTACGAGGTGATCGATCAGGCCGTGGTGATCATCGGTACCGGAGCGCACGTGTTTCGCGAAGCGCGGTTCCTGCGCCACTACACGCGCCGCGTCCCGATAGTCACGTTGGGACGACCCGCCGATCTTACGGTTGCGCAGCAGGCGCAACTCGCCGAGCTTCGCATCCCGATCGTCGAAACCGCGATCGCGGGTATGCACGCGGACGAACAACGAATCGTATCGATTGAGTTGGGCGACGGCCGCACGCTCGAATTCGATGCGCTCTATTCGGCGCTCGGCGCCGTGAATCGTTCCGAGCTCGCCCGGCGCCTCGGCGGCGCCGTCGACGACGCGAGCGCCATCCTCGTCGACGCCCACCAACAGACGAACGTTGCCGGCCTGTACGCGATAGGGGACGTCGTCGCGGCGCTCAATCAAATCAGCGTGGCGATGGGCCAGGCCGCGATCGCCGCCACCGCCATACACAACCGTCTCTAGCGTCCCACGGCGCCCAGGCGCTGCTGTCCCATTTCACGCGCCGCGGATAAAATCCCGCGGCCGCGGGTTCACATAAAAGTACGCGGCTCGCGTCTTGCCTTTGCAGGGGGATCACCGTGCGAAAACTGCCGCGTGCGTTTTATGACCGGGATACGATCGCGGTCGCCCGGGACTTGCTCGGAAAACATCTGGTGCACGTGTGCGGCGGCGCCGCGCGCATCGGGCGGATCGTCGAAGTCGAAGCTTATCTCGGGCCGCATGATCTGGCGGCGCATTCGGCGAAGGGGCTGACGCCGCGTACGCAGGTGATGTTCGGGCCGCCGGGGCACGCGTACGTTTATCTCATCTACGGGATGTACTGGTGCATGAACGTCGTGACGCAGCGCGAAGGCCAGGCCTCCGCCGTGCTGCTGCGCGCTCTCGAGCCGGTGAAGAACATCGATGAGCACACGCGCGGCCCGGGGTTGTTGTGCCGGGCGATGCGCATCGACAAGCGCTTGAACGGGCACGATCTCCTCAGCCGCGATTTTTACATCGCGGACGCGCCGCCGCATGAACCGCTGACCATCGTCAAACGGCCGCGCGTCGGCGTCGATTACGCCGGCCACTGGGCGAAGCGCCTACTGCGTTTTTACATCAAAGGCAATCCCTTCGTGTCCAAGCGGTAGCCGCGCCCGGTTGCCGTTTTCTTTCACTCGACTGACGCGCCGCGCTACGGGGCGGCCGCACCGCGGAACGACGGCGCACGCAATTCTTTGTCGCCGCCGGTACTTGCCGGCCGCGCCGCCGTTTATCCCAGTGGCATGCAAGTTGCTCCATTATCGTGCGGGGAATGCCGCCTTCGGTGCGCCGAACGGACAAGGCGGCTCGCAAAACAATAACAGACTCGTTCCAGCCGTCGCGATCGCCGCGGTCGGCAAGCTCGGATGCGGAAACGGGTCGACGCTATCACCTCTCTACAGAGGTGCCGAGTAAACAACGTGGATCTTTTTACCCGCCTGCTGGACCCGGCGTACTACGTGCATAACCCGTACGCGTCGCCCCAGCTCGTTTGCGCGTTCATCACCTTCGTGCTGGGCGCCGTTATCGTCTTGCGCGAGCGCGGCTCGCGCGTGGGCGTGCTCTATCTGTTCCAGACGCTCGCCATCGGCACGTGGTTTCTCGGTTTCGGCGTCGCCAATCTCGCGATCAGCCGGGAAGTGGCCGACCCCTGGATGAGACTCGGGCACGTCGGCGTTTCTTTCATTCCCGCGCTCACCTTGCACTTTACCTCGAAGGTTGTTCCGGCGGCGGGGCGGCTGCGCTGGTTGCGTTGGGCCGCCTGGGTCGGCGCCGGCGCATCGGCGCTCGCGGCGCTGGTTGTTCCCGGATACTTCGCCGAGCCTTACGAGTACGGCTGGGGCTACTATGTGCACTATACGGTGTACAGCAGCACCTTCATCCCGTTCCTCGTTTCGCTCTTAACCTTCGCGCTGATACTTTACTGGCGCGCGTACCGGCGCGCGCACCGGAGCAGCGTCGCCTCCCGGCGCGCCAAGCTGCTTTTCATCGCCTTCGTGGTCGGGAGCATCGGTGCCGTCGACTTCCTGCCCGCGTTCGGCGTCGATGTCTATCCGTTCGGCTATCTGCCGGTCTTGTTCAGCATCGGGCTCGTGACGTACGTCACCAGCGTTTATCGTCTGGTGGACATCACGCCGGAGTTCGCGGTCCAGAAAATTATCGAGACGATGACCGACGGGCTTTTCGTGCTCGATAAGGACGGCATCGTGCGCGTCGCGAACGACACGCTCCTGGTGATGATCGGAGCGACGCGCGAGGAGATCGTCGGAAGGCCGGTGCCGAAATACTTTCGCAGCCGGCTCACCTACACCGAGTGGGTTTCCCTCGAGAACGGCGTGCCGATGAACAACCGCGAGGTCGACTTCGTGCGCGGCGACGGAACGTCGGTCACGGTAAGCCTCGCCGTTTCGGTCATGCGCGAGCGCAACGACGAGATTCTCGCCTATGTTTGCGTCGTGCGCGATGTGACCGAGCGCAAGCGTTCCGAGGAGCGCATACGTTTTCTCGCGTACTACGACAACCTCACGAAACTGCCCAATCGGCAATTGTTCCAGGAGCAGTTGCGCGCGGGGCTCGCGAGCGCGGCGCGCACCAAACGGCTGGTCGCGCTGCTGTTTCTCGATCTCGATCACTTCAAGCGGATCAACGACACGCTCGGCCACGCGCTGGGCGACGGTCTGTTGCAGGCGATCGCCGGTAGATTGCAGGGCTGCGTGCGCAAGACCCGGGGAAGCGCGCGCGAATCCGATGCGACGGTCGCGCGCCTCGGCGGCGATGAATTCATCGTGGCGCTGTACGATCTCGAAAAGCCGGAAGACGCGGCGCACGTCGCGGAGCGCATACTCGCGGCGGTGTCGGAGCCGGTGCGCCTCGAGCAGCATGAAATCGCCGTCACGGCGAGCCTCGGCCTCAGCATCTATCCGCACGACG
Source organism: Acidiferrobacteraceae bacterium (assembly GCA_021323795.1). Taxonomy (GTDB): domain Bacteria; phylum Pseudomonadota; class Gammaproteobacteria; order Acidiferrobacterales; family Sulfurifustaceae; genus JACQFZ01. The sequence continues at coordinate 4,504 of JAJPKH010000291.1, read as the reverse complement.
GCCACGACTCGGGAATGCTGCTGAAGAACGCCGACGCCGCCATGTACCAGGCGAAGGAAGCCGGTCGCAATAACTACGTCCTCTATGACCGGACCATGGATGCCGCCATGTACGATCGGCTCTCGCTGCAAGCGAAGCTGCGCCGCGCCTTGGAGCAAGGCGGCCTTTCGCTGCATTATCAGCCGGTGGTCGTGAGCCACACCCAGGAAGTGGTCGCGGTGGAGGCGCTGTTGCGCTGGGACGACCCCGAGCTCGGATGGATACCGCCCGCGCGGTTCATTCCGGTCGCCGAAGAAAGCGGGCTTATTCTTCCGATCGGCGACTGGGTGTTGAAAACGGCCTGCCATCAGGTGCGCGCGTGGCAGGACCAGGGGCTCGCGCCGTTGCGCGTCGCGGTTAACCTGTCGAGCCGTCAATTCCGCTACCGCGACCTCGCCGGCATCGTGCGCGATGTTTTGAAAGCGGCGCGCCTCGAGCCGGGGCGGCTCGAGCTCGAGCTGACGGAAAGCATGATCATGCAGGACGCGCTGCACACGCGCGACACGCTGGAAGCGCTGAAGACCCTGGGCGTGCACTTGTCGATCGACGACTTCGGCACCGGTTACTCCTCGCTGAACTACCTGCGCAGCTTCCCCGTCGATACGCTGAAGATCGATCGTTCGTTCGTGCGCGAAATCGGAGCGGAACCGGACAGCGGGCCGATCGTCGCGGCGATCATCGCCATGGCGCGCAGCCTCAAGCTCGGCGTGGTGGCGGAAGGCGTCGAAACGGAGGAACAGCGCGCCTTCCTGCAGCGGCAGGGTTGCAAGCTCGCCCAAGGCTTCTTGTTCTGCAAACCGCTGCCCGCCGTCGAGCTCGAGCCCTGGATACAGGCGCCGTATACGCGCGCCGCCCAGTAACGCCGTTCGGTCGCACCCCGTAATTCCCGGCTCGACAATGCGGCGCCGCACGCTTATGCTTGCGCGCGCACTCGATTCCCGCCCATCAACCAGCCAACGTCAAGGACTTCCATGCGCAGGACAATATCAATCGTATTCGCCGTCATGTCGGCCGTTTCCGTGGCCGCCCTCGCGGCCGGTGCCGAGCCGAAATCCGAGGAGCAAAAGACGCTCTACGCGATAGGCCTCGCGCTCAGCAACTCGCTCGCGAGCTTCAATCTGAGCGAGGCCGATCTCGAGATGGTCAAGGCGGGTCTCAGCGACGGCGTGCTCAACAAGGACCGCAAGGTGGATATCCAGACGTACGGGCCCAAGATCCAGGAGCTGCAGCGCACGCGCCTCGCCGTCGTGGCGGAGAAGGAAAAGAAGACCGGCAAGGCGTATGCGGACAAGGCGGCGTCGGCAAAGGGCGCCAAGAAGACCGCGTCGGGCCTGGTTTACGTGCCGATCAAAACCGGCACCGGCGCGTCGCCGAATGCCACCGACACGGTGAAAGTTCACTACCACGGAACGCTGGTCGATGGCACGGTCTTCGACAGCTCGGTGCAGCGCGGCGAACCGGTGTCGTTCCCGCTCAATCAGGTGATCCCGTGCTGGACCGAGGGGCTGCAGCTGATGAAAGTCGGCGAGAAGGGGCGGCTGGTGTGTCCGTCGAATATCGCCTACGGCGACAGCGGTCGTCCACCGAAGATTCCTCCCGGCGCCACGCTTATTTTCGAGGTCGAGCTGCTCGATATCGAAAAGGCGCCCGCCGCCGAGCCGCCGCCGAAAACCAAATAGCGTTTCCCCGGTCCCGGGCGGTGGCCACGCCGCCCGGGTTTACCGCCCGCGATATTTCGAAACCAGCAGCGCGACCGGCCCGATCGCGCAGCCGGCGCCGAGGCTTGCGAACGCAAGTCCCCACGCGAGCACGCGCGTGTTGCCGCCGGCGACATCGAGCACGACGCCGAACACGAGCGGCGCGATCAGACCGGCGCCAAAACCGAGAAAGGAATACATCGCCATGGTGGCGCCGCGCGCGTGCGGGCTCGCTTCCGCGATCACCCCGTTCGTTAGGGCGGAGGAATCGCCCATCATGAATATCAAATAGATCGTGTAGCCGAGCACGACGACGTACCACGGCAATGGCGCGAGAAATCCGACGACGCACGCCATCGACGCCGACAATCCCATGATCGTGAGAATCACGTTGCGCCGGCGATAGCGCGTGGCGATCTCGTTGCCGGCGATGCTCGCCGGGATGGCGAGCGGGCTGATGGCCGCGGCGAGCCACGCCGCGCTCCAGGGGAAGCCGCTCTCCGCCGACTGCAAGGTGGCGCTGAAGGTGAGGAAGGCGACGCTCCAGGCGCGCATGCCGAACAGCTCGTAGCAGTGCGCGGCGTAGCCGAGAATGTAGCCGGTGACGGCGCGGTTGCGGAACACGGGACGAAAATCGAGCAGGTGCTCGCGCGCCTCGGGATGCGCGACGACGCGCGACGGTGGCAAGGTCAGCCATACCAGCGCCGCAGCGGCGAGCGGCCCGAACGCGGAGGCGATGAACGCCGCGTGCCATCCGAGTCCGGGCTCGACCAGTCCGACGAGCGCGAGCGACACGCTGTTGCCGATGCCGAAGGTGGCGGTGTAGAACGCGACGAAGCGGCTGCGGCGCGGGCCTTCTTCGATCAGATCGGACAGCAACTTGAGGCCGGGCATGTAGGTCCCGGCGAGCCCGGCGCCGACCAGCGCCTGGCATAGGCTCGCGGAAATCACGCCGTCGGCCGCGAACGCGAATCCGAGACTGCCGAGCGCGGCGAGCGCGCAGGCGAATCCGTAAACACGCCGGGCGTCGATGCGGTCGGTGAGGCTCGTCAGCACCGGAACGGCCGCCATGTAGCCGCCGAAGAACATGCCGCTGATCAAGCCGGCTTGCGAATTCGCCAGCCGCCACTCGGGCAGGAGCAGCGGGATCAGCGCGGGAAACGTGGAGAACGTCGTCATGCTCAGCACTTCGGCCGCGCACAGGAGGACGACGATACGAACCGGGGACATGCGTTTAGTTATTCAGGCGTCGCCACCGGTTGCGGGCGGTGCGCAAAAAAGCCCTCGATGCTGAAAATGACGAGCGCCACCCAGACAAGGCTGAATCCGATGACTTGCGCTTGCGTGAACGGCTCTCCGTAGAGGAGCACGCCGAGCAGGAACTGCAGCGTCGGCGCGATGTACTGCAGCACGCCGAGCAGTGACAGCGGAATACGCCGCGCCGCCGAAGCGAACATCAGCAGCGGAAGCATCGTCATGAGGCCCGATCCGACCAGCAGCGCGTCGTAGGTCGCGCCGGTATGGAGAAACGCGGCGGCGCCGGTGCGCTCCGCATACAGCAAATAAGCGAGCGCGGGCAGCAACAGCACGCCGGTTTCGAGGGTCAGGCCATGCACCGATCCGAGGGGCGCGGTTTTTTTCACCAGGCCGTAGATGCCGAACGAGAACGCGAGCGTCAGCGCGATCCAGGGCGGAGCGCCGTAGGCGAGGGTCAGGTAAAGCACCCCGGCGCCGGCGAGGCCGAGCGCCGCCCACTGCCATGGGCGCAGCCGTTCGCGAAAAAACAGCACGCCCAGAAACACGTTGAGGAGAGGCGTAATAAAGTAGCCGAGGCTGGTTTCGACGATATGCCCGGTGTTGACGGCCCAGATATAGACCAGCCAGTTGACGGCGATCAATATTGCCGCGAGGACATAGACGCGCAGTACGGCTAAATTCAGCGCCCGGTCGCGGAAGGTGCGCCAGGGCGTGCCGTGCAGCACCAGGCCGGCGAGTATGACAAAGGACCAGAGGATGCGGTGGCTGACGACTTGCAGCGCCGGGACATGTTGCAGCCACTTGAAGTAAATCGGGAACAGTCCCCAAAAGCTATAAGCGCCCGCGGCGTACCAGATTCCTTTATTCATTTATTCATTGATTTCTCCGTCGCGTAGAGTCGAGTATACCGCGAGAAGCGGGGCATAATGTCGCACCCGCAACCCTATCGCTGAGGAGGTGGTCGGATGGGACTGATCGCCCGGTCTTTTCTTTTTCTCGGTGCGCTGAACGGCGCGCTGGTCGTTGCGCTCGGGGCTTACGGCGCGCACGCGCTGCAAGCGCGCGAATCCGCGGCGTTGTTTCAAACCGCCGTGCAGTACCACATGTTCCATGCGCTCGGCCTGATCGCGGTCGGCGTGGTCGCCGCTCAGCAAACCGGGCGCGGCCTGCTGATCGGGGCGGGCGGCTTGATGTTTCTCGGGATTTTATTTTTTTGCGGAACCATCTACCTGAGCGCGATCACCGGTTATCGCGGGCTGAGCGCGCTCACGCCGATCGGCGGCATGGCGTTCATACTCGCCTGGTTGTTGCTCGCCACCGCCGTCGTGTGGCGTTGATCGGAATGCCGGGCGTCTCGGTGACACGCCGCGCGGATTACGGAGACCGTTCGAGCACGGCTTTCAGCGTTTGTAGATCTCGCTCCACCAATCGCGCATCCTCGGCAAATTGCTCGGCCGACATGCCGGGCGTTTGAAAAACGGTAAACATCACTTCGCTGCCGGTGCCGTTCG
>JAJPKH010000205.1 GCA_021323795.1 Acidiferrobacteraceae bacterium | reverse complement strand
CCCGCCGCGCGGGTTCATCCGACCCGCCCCCGTGTGATAATCTCGCCCGTCCTCACGGTGTTATTTCAGGATGTCCATGCGTCACCATCTCCTCTTATTGCTGCTTCTCGCCGGCCTGACGGCAGGCCCGGCGTCGGCCGTGACCGCGCCGCGCGAGCGGGTCACCGATGTCGATCGGATCATCGCGATCGTCAACAACGATGTCATCACCGCCAACGAGCTCGATCAACGCATGGCGGAAATCAAACAACAGCTGACCACGCAGCAGATCAAGCTTCCGCCGGACGACGTCTTGCGCAAGCAACTGCTCGAACGTCTCATTGTCGAACAGATCCAGATACAGCTCGCCGCGCAAACCGGCATCCGCGTGACCGATCAGGACGTGGAACAGGCGATACGCACCATCGCCGAGCGCAACCACATGAGCGTCGAGGCGCTGTATGAAACCGTACGCCGCCAAGGCTTCGACCGCAGCGCGTATCGCGATCAGATCCGCAATCAAATCGCCATCCAGCAGCTGGTCGAACGCGAGGTGACCAACCAGGTGAGCGTCAGCGAAAGCGAGGTCAGCACCTTCCTCGAGAACCGGCAGGCGCTCGGGCAAGGCGACGGCGAATACAACTTGTCGCACATCTACATACCGGTGCCCGAATCGGCGACGCCGCCGCAGATCAACGCGGCCAAGGCGCGCGCGGAAGAAGTGCATCGGCAGCTGCAGGCGGGCGAAGACTTCGCGCGCGCGGCGGTCACCTATTCGCAAGGCCCGGATGCTCTCACGGGCGGCGCGCTCGGCTGGAAGAGCGCGGGCCAGCTGCCCGAGCTTTTCGTGGCCGAGCTCAATAAGTTGCAGCCGGGATCGATCAGCGACGTCCTGCGCGGGCCGAATGGATTCCATATCCTGCGCTTGAACGACCGCCGCGGCGGCGCGGCGGCCGCGGAAGCGGTGGAGGAGACGCACGTCCGGCACATCCTCCTGCGGCCGAGCGAAATCCAGTCGCTGAACGACGCACGCAACACCTTGCTGCAACTGCGCCAGCGCATCGCCGCGGGCGAAGACTTCGCGGCACTGGCGCGCCAGTACTCCGAGGATACGGTGTCGGCGGCGAACGGCGGCGACCTCGGCTGGGTCCGGCCGAAGCAACTCGTTCCCGCATTCGAGCAGGCCATGAATGCTCTCGAACCGAAGCAGTTGAGCGAGCCCATCGCCACACCGTTCGGCCTGCACCTGATCCAGGTTCTCGAGCGCCGGCAACAGACGGTCGTCGGCGAGCGCGCGCGCGCGGCGGCGCGCGAGCAGATTCATGCGCGCAAGGCGGACGATCGATACGAACAGTGGATGCGCCAGTTGCGCGATGAAGCCTATGTCGAGTATCTGCTGGACGAAGGAGAATAAATGCGCCTCCCTGTCGGCATGACGCCGGAAGGCGGCGCTTGGCGCAGCGCTAACTCTCTTCGCGTTCGCCAAAGCGCGAGAGTTGCGCGGCCGGCGCACTCGCGTGTCGCGCGGTCGGTTTCATCCCGCCTCTCTCCCCAGAGGAGAGGGGACGCGTGATTGTCGATGCGACCCGTCGTAATCGCCGTCACTCCTGGAGAACCGGCCGGCATCGGTCCTGATATCTGCTTGCGCCTGGTGGAGCAGCCGCGGGACTTCGCGCTCGTGCTGATCGGCGATCCCGCCATGCTGCAAGCGCGGGCGCGCGCGCTCGGGCTTGCGTTCACGTTTACCGCGTGGCGCGGATCAGGCGCCGCCACGCCGCAGACCTACCTTTTACCCGTGCCGTTAGCGCACCCGGTCACGCCCGGTCGCCTCGACCCGGGCAACGCGCGGTACGTGCTCGAGACATTGCGCACGGCGGTCGATGGCTGCCTGCGCCGCGACTTCGATGCGCTCGTCACGGGACCGGTGCAGAAGAGCGCATTGAACGACGCCGGCATTGCCTTCACCGGCCACACGGAATTCATCGGCGAACGTTGCGGGGTCGAGCCGGTCATGATGCTCGCCTGCCCGACGCTGCGCGTCGCGCTCGTGACCACGCACCTGCCGCTGGCCGACGTGAGCCGGCACATCACGCGCGAGCGCGTGCGCCACGCTCTCACCGTGCTGCACGGCGATTTGAAGCACAAATTCGGCATTGCCGATCCGCGCATCAGCGTGTGCGGGCTCAATCCCCACGCGGGCGAAGCGGGTCATCTCGGACGCGAGGAGATCGAGGTGATCCGTCCGGTGATCGACGAACTGACGAACGCCGGCATGCGGTTACGCGGACCGTTACCCGCCGACACCGCGTTTGTGCCGGCCCAACTCGAACAAGCGGACGCGGTGCTCGCCATGTACCACGATCAGGGATTGCCGGTGCTCAAGCACCGTGATTTCGCGCACGCGGTGAACGTAACGCTGGGACTGCCGTTCGTGCGCACGTCGGTGGATCACGGCACGGCGCTCGATCTCGCGGGCAGCGGGCGCGCCGATCCGTCGAGCCTGTACGCCGCGGTTGCCCTGGCGCGCGAGCTTTGCGGCTGATGCAGGCGCGTGCGCGCAAGCGCTTCGGCCAGCACTTCCTGCACGAACGCGCGATTGTCGAGCGCATCATCGCCGCCTTCGATCCGCGACCCGGCGAGACCATCGTCGAGATCGGCCCGGGGCGCGGGGCCCTCACGTTGCCGCTGCTCGAGCGCGGCGCGCTCCTGCACGCCATCGAGATCGATCGCGATTTGGCCGCCCGCCTGCCCGCCCTCGTCGCCGGGCGCGGCGAGCTCGTGCTGCATCAGGCGGACGCGCTCCGCTTCGATTTCGCCGCGCTCGCGCGCGGGGGGCGACTGCGGGTCATCGGCAACCTGCCGTACAACATTTCGACGCCGTTGTTGTTTCATCTGCTCGAGCAGGCGGACGCGACGAGTGACATGGTATTCATGCTGCAGAAGGAGGTCGCCGACCGGATCGCGGCGGAGCCCGGCACCGAGGACTACGGGCGCTTGAGCGTCATGCTCCAATGGCGCTTCAAGGTCGAACACCTTTTCGATGTCGCGCCCGGCGCCTTTCAGCCGCCTCCGAAGGTGCAGTCGAGTGTCGTGCGGCTGCGGCCCCGCCCGCCGGCGGAGATGATCAGCGTGAACCGGGAACGCTTCGCGCGCGTGGTGCAGGCGGCGTTCGGGCAGCGGCGCAAAACCTTGCGCAACAGTCTGCGCGGCGTGGTCGATGAGGACGGCTTCGCCCGCGCCGGAATAGAT
>JAJPKH010000227.1 GCA_021323795.1 Acidiferrobacteraceae bacterium | reverse complement strand
TGCGCGTCGTGCCGATAAGCGACGAGGGCGAGCTCGTCATGGAAGACTTCGAGCGCCTGCTGACCGGGCGCACGCGGCTCGTCGCCATCGTTCATTGTTCCAACGCGCTGGGAACGATTAATCCCGTCGAGCAAATCATCGAGCGCGCGCATGCCGCGGGCGCGGTGGTGTTGCTGGACGGCGCGCAGGCCGTTCCGCATATGGCGGTCGATGTGCGGCGGCTTGATTGTGACTTTTATGTTTTTTCCGGCCATAAGCTCTATGGACCAACCGGCATCGGCGTGCTCTACGGCAAGGAACGGTTGCTCGACGCCATGCCGCCCTATCAAGGCGGCGGCGATATGATCAAGACCGTCAGCTTCGATAAAACGACCTACAACGACTTGCCCTACAAGTTCGAGGCGGGCACGCCGCATATCGCGGGCGCGGTCGGTTTGGGCGTCGCGATTGACTACGTGACGGCGGTGGGCCTTGACGCGATCGCGGCGCATGAACACGAGCTCCTGGTCCATGCGACAAAGATATTGAGCGGTGTTCCCGGCATACGCTTTGTGGGTACCGCGCGCGATAAGGCGGGTATTGTTTCGTTTACCTTGAAAGGCGTGCACCCGCACGACCTCGGAACCGTGCTCGACCACCAAGGTGTGGCGATTCGAGCGGGACATCATTGCGCCATGCCGGTGATGCAGCGCTTTGGACTGCCCGCGACGGCGCGCGCCTCTTTCGCTCTCTACAACACGCGGGAAGAAGTGGATGCGCTGGTGCAGGGCATCCGGCATGCGCAGGAGTTACTCGGATGACGCAGGATTTGCGCGCGCTGTACGAGGAAGTGATCCTCGATCATAACCGGCGTCCACGAAATTTCCGCCGCCTGCCGGAGGGGAGCAATCGCCATGCAATTGGGCATAACCCGCTCTGCGGCGATCAGTTGCGGATTGATCTACGTGTCGAGGACGGCGTTATTAAAGACGTAGGCTTCGAAGGAGCGGGCTGCGCCATTTCCACGGCGTCCGCCTCCCTGATGACGGAGAGCATCAAGGGCAAGACGGTCGAGGAAGCCGAGGTTCTCTTCCGCCGCGTGCACGATTTGCTGACGAAGCAGGGTGCGGCCGGCGACCTCGGCAAGCTGCAGGTGTTGGCCGGCGTGCGCGACTATCCGGCGCGCGTGAAGTGCGCGACGTTGCCCTGGCATACGTTGGAGGCGGCGCTTAAGAACACCGCGGCGCCGGTGACAACCGAATGAGCGAAGCAATGGTTAAAGCAAGTGAGCCGAGTGGGGCCGAAGCTCAGCCGTCCGGCGAGCTGAGGGAGCAGATCGTGCGGGCCTTGCGTACCGTCTACGATCCGGAGATTCCGGTAAACATTTACGATCTTGGGCTCATCTATACGCTGGATATCGGCACGGAGGGCGATGTGAAGCTGCAAATGACGCTCACGGCTCCGGGCTGCCCGGTGGCGCAGACGTTTCCCCAGACGGTGGAAAATGCGGTGAAGGCGGTGCCGGGGGTAAAGGACGCCCAGGTCGAGCTCGTCTGGGATCCGCCGTGGTCGCGCGAACGCATGAGCGAGGAGGCTCTGCTCCAGCTCGGGATGCTCTGATTCCATGTCGGACTGGGTAGATGTGGCCGCGGTAGACGAGTTACGCGCCGGCGCCCACCGCGTCGTGGATGTGGACGGGGCGGCGGTCGCCGTTTTCAACCTCGATGGCGCCTACTACGCCGTCGAGGATGTGTGTACCCACGACGGCGGCACACTGACGGGAGGCAGCGTGGAAGGGGATCAAATAATCTGCCCCCGCCATGGCGCCCGTTTTTCCATCAAGACCGGAGCGGTCCTCGCTCCCCCTGCTTACGAACCGATACATTCCTTCCCCGTCCGCGTCGCCGAGGGACGCGTGCAAGTGCGCGACGATCGATGGGACTGACAACGCCGCCGCCCGCATTGTTTGGCTGTAGGTGAAAAGCTACACTATGCCGCGGGTTTTCAACGAACGTCCATTGTTTCCATGCGTTGTTCTGCGTTCTTAAATCACATCCGGAGTTTTCATGGCGGTCGAACGTACTCTCTCGATAGTTAAGCCGGACGCGGTCGCGAAGAATCAAATCGGAGCGATATACGGTCGCTTCGAGCAGGCCGGTTTGCGCATCATTGCGGCTAAGATGTTGCATATGGATCAGCGGCAAGCCGAAGGATTTTACGCCGTGCACAAGGAGCGGCCCTTTTTCAAGGATCTGGTGAAGTTCATGACATCGGGTCCCGTCATGGTGCAGGTGCTGGAAGGCGAGAACGCCATCGCCCGCAATCGCGAGTTGATGGGCGCGACCGACCCGAAAAAGGCGGCACGCGGCACCATTCGCGCGGACCTTGCGACCGACGTGGAGCGTAACGCCGTGCACGGATCCGATGCGCCGGAAACCGCGCGCACCGAGATTGCCTACTTCTTCCGCGACGACGAGATCCATTCGCGCCGTCAATGAGATTGTCGTGAGCTCAACTGCGCCCGCCATTCCCAATCTGTTGGGTTTAGACCGTCAAGGTCTCCAGGCCTTCATGTCCGCGCTCGGCGAAAAGCCGTTCCGCGGGCCGCAGGTCATGCAGTGGCTGCATCAGTACGGCGTGGACGATTTCGCCGCGATGACCAACCTGAGCAAAGCGCTGCGGGCGCGTTTGTCCGAAGCGGCGACCATCATCGGGCCGCGCGTCAAGCTCGATCAGGTGGCGGCCGACGGGACGCGCAAGTGGTTATTCGAGCTCGCGGACGGGAACTGCATCGAGTCGGTTTTTATTCCCGACGACGGGCGCGGCACGCTCTGTGTATCCTCGCAGGCGGGGTGCAGTCTCAATTGCACCTTCTGCGCGACCGGGGCGCAGGGGTTCAACCGCGATCTTACCCCGGAAGAAATCGTGGGCCAGGTTTGGCAAGCCAGCCGGCTGCTCGGGAGCAAGGGGCAAAGCCAGCGCGTCATCACGAATGTGGTGTTCATGGGAATGGGCGAGCCGTTGCTCAACTACGAGAACGTGGTGCAGGCGATCCGGGTGTTTCTCGATGACGTCGCGTACGGTCTTTCGCGCCGCCGGGTCACCGTCAGCACCGCGGGAATGGTGCCGCTGATCGATCGGTTGCGCGAGGAGTGCCCCGTCAGCCTCGCCGTTTCGCTGCACGCGCCGAACGACTCGCTGCGCACCGAGCTCGTGCCGCTTAACCGCAAATATCCCATCGCCCAGCTGCTCGACACCTGCCGCCGTTATGTCGCCAACGATCCGCATCGCAAAGTGACCTTCGAATACGTCATGCTCGCGGGCGTGAACGACTCCCCGGCCCATGCACAGGAGCTCGTGACGTTGCTGCGCGACGTGCCGGCGAAGGTCAATCTCATTCCATTCAACCCGTTTGCGCACACGCGCTACCAGCGCTCCTCGCAAGCCACGATCGATGCGTTTCGCGACGTGCTGTGGCAGGCCGGTCTTATCACGATTACGCGGCGCACGCGCGGCGATGATATCGACGCCGCCTGCGGACAACTGGCGGGGCAGGTGCGGGATCGCACGGGCCGGCGCGAGCGCTGGCTCGCGCGCATGGCGCCGGGGAACTGACGGCGTGGCCTCGCGGTTTGCGCTGGTCGTCGTTGCCCTAGTGCTCGCCGGTTGCGCCTCCACTGCGGAACGCGAAGCGCAGGAAACGAGGCGCGCCCGTTTGGTCGAGACCAATGTGCAGCTCGCTAACGGGTACCTGCAGCGGGGTCAACTAGAGTTTGCCAACGAGAAACTCGAGAAAGCGCTCTCGATCGACCCGGACGATTCGCAGGCGAACAATATGATGGCGTTGCTCCAGTGGCGTCTGAAGGATTACGCAGCGGCCGAGCGTTACTTCGGCAAGGCCGTCGGTAACAAGGATAATGGCGAAGCGCAGAATAATTTCGGCGCGTTTCTATGCGAACGCAACCGCGTCGAGGAGGCGGAAACGTGGTTCAAGCGCGCCGTCGCGCATCCGCTCTACCGGACGCCGGCGCTCGCCTACGAGAACGCCGGTCTTTGCTTCTATAAGATAAAGGCATATCCGAAAGCCGAAGGTTACTTTCGCGAGGCCCTTAAAATCGATCCGCGGCTTCCCGCGTCGCTCTATCACCTGGCGCGTATGAGCTACGATTCCGGCCGCGCGCTCGCGGCGCGCGGTTTCATGCAGCGTTATTTTCAAGCCGCGCAGGATACGCCCGAGGCGCTGTTGCTGGCGGTGTATATCGAGCGCGCCCTCAAGAACAAGAACGACGAGGCGAGTTACGCGGTGCGGCTGCGCGGAAAATTTCCGACGTCGCCCGAGGCGCAGCAACTGAAAACGCCGGTCGCGGGTCGGAAAGGCTGAACGATGGAACGGCCAGCGTCCGCGAATGACTTCACGATCGGCGCCCGGTTGAGCAAGGCGCGGGTGGCGCGCGGCCTTTCGATCGACGAGGTCGCCCGGTCGCTCAAGCTGTCGCCGCGCATCGTCAGCGCTCTCGAGGAAGACGCGTACGACCGATTGCCCGGGCCGACTTACGTGCGCGGTTACCTGCGCGGCTATGCCTTGTTGCTCGGCCTCTCGGCGCAGCAGCTGATCGACGGCTTTAACAATCTGCCGCAAGCGGCACAGCGGGCCGACATGACCGCGCCCGCGCCGGTGCGCGAAGCGAGCAGCAGCGACACCTTGATGCGCTTCGGGACCGTGCTCGTGGCCGTGATCGTATTCGGCCTCGCGGCGCTCTGGTGGAGCGGCAAGGATGGCTCGACGCGCCGCCGGCCCGCGCCGGTGGCGACCGCGCCGAGCAGCAGCGAAACGCCGGCGCGAGCGCCGGAAGCCGCCGCCGAACCGGAGCCCGCGCCGGTTCCGGAGACACCCGCGAAGGCGGAGCCGCCGGTCAAGCCGGCCGAACGACCCGCCGTTGCCGCCGCGCCGGCGGCGTCGCCGGAGGCGGTCGCGACACCGCCGCCGCTCGACCCGAATGCGCCGCGTGCGCACCTTACGTTACGCGTCTCCGAAGATTCGTGGGCCGACGTGCGCGATGCCCAGGAGCGCCGGTTGCTCTACGAGACGATTCCCGCGGGTCGTGTGGTGAACGTCGAAGGCGCGGCGCCGCTCAGCGTGTTCCTCGGGAATGTTGAAGGCGTGAGCGTCGAATTCAACGGCCAGCCGTACGACGCACTGCGTCATCGGCGCGGGTTGGTGGCGCGCTTTACGCTGGGTTCGAGCGGCGGCAATTAATCGGATCGGTTCCGCGTTTTTCGGGGTTTCTCCTTGACTAAAGTCATCCAGGCCGTGCGCGGCATGAACGACCTCCTGCCGGAGGTCGTCGCGCACTGGCAACGCACGGAGGCGATCGCTCGCGACGTGTTGCACGCGTACGGATATCGCGAGATACGGCTGCCGGTCGTCGAGCGCACCGAATTATTCGCGCGCTCCATCGGCCAGCACACCGACATCGTCGAAAAGGAGATGTACACCTTCGAGGATCGCAATGGCGAGCGCTTGACGCTGCGGCCGGAAGGAACCGCCGGATGCGTGCGGGCGGGGATAGAAAGCGGTTTGCTGCACAACCAGATACAGCGCTGGTGGTACGCCGGTCCGATGTTCCGCCACGAGCGGCCGCAGAAAGGAAGATATCGCCAGTTCCATCAGATCGGCGTCGAGACGTTCGGCGTTCCCGGGCCGGATATCGATGTCGAACTGATTCTGCTGAGCGCGCGATTATGGCAGGCGCTGGGTCTCGGCGGTCTGCGCCTGGAAGTGAACACGCTCGGCACGCCGGCGGCGCGTGCGGCCTATCGCACGAATCTGGTCGATTATTTGCGTTCCCGCGTGGGCGAGCTCGACGAGGACAGCCGCCGGCGTCTCGACACGAATCCACTGCGCGTGCTGGACAGCAAGAACCGCGAAATGCAGGACGTCATTCGCGCGGCGCCGAGCCTGCTCGATTATCTGGATGAGGCGTCGCGCGCGCACTTCGACGGGTTACAGGAACTTCTGAACCGCGCGGGTCTCTCTTATGTCGTCAATCCCCGCCTGGTGCGCGGCCTCGATTACTATACCCGCACCGTGTTCGAGTGGCTGACCGATCGCCTGGGCGCGCAGTCGGCGGTGTGCGCGGGCGGCCGCTACGACGGGTTGGTGGAGCTGTTGGGCGGCAAGCCGACGCCCGCGATCGGATTCGCCGTCGGACTCGAGCGGCTGGTCGAGCTGCTAGTGCAAACGGCGGCGAGGGCTACCGACAACGCGCCCCAGGTTTATGTGGTGCCGCAGGCGCAAGCGCCGGCGGCGGCGCTCGTTCTCGCGGAAGCGCTGCGCGATCGCGGCCTGCGGGTCGAGTGCCATTGTGGCGGGGGCAGCCTGAAGAGCCAGCTGAAACGCGCGGACAACAGCGGCGCGCGCTATGCGGTTCTGCTCGAAGACGCGGACCGGGTGGCGGTCAAAGACCTGCGCGCGAACGAGGGACAGCGTACCATGGCGCTCGCCGATGCCGCGGAATATCTGGCGAAACAGCTGGCGAAACAGCTGGCGAACCCGGCCTATAGATGATCGAGATGCGGAGAGCGATGTGAGCGCCTATACCGACCAGGAAGAACTGGAGAAACTGAAAGCGTGGTGGAAGAACTACGGGGGCGCGCTATTGATCGGTGTGCTTCTCGGCCTGGCGCTCTTGTTCGGCAACAAATATTGGACGCAATACAAAGAGCAGCAACGGGTGGCGGCCTCGGAGCTGTACGAGCAGATGCTGCAACAGGTGAAGGAGTCAAAGACCGGCGACGCGCGCGCGAGCGGCGAGAAGTTGATCGGCGAATACGCCCGTACCCCTTACGCCGGTATGGCGGCGCTGATGCTGGCCCGCCTCAGTTTCGAGGCGAATGATGCGGCGGGGGCGCGCCGGCGCCTCGAATGGGCGGAGGCGCACGCGCTCGACCCGGCCGTGGCGCATGCGGCGCGCCTGCGCCTGGGGCGGCTCTATGTCGCGGGCGGCGAGTACGACGCCGCGCTCGCGCTGGCGTCGAAAGGAGGTCCCGGCTTCGAGGCCGAGTACCTGGAACTCAAAGGCGACGCGTATCTGGGTCAAGGCAAAACCGATGACGCGCGCGCCGCCTACAGCGACGCCATCCAACAGTTGCCGCCCGACTCCACGTCGCGGCGGCTGCTCGAAATGAAGCTCGAGGATCTCGGCGGAGGGAAGCGCGGATGAAGCTCCGCTCGGCGGTCTTGTCAGTGATGTCGTTGGCGCTCGTCGCCTGCGCCTCGCGCGCGGTACGCGAGGCGCCCGCGGCGCTCGTCGAGTTTCAACCCACTTATGAAGTGAAACAGGTGTGGTCGGCGGATGTCGGCGCGAGCGCGAAGAAGAGCTATCTGCGCCTCGCGCCGAATGTCAGCGAGGGCACGGTGTACGCGGCGGACCCCAAGGGCAAAGTCACGGCGTTCGCGGCTGATTCCGGCCGGAAGAAATGGGTGGCGGATGTCAGCGCGCCGGTCGGCGGCGCCGTCGGCGTCGGCGACAACCTGGTGCTGGTCGGCACCCGGCGTGGACAGGTGATCGCGCTCGCCCGCGAGACCGGTGAAAAACTGTGGACCGCCGCGGTGTCGAGCGAAGTGCTCGCGCCGCCGGTGGCGGGCGAGGGCGTTGTCGTCGTGCAGTGCGTGGATGGCCGTTTGTTCGGATTCGGCGTCGCGGACGGCAAGCGGCTATGGGTTTACGAAC
Organism: Acidiferrobacteraceae bacterium; assembly: GCA_021323795.1. Taxonomy (GTDB): domain Bacteria; phylum Pseudomonadota; class Gammaproteobacteria; order Acidiferrobacterales; family Sulfurifustaceae; genus JACQFZ01. The sequence continues at coordinate 289 of JAJPKH010000227.1, read as the reverse complement.
GCACGGAGCCGGCGCTCAGCTTGCGCGGCACCGATACCCCGGTCATCGTCGCCGATGCCGTGATCGCAGGTTTCGCGAGCGGCAAGCTCGCGGCGTTGCGCCTGCGGGACGGAACGGCGATGTGGGAAGCCACGGTCAGTCAGCCGCGCGGTCGCAACGAGATCGACCGGCTGGTCGACGTCGATGCTCCGCCGTTGGCGCTCGCGGACGCGGTGTACGCGGCGAGTTATCAAGGTAAATTGGTCGCGCTCAATCCGCGCAGCGGCGCCGTGATCTGGTCGCGCGACGT
>JAJPKH010000187.1 GCA_021323795.1 Acidiferrobacteraceae bacterium | reverse complement strand
TTGCCCCATTGCGTCGTAATCTCGTTGTTGCTCGGATCGATGATGAGCACGCGGCAGTTGCGGATATCGGCGGTCAGGAACTTGCCGTCGGCGAGCAAATGCGCGTCGTCCGGGTAATTGAGGTAGGGGTGCTCGTGCCCGGCCTTGTCGGGCACGCCGTAGGTCCAGGTTAATTCCCGTTTCTCGTAGTCGACGATGTGTACGTCGTAGTTATCCTCCTCGCTCACCGCGAGCCGCTTGCCGTCCTCCGAAAAATTGACGTCCTCGTTGCCGCTGTAAATCGCAAGATTGGGCGAGGGAAATTCCCACACGATGCGCTTGTCGGGCGTCACTTCGAGCAAGCGGTTGTTGCGCCGATCGGCGATGACGATCGGATACGGCAGCGGCTTGCCCCACGACGGCACGGGATTCTTGCGGCTGCCGGTCACGCCCGGCGCCGCCGGCAGGGTCACGCCGCTCGACACTATGCCCGCACCTTTCGGTTCGTCGATATCGCGCAGCGGCGGTTTCGCGCGCGGTTTTCCCTCGGGAGCTTGGGCCTCGCCCGCCGTCGGCGTCCCGGCCATCAGCATGCCAGTGACCAACAACAGGAAGGCACTCGTGATCAGCGTCGCTCTGTTCATTTCTTCCCCCTTGATCCGGGACAACTTCAACCGCGCGCAACCTCACGCCGACCGATCTACTGCGCTCGCGCGAGAATCTCTTCGTATCGCCTCGCGTCTCCTGCGCTAAAGCAGCACGCGACGATTCCGTCAAACCGTTCTTCGTGCTCGGTCATGACCGCCAGCGCAATTTGCGCCGCTTCGTCTTTGGGATACCCGTAGACGCCCGTGCTGATGGACGGGAAGGCGATGGTGCGGGCGCCCTGGGCCACGGCGAGTTGAAACGACTTGCGATAGCAGCTCTCGAGAAGCGCCGCCTCGTTGTATGTTCCGCCCCGCCAAACGGGACCGACGGTGTGGATCACCCAGCGCGCCGCTAGGTCGAAGCCGGGGGTCAGTCGCGCGTCGCCGGTGGGGCAGCCGCCGAGGCGACGGCAATATTCCAGCAATTGCGGTCCCGCCGCTCGGTGAATCGCGCCGTCGACCCCGCCTCCGCCGAGCAGCGTTTCGTTGGCGGCGTTCACGATCACGTCGACGCGGAGCGTGGTAATGTCGGCATGCAGCACGCGTATCATCGCGGAACACCGAAAGCCCGGGTACGCCATTTTACGCCGGGCGCCGACGCCCATGGGAAACTACTTGATGCGCTTCAATACCGGCCCCTTGCGGGGAGCGGGCGCGGGCGGCGCGGGCGGGGTAACGGTGGGCGGCGTCTCCTCCGAATCGGGAAACGCGACCCCTTGTCCATTCTCGCGGGCATAGACCGCGCGCACGGCGGACAGCGGGCACACGACCACATGCGGGGTGCCGCCGAAGCGCGCGGAGAAGCGAACACCGTCGTCCGTCATTTCGAAACCTTGCACCGCGCGCGGCGAAACATTCAACACGATCTTCCCGTCCTGCACGGCGGCGCTCGGAACCTGTACGCCGGGCAGTCCGGCGGCCACGATGAGATGCGGGGTGAATCCGCCGGCCACCGCCCAGTCGTAGACGGCACGCAGCAAATACAGCTTGAGCGGCGTCATGGGTGGCGCGACGGCGCCCGTTCAGCGCGGGCGCATTTCCTTTTCGGCTTCCGTGAGACTGAGTTTGAAGGCCTTGCGCGCGAACATGCGATCGGCGTAGTCGAGAATCGGTTTGGCCTGGCGCGGCAACTCGATGTCGTAATAATCGAGGCGCCACAAGAGCGGCGCGAGCGCGCAATCGACCAAGCTGCACTCCTCGCCCAGCACGAATTGCTGATCCTTGAACACCGGTGAAATGACGGACAGTCCGTCGCGGATGATGTTGCGCGCGCGCTGCGCGGCCTTCTTGTCGTTACCGGTCACCTCGGGGAGCAGGCTGTACCAGTCGCGGTCGAACCGCAACAGCATGAGGCGCGCGCGCGCGCGAGACACCGGATCGACCGGCATGAGCGGCGGATGCGGCAGGCGCTCGTCGAGATACTCGTTGACGATATTCGACTCGTACAGCACCAGATCGCGATCGACGAGGGTCGGCACCTGATTGTACGGATTCAAATCCGCGAGCTCGCGCGGCTTCTTGGCGGGGTCCACCTCGATCAGCTGGCACTCGACGTCCTTCTCGTAGAGCACGATGCGGGTGCGGTGGCTGTACGGATCCGACGTGCCGGCGTACAGCGTCATGATCGGCTTGCGTACCGCCGGCGTGGTCATCCCGTCAATGATTCGTTCCGCGTTCATTCAGCTATGACCCTCGGCCCGAGCAGCGCCGGGCACACCGTGCAGACAACCCGACGTCAGTGAACGTCCTTCCAATATTCCTTTTTCAGGAGGTAGGCAAAAACCAGAAATACCGCGAGAAAGATCAAAACGTAAACGCCAATTCTATACCGATCGAGCTTGGCCGGTTCGCCCAGGTACACCAGAAAATTCGTGAGGTCGCGCATGTCGCGGTCGAATTCCGCCGCTGTTTTCGCTCCCGGTTTGGCGACTTCCAGCCGTTCCGAGGTTGGCGCCGTTTTCTCGACCGGCTTGCCGTCCTGCGCCTGCGCCGTTGGCTGGGCCGGGCGCAACTCACCCTGCCATTCATAGAGCACGTGCGGCATGGCCACATTCGGAAAAACCAGATTGTTCCAGCCGCTCGCGGACTTATCGTCGCGATAAAAGTTGCGCAGATACGTGTAAACCCACTCGGGGCTGCGCCAGCGGGTCACGAGCGTGAGATCGGGCGGCGCGGTCTTGAGCCACTCTTTGGCGTCTTCCTTGCGCATCGCCGTCTTCATCAGGTCGCCCACCTTGTCCCCGGTGAAAATCATGTCCTCTTTCAGCAAATCCTCGGGGATGCCGAGGTCCTGCCCCATGCGGTTGTAGCGCATGTACGAGGCCCCGTGGCAGGGAAGACAATAGTTCACGAAAGTGCGCGCACCGCGCTGCAGCGAAGGCTGGTCGCGCAGATCGATCTTGACCGGATCGCACTTCGCCAACTGGCCGCATTCGTTATGGCCCTCGGCCGCGTGCCCGCCGAGCGGCAGACCCATGAGCACCAACAAGAGCAGCGTTCTCATTTCCACGTCACCCTCTCCGGGACCGGTTTGGTCTTATCGAACGTGGTGTACCAAGGCATCAGCAAGAAGAACAAGAAGTAGATCACCAGGCCGATCTTCGCCAGCAACGAATACAGGCCCGACGGCGGCTTGGTACCGAGATAGCCGAGCACGATGAACGCGATCGTGAAGAAGGTTAGCGCCGTCTTGTACATCCAGCCGCGGTAGCGGATGGACTTGACCGGCGAGCGATCGAGCCACGGGACCAGGAAGAACGCGCCGAGCGCCAGCCCCATCAGCACGACGCCCCAGACTTTCGCTTCGATGAAGTAGAAGCCGATCAAGAGCAGCGCCGCAATAGCCGACGTCACGAGCCGCGTGCGCGCGCGCTTCACACTGAAGATGATGAGCGCGGCCATCACAATCACGAGCGGCGTGAGCCCCCAGGCGACCATATCGGACGTCGTGGCGCGCAATATCGAGTAGAACGGCGTGAAGTACCAGAGCGGCTTGATCTCCTGCGGCGTTTGCAGGATGTTGGCCGGAATAAAGTTGTCATGCTCCAGGAACCAGCCCCATAGCTCCGGGATAAAAAACGCGATCACGGTGAAAACGATCAGGAACACCGTGGTTCCGACGATATCCTTCACGGTGTAGTACGGATGAAACGGAATGCCGTCGAGCGGAATCCCGCGCGCGTCCTTTTTCTTCTTGATCTCGATCCCGTCCGGATTGTTCGAGCCGACCTTGTGCAATGCGACGATATGAATGAACACCAGCATGATCAAGACCAGCGGCACCGCGACGACGTGCAGCGCGAAGAAGCGATTGAGAGTCGCATCGGCAACCACGAAGTCGCCCCGAATCCATTCCGCGAGACCGGGGCCCACGACCGGGATGGCGTCGAAGAGCGAAATAATCACCTGCGCGCCCCAGTACGACATGTTGCCCCAGGGCAAGAGGTAACCCATGAACGCCTCGGCCATCAACGCGATAAAGATCACCACCCCGATGATCCATAGCAATTCGCGCGGATTGCGGTGCGAGCCGTAAAGAAACGCGCGAAACATGTGCAGATAAACCACGACGAAGAAAAGCGACGCGCCGGTCGAGTGCAGGTAGCGGATCAGCCAGCCCCAGTCGACGTCGCGCATGATGTATTCGACCGAGGCGAACGCGAGACCCGTATCCGGCTTGTAGTGCATGGTGAGAAAAATGCCGGTCAGGATCTGCAGCACCAGCACGACGAGCGCGAGCGAGCCGAAGTAGTACCAGAAGTTGAAATTTTTCGGAGCGTAATACTTGGAGAGGTGCGCCTCCCAGGTCTCGCTCAAGGGGTAGCGATCGTCGACCCAGCCGAGCAATCGCCGCCAGGCGCCCGCCTTGGTGTTCATTAAGCGGCTCCTTTCTGATCGACGCCGATCAGGATGCGCGTGTCGACGACGTAGCGGTGTGGGGGCACTCTCAGGTTTATCGGCGCGGGAACGTTCTTGAATACACGTCCGGCGAGATCGAATTTCGAGCCGTGACACGGGCAGAAGAAGCCGCCCGGCCAATCGGAACCTAAACCGGACTCCGAGCCCGCCTCCAGGCGCCGTTCCGGCGAGCAGCCAAGGTGCGTACAGATGCCCACCAGCACCAGCACTTCCGGCTTGATCGAACGCGTCGGGTTTTGCGCGTACTTCGGCTGCTGACTGTCGACGTGGGAGTCCGGATCGACCAGGAGCGAGACGTCTTCTTTCAAGGAATTGAGCATCTCCGGCGTGCGCCGAAGTATCCATACCGGCTGGCCGCGCCATTCCACGGTGAGAAGCTGTCCCGGTTCGATCCTGCTGATATCGACTTCGACGGGTGCTCCGGCGGCCTTCGCGCGCGCGCTCGGCATCATGCTCTTGACGAAAGGGGTTGCCGCAAACGCGGCTCCGACGACGCCCAGGCCCGTTGTAATAATCAACAAACGCCGGCGGCGCGGATCGACGACACCCTCATCACTCATGGAGCCCCCAATAAATATTGCGCGTGCTTTGTTTTATTTCGCAGAAGCGGAGATATAACCCTGGCGGAAGAAATTTCGAATTGGATAGTGACTTCTGGCATGCGAAACGCGGCATAGGATCGTCGAAGGCCCTGATTTAGTCAAGCGAAACGCGCGGTTCCGACTCTCGTGTCGCAGAGCCGGCGGCCAAACAAGGCCGAGTCGCGTCACGCCGGAAGGCCGGCCCAACTATTTTCCGCGTCGCGCCGCCGTCTCCGACAGCGAGGTGCCGTCGGATTCGCCTTCAGCCGCCGCCCGGGCCGCTTTCAATCGCCGCGCGAAGAACAACCCTATTTCGAAGAGCACGATCATCGGGACGGCGAGCAGCACCTGCGAGAAGACATCGGGTGGCGTCAGCACCGCCGCGACGATGAAGGCGCCGAGCACCACGTAGGAACGTTGGCGCGCAAGCGCTTCCGGATCGACCACGCCCATGTACGACAGAATGACCACGGCCACCGGGATCTCGAACGCCACGCCGAACGCGAAAAACATGGAAAAGACGAAGTCCAGATACGACTTGATATCCGTCATCATCACCACGCCTTCGGGGGCGCTGTGCGCAAAAAAACCAAAAGCCACCGGGAAGACGACGAAATAAGCGAACGCCATGCCGGCGTAGAAAAGCGCGATGCTCGAGAAAAGCAGCGGCAACGCAATGCGCTTTTCATGCCGATAGAGACCGGGCGCGACAAAAGCCCATAGTTGATAAAGAACAACGGGAATCGCGATGACCAAGGCGACGGCGAGCGTCAAGCGAATGGGGGTCAGAAAGGGCGAAGCGACTTCGGTCGCAATCATGCTCGCGCCCTTCGGCAGGACGTCGAGCAACGGTTTGGCAAGAAGCGCGTAGATCTCGGTCGAGAACGGCACGAGCGCGATAAACGCCACGCCGATCGCGACCAGCGCGTAGAGCAGTCGATTGCGCAGCTCGAGGAGATGCGAAAGAAAACTGGCCTCGCTCCCCCCCGGTTCGTCGGTCTTATCCGGATCCGCCATCTTCGTTCTTTGTCACCGTGGTCTTTCGGGAACGCTTCGGCGCGCGTCGGGCGGGCGGCTTGGAAGCGCCGGGCGGCTCCGCGAGCGGCGGTAGCGACGAGACGGCCGGGGCGGGCGCCTCGGCCGGCGCGGTAGGCAAAGGTGCCGGCGGCGCGCTCGCGACGGCGGGTTGCGACGCGGCCGGATCGATGTTCGCCTGCTGTATGAGCCGGCTCGACGTCTCCTCGACCACACGACGCGTCTCGTCGAGCTCCTGCCGGAGCTTTTGCAGCTCGGCCAAGTCGGCGTGCTGCAGCTCGCGATCGAAGTCCTGCTTGACGTCGGAGACGAAACGGCGCAAGCGGGCGAGCCACCGCCCGGCGGTGCGCGCCACTTCGGGCAGGCGCTTCGGCCCGAGCACGATCAGCGCCACCAAAGCGATGACCACCAGCTCCGAAAAGCCGACATCGAACATTACGGAACCGCCGCGGTTGAACTTAGGCTTTGCGCTGCTCTTTCGCGGTCACTTCCGCGTCGACGATGCGCGGCTGCTCATCGAGCTTACGCGGCTCGGCGGAAGTCCCTTCGGGCTTGCCCTTATCCTCTTCCTCTTTCATCGCGGTCTTGAAGTTGCGAATGGCGGAGCCAAGATCGCCGCCGAGATTGCGCAGCTTCTTGGTGCCGAAGATGACGAGCACGATGGCGAGGACGACCAGCCAATGCCAAATACTGAATGAACCCATAGCACTCTCCAATATTACTATCGACTTTCCCCGTCCCCTTTCCCTCTAATAGCGAGAGTGGGCGAGGAACATCCTGTTAAACTCTCGGCGCCCGCGGCTCCCAACCAACGGGAGAGGAACAAGTATCCTACGCGGCCCTTCATTTATTGCGCGCCGCCTTTTCCTCCAGGCCCGAACGCCCGAAGCGGCGCTCGAGCTCCTTAAGCACATCATCCGGGCCGAGGCCTTGTTGGGCAAGCATGACGAGCGTATGGAACCAGAGGTCGGCCGTTTCATGCACGATTTGCCGTCGATCCCCGCTTTTGGCGGCGATGAGGGTTTCCGCCGCCTCTTCCCCGATCTTCTTAAGAATGGCGTCCAAACCCTTGGCATAGAGACCGGCCACGTAAGAGCCGTCCGGCGCGGCGTGCTTGCGCGCCTCCAGGGCATCAGCGAGCTGTTTCAGAATATCCGACATCGCCCACTATTTCCCGCCGTATATGTCGCGCTCGCTCTTTAGCACCGGCTCAACCGCCACCCAGCGATTCTGTTCCAACCGCTGATAAAAACAGCGCTCGCGTCCGGTATGACACGCAATTCCCCCCTGCTGTTCCACCAGGAGCAGCACGGAATCGTTGTCGCAATCCAGCCGGATTTCGCGCACGCGCTGGATATGGCCCGATTCCTCGCCTTTGCGCCACAAGCGCGCACGCGAGCGCGACCAATACACCGCTCTGCCCTCCTTCGCCGTCGCCGCGAGCGCCTCGCGGTTCATCCATGCCAAGGTCAGAACCTTGCCGGTCGTGACTTCCTGTGCGATCGCGGGCACCAAACCCTCGGCATTCCACTGCACGCCATCGAGCCAATCGTTCGCCATAAGCGCTATTTGACCGCAAACACGAGCGCAGCACAAAGATCGCGGGGACGCAGCGGCGGCTAGGTTAGTGAAACCAAGGCGATAGGCGGTCGCGAAGCACGCATTTGTCGGCGATGGACTCTTCCGCGCCGTCTCGGCACGCCGGCCGGGTGGTCGGTGGCGACGTCTCTGAGATCCCTAAGGCTCGCTATGTCCTCACTTCGATACCGGCGGCCGCCATGCGTTGCTTCGCCTGGCCAACCGTATATTCGCCGAAGTGGAAGATGCTCGCCGCTAAAACAGCGTCCGCGTGGCCTTCCGTAATGCCCTGCACCAGATGATCGAGATTGCCGACGCCGCCCGAGGCGATCACGGGGACCGCAACCGCGTCGCATATCGCCCGGGTGAGCTCGAGATCGAACCCTTCACGCGTGCCGTCGCGATCCATGCTGGTGAGCAAGATTTCACCCGCGCCGTGGTCGGCCATCCGGCGCGCCCACTCGATGGCATCGAGACCGGTCGGTTTGCGCCCTCCGTGCGTAAACACTTCCCAGCGATTCGCCCCGGTCCGGCGCGCGTCGATGGCGACGACGATGCACTGCGAGCCGAAATGATCGGCCGCTTCTTTGATCAACGCGGGGCGCGCGACCGCCGCGGTGTTGATCGAAACTTTATCGGCGCCCGCGTTCAGCAGGCGCCGCACGTCGGCAACGCTGCGTATCCCTCCGCCGACCGTGAGCGGGATGAACACCTGCTCCGCCATGCGCTCGACCACGTGCACCATCGTGTCGCGATTCTCGGCGCTCGCGGTAATGTCGAGGAACGCGATTTCATCCGCCCCCTGCGCGTCGTAACGACGGGAGACTTCCACCGGATCGCCGGCATCGCGGATGTCGATGAACTTGACGCCCTTGACGACGCGACCGTTGTCGACGTCGAGGCACGGAATGACACGTTTGGCGAGACCCATGGAAGGGGAGTTTATCGCAGTTTCAAAGGCGAGCGCCTGTCGATGTAATAATTGTACTTGTGGGTGGTTGAACCAACCACAAGCGGGATTTATTACATCGACCCGATCGCGCGGGAACGCGGCCTCTACTTATCTGATTCGTCCGCCAGTTTCTGCGCCGCCTTGAAGTCGAGCGTGCCTTCATAAAGCGCGCGCCCGACGATCGCGCCGACGACGCCGCTCTCGGCCATTTCGCACACGCGCTTGATGTCCTCGAGGCTGTTGATGCCGCCCGAGGCGAACACGGGTATCGAAATCGCGTTGGCGAGGCGCAGCGTCGCCTCCACGTTCACGCCGGACATCATGCCGTCGCGGCCGATGTCGGTGTAGACGATCGCCTCGACGCCGTCATTCTGATATTTCTTGGCGAGATCGATCACGTCGTGCCCGGAAAGTTTCGACCAGCCGTCGATCGCGACCTTTCCGTCCTTCGCGTCGAGGCCGACGATGATGCGTCCGGGAAATTCGGCGCACACGTCGCTCACGAAATGCGGCGCATTGACCGCCTTGGTGCCGAGGATTACGTAGCGCGCGCCGCAGTCGAGATAGGTTTGAATGGTCTCCTCGTCGCGTATGCCGCCGCCGACCTGGACCGGCAGGTCCGGGAACTCGCGCAGAATCGCTTCGACGGCGTCGGCGTTCACCGGCTCGCCGGACATCGCGCCGTTCAGATCGACGACGTGCAGACGCCGGGCGCCGGCCTCGACCCAGCGGCCGGCCGTGGCGACAGGATCGTCGGAAAACACGGTCGCCTCGTTCATGCGCCCTTGCCGCAGCCGCACGCACTTGCCGTCCTTAAGATCGATCGCGGGAATAATGAGCAAAGACATGGCGCAATGCTGCTTCTGGTTTTTAAGCGGCCCCTTGTTGGTCTTTCCGCGGGTTGCCCGATGCTTATCGGGCCCTACGCCTCTCCATTCCAATCGACAAAGTTCGCAAGGAGCTGAAGTCCGGCTTGTTGGCTCTTTTCGGGATGGAACTGGACCGCGAAGATATTCGCACGCGCCGCCGCCGAGGTAAACCGCACGCCGTACTCGGTCGCCCCCGCTGCAACGGACGGGTCGCTCATCTCCGCATAATAGCTGTGCACAAAATAAAACCTAGCGCGATCCGCGATTCCGCGCCAGAGCGGATGCGCCCGCGCCTGATAAACCTGGTTCCAGCCCATGTGCGGAACCTTAAGAGCGCCGTCACCGTTCTGCAGCGGGCGGAAGCGACGGACGCGGCCGGGCAGCACGCCGAGACCGGGCGTGCCGCCGCCTTCCTCGCTCGACTCATAAAGGGCCTGCAGGCCGAGACACAGGCCGAGAAAGGGTTTGTTCCGAAGGGCGTCGAGCAGCGCGTCGTGCAAGCCCGACGTTTCGAGGGCGCGCATACACCCGACGATCGCTCCTTGGCCGGGAAAGACGACTTTATCGGCGCGGGACAGGCCCGCGGCCGCGTTGACCAGCTGCACGTGCGCTTTCGGCGCCACGTGTTGAATGGCCTTGCAGACGGAACGCAGGTTGCCCATCCCGTAATCGATGACGGCGACGGTAGTCATGGGAAACTGGATAACGGCCGGCTATCCCGACAAGGTTCCCTTAGTTGAAGGAACGACATTCCCGACGCGCGCATCCCGCTCGAGCGCCGCGCGCAGCGCCCGGCCGAAGGCCTTGAATACCGTTTCGGCCACGTGATGCGCATTCTTGCCCCGCAGGCAATCGACGTGCAAGGTCACCTGCGCATGATTGACGAAGCCTTGGAAGAATTCGTGGAACAAATCGACGTCGAAGTCGTTGATGCGCGCGCGCGGAAATTCGACGTGATAGTCGAGCCCCGGCCGCCCCGAAAAGTCGACGACCACGCGCGACAAGGCTTCATCGAGCGGGACATACGCATGGCCGTAGCGCCGGATCCCCTGCTTGGCGCCGACCGCCTTGGCGATCGCCTGCCCGAGCGTAATGCCGATGTCCTCGACCGTGTGGTGCGCGTCGATGTGCAGATCGCCGCGCGCCTCGAGCGTCACGTCGATCAATCCATGGCGCGACACTTGCTCGAGCATGTGCTCGAGAAACGGCAAACCGGTGTCGAGCTTTGAGGTACCTTGGCCGTCCAGATTCACCGTGGCGGTGATCCGGGTCTCTTTGGTTTCACGAGTGGCGCTGGCGACGCGTTCGGGCACGGCAATGTTCCGGAAATTACGCGAAAGATGGTATCACAGACCCGATACTACCCGGCGGGTGGCGCGCCACAAGCTTTCTGAAGTGCGCTCAGGAACGACGCGTTCTCGGCGGGCGTGCCGATGGTCACGCGCAGGCACCCATGGAGCACGCCGCCGGCGCCATCCAGATACTTAATAAGTATGCCGTCACGCAACAGCGCTTGGTGGATCTCGCCGGCGGAACGGCCGGTCGACCGAAACAGCAGGAAATTCGTCCGGCTCGGCCATACCGTGATGCCGGGCAGCCGCCGGAGCGCCTGATACAGCCGCTCGCGCTCCTCGCAGATCGTACGGCACTGCTCATCGAACACCCGCCGGTGGGCGAGCGCGAATTCCGCGCTCGCCTGCGGAAGGCTCCCGACATTGTACGGAAGACGGACCTTATCGAGCTCGTCGAGCCACGCGGCGGCACCGGCGAGGATGCCCAGGCGCAGCCCGGCGAGGCCCTGCTTGGAAAGCGTGCGCATCACGAGCAGATTCGCATGGCGGTCGAGTCGATCCATGAAGCTCGCGCCGGCAAAGGCGTGATACGCCTCGTCGAGCACCACGAGCCCGGGCGCCGCTTCCAGCACCGCCTCGACATCGGCCGCATCGAACAGATTGCCCGTCGGATTGTTGGGATACGCGAGAAACACCACGGCCGGCTGATGGTTCGCGATCGCCGCGAGCATTGCCGGACGATCCAAGCCGAAGTCGGCGCGAAGCGGGACGCCGACGAAACGCGGGCCCGCGGCCAGGGCGATCTGTTGGTACATGACGAACGTCGGCACCGGCGCGAGCACGACGGCACCCGGTCGGGCGAGCGCGAGCACGATGATCTGAATCAACTCATCGGAACCGTTGCCGAGCATGAGCGCGGCATCGGCGGGAACCGCCAGCGCCTCGCGCAAACGCGCCTTCAGCGCGCGCGCGCCCGCATCCGGATAGCGATTGATATCGATAGCGCGAAGCCGCTCGAACCAGGCGGACTTCAAGGCGTCCGGCCAGGAATACGGATTTTCCATGGCGTCGAGCTTGATCAGGCCGCGCGCCTCGGGCACGTGATAGCTTTTCAGCGCGAGCACTTCCGGCCGGATCCAACGGCGTACTTTGTCTTCCAGCGTGTCGGTCATGAGGGCGGCGAAAGACGCAACGTTCGCGCGATCGCTATTCCTTGACGCGGTACTCGGCCGAGCGCGCATGCGCGACCAGGCCCTCGGCGCGCGCGAGCGTCGACGCAACGCGCCCCAGGCGGGCGGCCGCGTTCGGCGGGCACATGATCAGGCTCGTGCGTTTCTGAAAATCATACACGCCGAGCGGCGACGAGAAGCGCGCGGTGCCCGAGGTGGGCAGCACATGGTTCGGTCCGGCGCAATAATCGCCCACCGCTTCGGCGGTGTACCGGCCGAGGAAGATCGCGCCGGCATGACGGATGCGCGGGGCGAGCTCGAGCGCGTTGTCCACGGAAAGCTCGAGGTGTTCCGGTGCGACGCGGTTCGCAAGCGCGATCGCCTCGTCGACGTCGCGCACGGTAATAAGCGCGCCGCGATCTTGCAGCGAGCGCGCGATAATTTCGCGACGCTCCATCGTGCCGATGAGCCGATCGATGGCCTCCTTGACCCGGGCCGCGTAATCCGCGGCCCACGTGATGAGCAGCGATTGAGAATCGGGGCCGTGCTCCGCTTGCGCGAACAGATCCATTGCCACCCAGTCGGGGTCGGTCTTGCCGTCGCACAGCACGAGAACTTCGGAGGGGCCGGCGATCATGTCGATATCGACCTGGCCGTACACTTGGCGCTTGGCTTCGGCAACGTACGCGTTGCCCGGTCCGACGATCTTGTCGACGCGCGGAAGGGTGGCCGTGCCGAACGCGAGCGCCGCGACCGCCTGCGCTCCTCCGATCGTATACACGCGATCGACACCCGCAATCGCCGCCGCGGCGAGCACCGTTTCGTTCAGCTCGCCGTTCGGCGCCGGCACCGTCATCACGATTTCCGCGACCCCGGCGACGCGCGCCGGAACGGCATTCATCAGCACCGACGACGGGTACGCGGCACGGCCGCCGGGAACGTAAATGCCGGCCCGGTCGAGCGGCGTCACCTGCTGGCCCAGCAAGGTGCCGTCCTGGTCCTGGTAGCGCCACGATTCGGTTTTTTGCCGCTCGTGGTAGTCGCGCACGCGCGCCGCCGCGGTTTCGAGCGCCTCCCGCTGTTCCGCCGGGAGCGATGCGAGCGCCGCCCGGCAGCGCGCCGGCGCGACCTCGAGCTCGGCCACCGTTCGCGCGGGATGATGATCGAAACGGTGCGTGTACTCGAGCACCGCCGCGTCGCCGCGATCGCGCACGCCGGCGACGATCTCCGCCACGACTTGCGTGACGCCGGCGTCGAGCGTCCGGCGGCGATCGAGCAGGCGCGCGAGCGCGGCGGCGAAGGTCGAGTCGCCGCTGTGCAACAGAGGAATGCTCGGCCGCATCGCTAGCCCACCGCCTGTTGCAGGCGTTCGACGATCGGCTGCAACGCTTGGCGTTTGATTTTCATGGCGGCGCGGTTCGCGATCAGCCAGGCGCTGATATCGGCGATACGCTCGACTTCGACCAGCCCGTTCGCCTTCAGCGTCTGACCGGTGCTTACGAGGTCCACGATGCGGTCTGAAAGCCCGACCAGGGGGGCGAGCTCCATCGATCCGTAGAGCTTGATGATATCGGTCTGGATGCCCTTGGCCGCGAAGTGACGCTCCGTCGTTCTCACGTATTTCGTGGCAATGCGCAGGCGCGTCCACGACTTGGGGTCGTCGTGCGACGCGAGGCTCGCCGGCTCCGCCACCATCAAATGGCAGCACGCGATTTTCAAGTCCAGCAATTCGTAGAGGCCGTCGCCTTCGTGCTCCATCAGCTGGTCCTTGCCCGCCACGCCGAGATCCGCGGCGCCGAACTGCACGTACGTCGGCACGTCCTGGGCGCGAATGACGACGAGCCTCACCTCCGGCCGATTAGTCTCGAAAATGAGCTTGCGGCTTTGCAGCACGTCCTCGCGCGGAGCGATGCCGGCCTTCGCGAGCAGCGGCAGGCTTTCCTCCAGAATGCGGCCCTTGGACAGGGCGATGTGCACGACGGCGGACATCTCAACCGTCCTTGGTCCCCGCCGCGGCGCGATACTCCGCGGCCGCCGAGCGCGGACCGGGCACGCGGCGTATGCGCGCGCCGAGCGTCGCGAGCTTCTCCTCGATACATTCGTAGCCGCGGTCGATGTGATAGATGCGCTCGACGCTGGTTTCGTTTTCCGCGATCAGCCCCGCGAGCGCGAGGCACGCGGACGCGCGCAGGTCCGTCGCCATTACCGGCGCGCCGACCAGCTTCGGCACGCCGCGCACGAACGCGGTCGCGCCCTTGGTTTCGATTTGCGCACCCATGCGCTGCAGCTCCTGCACGTGCATGAAGCGGTTCTCGAACACCGTTTCCGTCACCGTACCGCTGCCCTCGGCGATGCTGTTCAGCGCGACGAACTGCGCCTGCATGTCGGTCGGAAACGCGGGGTACGGCGCGGTGCGGATATCCACGGCGCGCGGCCGGCGCCCCCGCATGTCGAGCTTCACCCAATCGGAACCCGATTCGATGCGTGCGCCGGCTTCGCGCAACTTGTCGATCACCGCGAGCAGCAGATCGGGCCGGGTGTAGCGCAGCCGCACCTCGCCGCTCGTTATCGCGCCCGCCACGAGGTACGTGCCGGTTTCGATGCGATCGGGAATGACGTCGTGCGTGGCGCCGTGCAAACGCTCGACGCCTTCGATCGTGATTACGTCGGTGCCGGCGCCGCGAATACGCGCCCCCATGGAGGTCAGGCACCGCGCCAGATCGACCACTTCCGGCTCGCGCGCCGCGTTCTCGATGACGGTCGTCCCCTCGGCGAGGGTCGCGGCCATCATGATATTTTCCGTGCCGGTGACGGATACGGTGTCCATGAAAATGCGCGCGCCTTTGAGACGCTTGGCGCGCGCGTGGATATAACCGCCTTCGAGCCGTATATCCGCACCCATCGCCTGCAATCCCTTGATATGCAGGTTCACCGGTCGCGACCCGATCGCGCAGCCGCCCGGCAGCGACACTTCCGCTTCGCCGAACCGCGCGACCAGAGGACCGAGCACGAGGATCGACGCGCGCATGGTCTTGACCAGCTCGTACGGCGCGCGCAGCGACGCGACTTGGTTCGCATCCGCCTCGATGACCATCTTCTCGTCAACCACGAAGCGCACGCCCATGCGGCCGAGCAGCACCATCGTCGTCGTGATGTCCTGCAGATGCGGAACATTGCCGATGCGTAACGTCTCCGCCGTCAGCAGCGAAGCGACCAGCACGGGCAGCGCCGCGTTCTTGGCGCCGGAGATGCGGATTTCTCCACGAAGCGGGAAACCGCCGGTAACGATGAGTCTGTCCATTTTATATTTTCGGTTTTAGGCGGGCGCTGACGCCGGCCGCCGGAAAAAACAAGGCTGCCGAGCGGCAGCCTTGTTCACACTGGCCGGCACCAAGACTCAGCCTTGTGCCTTGGCGACCAACTGCTGCAGTTCGCCCTTACGGTAGAGCTCGGTAATGATGTCGCAACCGCCGATCAGCTCGCCGTTGATATAAAGCTGCGGGAAGGTCGGCCAGTTGGAATATTGCTTCACGCCGTTGCGAATCTCGTCGTCGGCGAGCACGTCGAAGCTCGAAAACTTGGCGCCCGCCGCACCGAGGAGCTTCACCACCTGCGCCGAAAATCCGCACATCGGGCTTTGCGGCGTGCCCTTCATATAGAGAACAATCTTGTCCGACGCGATTTGCCCTTTAATCTTCTCTCTGACGTCCACGATTACACCTCACGAAACCAAACGATATTCAATATCTCTTACGCATCTTTATATTGCTCGGGCGTCAGCGTGCGCATGGAAAGCGCATGAATCTCCGCACGCATCTTGTCGCCCAAGGCGGCGTAAACCATTTGATGCTGCTGCAACATACTCTTGCCGGCGAACTCTTTCGCAACAATCAGAGCTTCGAAATGATGCCCGTCGCCCTCGACTTCGACCCGCGCGCCCGGAAAGCCGCGCTCGATCAGTTGCTTGATGTCTTCCGGCTGCATAGAGACCAATTATCGGGGCATTTGAGGGTATTGCAAGAGCAGCGCTGATC
>JAJPKH010000054.1 GCA_021323795.1 Acidiferrobacteraceae bacterium | reverse complement strand
TATGGTACGGCGCAAAAAAGCTCCACTGAATTACGGGCTTATTGGCGAAGCGAGTTCGCCCCGGTACGGGCGGCTCGCGTCCCTGCATACCCGGCTCCCGGTGGCGAAGCCGTCCGAAGCCTCGAGCGTCGATGGCGGGCTGCAGCAACGAGGGCGTGCGTCGCCCACCGAGCGGCGATGGCCGATCGAGGTCCAGCTCGGCGCGCGGCGGCGGGTCTCGGACGGCAACCGGCAAAAGCGACAGCCGTCGGCTCTTCAAACGCGAGTCGCCGACGTGCGATCACAGACGCGCATCGATTGCGTGGCCAGATGCATGTCGGCCGGCGAATGACTTCGAGTTGCTCCTCATAACGTTGTCCTAAGTGCGCACTGTTATCGCGGCGTGTCGTTACGGTGACACCCCACGTCGCATCCGATTGTCGGTCATATTGCGCTTCTCGATTCCGTCGATCCAAGTCACGCGGCCGTCAATCCGATGTTGATGGCGCGAGCGCGCGGCGTGACGTAGATAAGTAGCGGGAGGTGGGAGTGCCTGTGGAAACGAGGTGCTCATGCTTTTTTGGAAACGCGGTCCGTATTCCTGGACTGGAAGCGTCCCATCTCTTCTAACGATATTTTTTGCAGTTGTGCTCTCGGCCTGTGGCGGAGGACCTCAATCCTCGGACACCGGCGGCTCCAGCACCAGCACCGCGGCGCCTTCCTCCGTTCCGCTCCCAGCCGCCTACACCCTCACGGTCGGTTTGAACGGATCGGGCACTGTCTCGAGCTCGCCGACCGGCATTAATTGCGGGGCGGACTGTACCCAAAACTACCTCGACGGAACCTCGGTTACGCTGAGCGCGGCGCCCGCGTCGGGCTACTCCTTTTCGGGTTGGAGCGGTTCCGGCATCGCCTGCGCCGGCACCGGTACGTGTACCGTCTCCATGACCCAAGCGCGCACCGTCACGGCCACCTTCAGTCCGGTGGCGGCGAGCAGCTTTACGTTACTGGTGAATCGCTCCGGCTCGGGCACGGTCACCAGCTCCCCCGCCGGCATCAACTGCGGCAGCAGTTGTAGCGCCAGCTACGCGAGCGGGACGTCGGTGACGCTGACCGCGACGCCGGCGGCCGGTTACACCTTCGGCGGATGGAACGGCGGCGGCTGCGCCGGGACGGCGACCTGCACCGTCTCGATGACCGTGGCGCGCACCACGACGGCGACGTTTGTGGCGAGCACCTATGCGTTGGCGGTGAGCGTCAGCGGCTCGGGCACCGTCACGAGCTCGCCGAGCGGCATCAACTGCGGCAGCACGTGCAGCGCCAGCTACGCCAACGGAACATCGGTGACGCTGACCGCGACGCCGGCGAGCGGCAACAGCTTCAGCGGCTGGAGCGGCAGCGGCTGTTCCGGTACCGGAACCTGCACCGTGACGATGTCGGCGGCCCGCAGTGTCACGGCAACCTTTGCCGCCACGCCGAGCTACGCGCTGAGCGTCAGCGTTTCCGGGTCGGGCACCGTCACGAGCGCGCCGGCCGGGATTTCCTGCGGCAGCGGTTGCAGCGCGAACTATGCGAGCGGAACGTCGGTGACCCTGACGGCCGCGCCGGCGAATGGATACATTT
The DNA here is from genome assembly GCA_021323795.1 of Acidiferrobacteraceae bacterium. Lineage (GTDB taxonomy): Bacteria > Pseudomonadota > Gammaproteobacteria > Acidiferrobacterales > Sulfurifustaceae > JACQFZ01. The sequence continues at coordinate 1,133 of JAJPKH010000054.1, read as the reverse complement.
TCGGCGGCTGGGGCGGCGCCTGCGCCGGCACGAGCAGCAGCTGTACGTTGTCGATGACGGTGGCGCGCAGCGTGACGGCGACCTTCACGGCAACCGCGACGGCCAGCACGTATCAGGTTTCTTGGGACGCCGTCGCCGATTCGCGGGTGACCGGTTACAAGCTTTATTATTCGACCACGCCCTTCACAGGCGGCGGAACTCCCCAGACCGTGAACGTCGGCAACACCACGACGTACACCTTCAGTCCTGCCACAGCAGGCATCGCGGTCGGCACCACCGTGTATTTCGGCGTCACGGCGGTCGGCAGCGGGCTCGAATCGCCGATGTCGAGCGCCGTCAGCGTGATCATTCAATAACGCAATCTTCATTATTTCGATGGGACGGAGCCGCGCAATGCGGCTCCGTCGTTTTGCGGGCATCGAGTGGCGTGATTGATGACCGCGGTCCCGTGAATGTGCGTGTATAGAACGCGTTGCGGCGCGACGCGCCTCCTTATCATCAAATATTTTTGCCTCACACCCGGCGCCGGACCAAAAAAATCGCTTGTGGCGCTAACGCTTACAGGGGTGACGTATTGCCGGCGCGGGAGATTGACTTAAATCAAAACGTCCGGGACAGTGATGGTATAGGTTTGGTTCAGCAAAAAGGAGAAAGTCATGAGGTTCAAGATGGTGGTGGCTGTTGCGGGATTGGTGTTGTGGGGAGGGCAAACATGGGCGGCCGCGGTCGATGCCGACGCCGCGCAAGCGCTGATGAAAAAGAGCGGCTGTTTCAAATGCCATGCTGTCGACAAAAAGAAAGACGCCCCCTCCTATAAAGAGATCGCCGCCAAACTTCGCGATAAGCCCGACGCCGAACAGAAGCTCTACACCCATCTAACCACCAATCCCAAAGTCAAAGTGGACGGGAAAGAAGAGCGGCATGATTCACTCAAGACGAAGAACGAAGCTGATGTCCGCAACGTAATAGGCTGGGTTCTCTCCCGCTGAAGCGGAGGAGGGCTCAGGGAGAGAAGAATCAATGATAAGGCAGGCCTGGGAAAAGCTGACGCACCGGTGCCAGACGTGTTCGAGAGTCACGCTCACCGTGGGGATAGCCGTCGTCGCGCTGTTGGTCGCCGGCCTCTTGATGGC
>JAJPKH010000177.1 GCA_021323795.1 Acidiferrobacteraceae bacterium | reverse complement strand
TTCTTAACCTTCTTTTTGGCCTTGGGGGCGGCCGCTGTTTCCGGTGTATCTGCCATAACGTTTCCTTAGGTCGCCGCCGGTGCCGCTTTGCGGATCACGCCCTTGCGCGGGCCCTTGCGAGTACGGGCGTTGGTGCGGGTGCGCTGACCGCGAACCGGCAGCCCGCGCCGATGGCGCATGCCGCGATAGGTGCCGAGGTCCATCAGGCGCTTGATGTTCATCGACACTTGGCGGCGCAGGTCGCCTTCGACCGTGACTTTCGCCACCTCGGTGCGAAGCTGATCCACTTGCGCATCCGTCAGATCTTTGACCTTCGTCGATCCGGCGACACCCGCCGCCGCGCAGATGCGCCGCGCCATCGGCCGGCCGATGCCATAGATCGCGGTCAGACCGACCTCGATGTGCTTCTGATTCGGTATATTGATGTTGGCTATACGCGCCATGACTGCCCTTTACCTTTTTGCCCGATCGCGCGCGAAGGCGCGCAAATTTACGGTTTTACCTCGGTAAAATCAACCTTTTACTGCTTTACCGGCTCACCCCTGTCTCTGCTTATGAGTAGGATCGGAGCAAATAACCCGAACGACCCGTTTGCGCCGTACAATCTTGCAGTTGCGGCACATTTTCTTCACCGATGCTCGTACTTTCATTGCAATCTCCAATCAGCGCGTGAGACCCATGCCGCCGCCGGTCAGGTTCGCCTTGCGCAGCAGACTCTCGTATTGACGCGACATCAGGTGCGCCTGCACCTGCGCCATGAAATCCATACAGACGACCACCACGATCAGGAGCGAGGTGCCGCCGAAATAGAAAGGCACGTTCCACTTCACGATCAGGAACTCGGGCAGCAAGCACACCAGCGTCACGTAAATCGCCCCGACCAACGTCAGCCGCGTCATGACGCCGTCAATGTAGCTCGCGGTCTGGTCGCCCGGCCGGATGCCCGGAATAAACGCCCCGGACTTCTTCAAGTTCTCCGCCGTCTCCTTCGGGTTGAATACCAATGCCGTATAGAAGAAGCAGAAGAAGACGATCGCCGACGCGTACAGCAGCGTATAGAGCGGCGTCCCGAGTTGCAGCGCGGTGGCAATATCGCTCAGCCAGCCGACGCTCTGATTCTGTCCGAACCAGCTCGCGACCGTGGTCGGGAGCAAAATGATGCTCGAGGCGAAGATCGGCGGAATCACGCCCGACATATTGATCTTGAGCGGCAGATGGCTGCTCGCGCCGGCGAGCATGCGCCGGCCCTGTTGGCGTTTCGCGTAGTTCACGGTGATGCGCCGCTGCGCGCGCTCCATCAAAACCACGAACCACGTCACGACAATGACGATGGCGAAGATCACCAGCGCAAACAGCGGCTGGAACGTTCCGCGGCCGACGAGGTCGAGCGTATGCGCGATGGCGCCCGGTAGACCCGCGACGATGCCGGCAAAGATGATCATCGAGATGCCGTTACCGATGCCGCGTTCCGTCACTTGTTCACCCAACCACATCAGGAACATGGTGCCCGTCACCAACGTAATAACCGTCATGATCTTGAAGCCGACGCCGGGGACCATTACCACCGGCATACCGCCGGCGTGCTGGCTCTCGAGCGCGATCGCGATGCCGAACGACTGCACCAGCGCGAGTACCACCGTGCCGTAGCGCGTGTACTGCGTGAGCTTGCGCCGGCCCGATTCGCCTTCCTTCTTCAGCTGCTCGAGCTGAGGGATCGCCGACGACATCAACTGAATGATGATCGACGAGGAAATGTACGGCATGATGCCGAGCGCGAAGACGGAGAAGCGCCCGAGCGCGCCGCCCGAGAACATATTAAAGAGGCCGATGATCGAGCTCTGCGTGCCCTCGAAAAGCTGTTGCAGCGCGACCGGATTGATGCCCGGCACCGGGATATAGGTACCGATGCGATAGACCACCAGCGCCCCGAGCAGGAACAAGATGCGTTGCTTCAGATCGGTCAGCTTGCCCAGACCGCCGAGACCTCCGACACGTGCGGCAGGAGTCGCCATCACTCCTCGACCTTGCCGCCGGACCGCTCGATGGCGGCACGCGCGCCTTTCGTCGCGCCCACGCCCTTCAGCGTCACCGCTTTCGCGAGACTGCCGGCCAGATAGACCTTCGCGCGCAACGCCTGCGGCGGCACCACGTTCGCCGCTTTGAGCGCGGCGAGGTCGATAACGGCCGCCTCGACGCGCGCGAGATCGCCCAACCGCACTTCGGCCGTGGTGCCGCTCGCCATCGAGTGAAAGCCGCGCTTCGGCAGTCGGCGCTGAATCGGCATCTGGCCGCCTTCAAACCCGACCTTATGGTAACCGCCCGCGCGCGCGTACTGGCCTTTGTGTCCGCGCCCGCTGGTTTTGCCGAGCCCCGAACCGACGCCGCGACCGAGGCGCTTTCCCGTCGGCTTGCTGCCGGCGGCCGGCTTCAACGTGTTCAGACGCATGTCAGACATCTTCGCACCTCACCATGTAGTGCACCTCGCGGATCATTCCGCGAACCGCGGGGCTGTCCTCGATCTCGCGGCTGTCGTGCAGGCGCCGCAAGCCGAGCCCGCGGACGCACGCCATATGACGCTTGCCGGTCCCGAACGGACTCTTAATGAGCACCACCCGGATCTTCTTTTTGCCGGTCGCGCTCATCCGACGATATCCTCGACGCGCTTGCCGCGCTTGGCGGCGATCGCCGCCGGGCTTTTCATGGCGCTCAAGCCTTTCAACGTCGCTCGCACCACGTTGACCGGATTGCGCGAGCCGATGCACTTGGCGAGCACGTCCTGCACGCCGGCGACCTCGAACACCGCGCGCATGGCGCCGCCCGCGATGATGCCGGTGCCGACCGAAGCGGGCTTCATCACGACTTTGGAAGCGCCGTGGTTCGCAACCACGGTGTGAAACAACGTCGGGCCCTTGAGCTCGACCTTGACCAAGTTGCGGCGCGCGTTTTCCATCGCTTTGGCGACGGCGGCGGGAACCTCGCGCGCCTTGCCCGAGCCGATGCCGACGCGTCCGGCGCCGTCGCCGACGACGGTCAGCGCCGAGAAGCCGAACTGCCGGCCGCCCTTCACCACCTTCGCCACGCGCCGGATATTGACCAGTTTCTCCTGGAGATTATCGCGGGCTTCCGATTCGAATTGTGCGCTCACAGATATGTCCTCAGAACTCGAGCCCGTTCTCGCGCGCGGCATCCGCCAGCGCTTTTACGCGGCCGTGATATTTGAAACCCGAACGATCGAACGCCACCTGTTTGATCCCCGCCTTGACGGCGCGTTCCGCGATGCGCTTGCCGATCGCCTTGGCGGCTTCGACATTGCCGCCGGACTTGAGCGATTGGCGCATCTCGGCTTCGAGCGTCGACGCCGAGGCGAGCACCCGGGAACCGCTCGGGTCGATGATTTGGGCGTAAATATGCTGCCCCGTGCGATGCACGCACAGGCGGTTCGCGTCCAAACCGCGGATGCGGCGGCGAATGCGCTGGGAACGGCGCTCGCGTTTGTCGGTCTTGGCGTTCATGGTCATGGTTACTTCTTCTTCGCTTCTTTACGGACTATCTGCTCGTCGGTGTAGCGCACGCCTTTGCCCTTGTAGGGTTCGGGCGGACGGAACGCGCGAATCTCCGCGGCTACCTGGCCGACCAGCTGCTTGTTGGCGCCCTTCACCACGAGATTCGTCTGATCCGGCGCTTCGATCGTGATGCCGTCGGGAATCGCGTAGACGATCGGGTGCGAATAGCCGAGCGTGAGATTCAGCTTCTTGCCTTGCACGGCGGCGCGGAAACCGACGCCGATGATGGTGAGCTTCTTCTCGAACCCCTTGGTGACGCCGGCAACCATATTGTTCACCAACGCGCGCGTCGTTCCCGAAATCGCGCGCGCCATGGGCGTGTCGCCCGTGCGCGCAAAGCGCAACTGCCCGTCCGCCTGCGTCACGTTGACGAGCGGATGGATCTCATAGCTGAGCTGTCCCTTCGGTCCCTTGACGCTGAGGTTGCGGCCCGCGAGCTTCACCTCCACGCCTTTCGGCACGACGACCGGATATTTTGCAATTCTCGACATACGCCAATCCTAAGAAATGCGCGCGCCAAGCGCGCTTCGGCTCCGGTAATACCCAATCCCCGCGTTACGCGCGACCCCGCTCATGGGGAGTTGGTTCGCCGCAGCGACCATATAAATCATGACACCACGCAAATCACTTCGCCGCCGAGGCCCGCTGCGCGCGCGGCGCGATCGGTCATGATGCCTTTCGACGTCGAAACGATGGCGATGCCGAGCCCCTGCTCGACACGGGGCAATTCGTCTTTGCCCGCGTAATAACGCCGGCCCGACGTGCTGCTGCGTTCCAGGCGCTCGATCACCGGACGCCCTTCGTAATACTTGAGCTTCACCTCGAGAACCCGTTTGACATCGCCGCTTTCGCTGAAATCCTCGATGTAGCCTTCGTCCTTCAGCACCTGGGCGATGGCGCGCTTCACGCGCGAAGCCGGAATGCGCACCGACACCTTCTCGGCCACCTGGCCGTTACGGATACGCGTGAACATATCGGCGATAGGATCGGTCATCATCTCACTGCTTCTCCAAAATATTCATTCACGCCGTCCCTGGCGCAACGTTGCGGCTTCGCTGATCCACGGCCCGCACGTCCGTGCACGGGCGATCGCTTCCGCAACATCCCTGTGCTCCCGCGAAATTGGCACATCCTGTGTGGCATCGCCGGCGCGAACAGACGTTACGTCTGTTCGCGAAGTATCCGGCTCGCCTACCAGCTCGCCTTGACCACGCCCGGCACGTCGCCGCGCATGATGGTTTCGCGCAATTTCATCCGGCTCATGCCGAACTTGCGGTAATACCCGCGCGGGCGGCCGGTCAACCGGCAGCGGTTGCGCACGCGTGTGGCGGCGGAATCGCGCGGCAGTTTCTGCAGCTTGATGAGCGCGGCGTCGCGCTCCTCCGGCGACAGTTTGGTGTTCTTCACCGCCTCGCGCAGCTCGGCGCGCTGGGTGGCGTACTTCACCGCCAACGCCTTGCGCCGCTTGTCACGTTCGATCATGGACTTCTTTGCCATGGTTTAACTCCGGATCGGAAAGTGAAAGCCTTCGAGCAGAGCCTTGGCCTCGTCGTCGGTTTTCGCACTGGTAACAATCGTTACGTCGAGCCCGCGGATCGCATCGACTTTATCGAAGTCGATCTCGGGAAAAATAATCTGCTCCTTGATGCCGAGCGAGTAATTGCCCTGTCCGTCGAAGGAGCGCGAAGGCAGGCCGCGAAAGTCACGGATGCGCGGGATCGCGACGTTGATCAAGCGGTCGAGAAACTCATACATACGCGCACCGCGCAGCGTCACCCGGCAACCGATAGGCCAGCCTTGGCGCACCTTGAACACCGCCACCGACTTGCGCGCGCGCCGGACTTCCGGCCTCTGCCCGCTGATCAGCGACAGATCCGACACCGCGTTGTCCATCACCTTCTTGTCCGTCATCGCCTCGCCCACGCCCATGTTGAGCGTGATCTTGGTGATGCGCGGC
>JAJPKH010000044.1 GCA_021323795.1 Acidiferrobacteraceae bacterium | reverse complement strand
TCGTTCGGTCAATGGGGCCGACGGTCGGATTGTCCGCCCACGAGTCGTTCGCGCGTTCACAACCAAATAACTTTGCCTTGTGGGCGGGCCGGGAAAAAGCGAAAATCGGCGTACTTTTTTGGCGTTAGCGGCAAAACTTCGTGAGTCAGGCAACCTGGAAGAAGACCACTACTCCTTTGACCCCGCGACTTGTCCGTCTCCTCCGTGAGGCAGCGCTTTACCTGCTCGCCGCCGTCGGAGTTTACCTTTTAATCTCTCTCTGGACTTACAACGCCGGCGATCCTTCCTGGTCCCACCGTGGTTCGAGCGCCACCGCCGCCAATATGGGCGGTCGGGTGGGCGCCTGGGTCGCGGATATCCTCTTCGGTCTTTTCGGGTACGTGGCGTTTCTTTTCCCGGTGATGATCGCCATCGGCGGTTGGCGTATTTATTTGCACCGTAACGATCCCGAGCCGGCCGGCACGAAGCACCGGCTGATCGTGAGCGGCGCGTTCGTGCTCGCCTTGATCGGCGCCTGCGGGCTCGCGAGCCTGCACTACACCACGGGTCATTTGCCCTTTTCCGCCGGCGGTTGGCTCGGCAACGGCATCGGCAAGGGTTTCGCGTCGGCTTTCAGTTTTGTCGGGGCGACGCTATTCCTATTAGCGGTGTTCCTCTCGGGCGTCACGCTTTATACCGGAATTTCGTGGCTGCGCGTCATGGACGCGACCGGCCGCGGCAGTCTCGCGCTCTTGGCGTGGGGGCGGGAATTCCTTTCCGCGCGGTACGACCGGCTGATCGGCATGCGCGCGCGCAAGCAGCGGCAGGAAACGGTCAAGGTCGAGAAAAAGGTGCTGGAGAAGCACCCGCCGCCGAAGATCGAGCCGGTGGTGACCGCCAGGGTGGAGACCGGCAAGCGTGTCGAGCGCGAGCGGCAGGTGCCGCTCTTCGATATTCCGGCGGCGAACGAGCTGCCGCCGCTGTCGCTGCTCGATCCGGCGGACAAGCAGAAACCGCCGCAGTTTTCCAAGCAATCGCTCGAAAGCATGTCGCGGCTGCTGGAAAAGAAGCTCCTCGATTTCAACATCGAGGCGCAAGTGGTCGCGGTGCATCCCGGCCCGGTCATCACGCAGTTCGAGATCGATCCGGCGCCGGGCGTGAAAGCGTCGCAGATCACCAACCTCGCGCGCGACCTCGCGCGCTCGCTGTCCGTAGTGAGCCTGCGCGTGGTCGAGAATATTCCCGGCAAGAGCTACGTCGGCCTGGAAATCCCGAACGAGTCGCGCGAAACCGTGCGGCTGTCGGAAGTGCTCGCCTCCAAGGTGTATGAAGAAGAGCAGACGCCCCTGGCGCTCGCGCTCGGGAAGGACATCGGCGGCAACCCGGTGGTCACCGACATTTGCAAGATGCCGCACCTCTTGATCGCGGGCACGACGGGTTCGGGTAAATCCGTGTTCATGAATTCGCTGATCCTGAGCATGGTATATAAATCCACGCCGGAGCAAGTGCGGATGATCATGATCGATCCGAAGATGCTCGAGCTCGCGGTGTACGAAGGCATCCCGCACTTGCTCGCGCCGGTCGTCACCGACATGAAGCAGGCGGCGAACGCGTTTAAATGGTGTATCGCGGAAATGGAACGGCGCTATCGGCTCATGGCCGCGCTCGGCGTGCGCAATCTCGCAGGCTTCAACCGCAAGGTGAAGGACGCCATCGAGGCGAAAAAGCCGCTTGCCGATCCGTTGTATACGCCGACGAGCCCCGACGACAAGGCGCCGACCCTGAAGCCGCTGCCGCTGATCGTGATCCTGGTCGACGAGCTGGCCGATCTTATGATGGTGGTCGGCAAGAAAGTGGAAGAGCTGATTGCGCGGCTCGCGCAGAAAGCGCGGGCGTCCGGGCTGCATCTGGTGCTCGCCACCCAGCGGCCGTCGGTGGATGTGATCACCGGCTTGATCAAGGCGAATATCCCCTCCCGCATCGCGTTTCAAATGTCCTCGCGCGTCGACTCGCGCACCGTCATCGATGGCATGGGCGCGGAGCAGTTGCTCGGGCAGGGCGACATGCTGTTCCTGCAACCGGGCGGGTTGCCGACGCGCGTGCACGGCGCGTTCGTCGCCGATCATGAAGTCCACAAGGTGGCGAGCTTCCTCAAGAAGAGCGGCAAGCCGGTGTACGACGATCAGATCCTCACCGCCGATTCCGGCGTGAACGACGCCGGCGTTCTGCAGGAAGGCGGCGTCGAAGGCGCCATGGAAGGAGAGGCCGACCCGCTCTACGACGAGGCGTTGCGCATCGTCACCGAATCGCGCCGCGCATCGATCTCCGGCGTGCAGCGCCGCCTGCGCATCGGCTACAACCGCGCCGCGCGCCTGATCGAGGAGATGGAGCGGGCCGGCGTAGTCGGTCCCTTGCAGTCGAACGGCAGTCGCGAAGTGCTCGCGCCGCCGCCGGTCGGAGTCGATTGATGGCGCGACGTCTCGGGACGCCTGGTGTGGAGAGTCGCCGCGGCGGCGTGACCGCAAAGCCGGAATCCAACGAACGTCGGGTGCGTTCCGCCGCTCGGTCGATCGGTGCGCACCGCCCGCCGTACGTTTTCATTCTGCTGGGCTTCTTAAGTTTCTTCCTGCCGCTCGTTCCTTGGTCGCCCGACGCCGCCGCGGCCGAAGTACCGGGCGGCGTGCCGAGCCTGCATCGTTTCTTTGCCGAGATTAATCGCTACACCGCGTTCTTCACCCAAGTCGTGCTCGATGACGCGGGTAAGCCGCTGCAAGAGTCGAAAGGGCGGCTCTGGATCGAGCGCCCGAACAAGTTCCGCTGGAACTACGAATCGCCCGCGAAGCAGCAGATCGTGAGCGACGGCGAGCGGCTGTGGGTGTACGACGAGGAGTTGAAGCAGGTCACGGTGCGTTCGCTGAAGCAAGGTCTGCTCGACACCCCGGCGATGCTGCTCGCGGGCCGCGGACGCGTGGAAGACCGGTTCACGGTGAAAGACCTCGGCGTCGAGAACCGCCTCGCGTGGGTGCAGCTTCTCCCCAAGAGCAAGGACAGCGGCATCGAGGAGGTGCGCCTCGGTTTCGAAAACGGCCGCTTGAAGACGTTCGAGTTGCGCGACGGCTTGGGCCAAACGACGCGTTACACGTTGAACAGCGGGCTCGAGAACCAGCCGATCGATCCCAACCGCTTTACCTTTACGCCGCCCCCCGGCGTCGACGTGGTGGGCGAGCAATAACGGGATGCGGCCGTGGCCAAGCGGCGAGACCGGCAAGCGCCGGGCTTCGATGTGCAAATAGAGGCTCCGTTGGACGAGCCGCCGGCCTCCGCGTGGGAACCGCTTGCCAATCGCCTGCGACCTGCGCGCCTGGACGATTTCATCGGCCAGGCGCATCTGCTCGGACCGGGCAAGCCGCTGCGCCAGGCGATCGAGTCCGGCGCGCTGCACTCGATGGTTTTCTGGGGGCCGCCCGGCACCGGTAAGACCACGCTCGCGCGCATCATCGCCGCCGCGAGCACGGCACATTTCATTGCGCTTTCGGCCGTGTTTGCCGGCGTCAAGGAAATACGCGCGGCGATCGAGGAGGCCAAGCAATATCGCGCGCAAGGCCGGCGCACCGTGCTTTTCGTCGACGAGGTGCATCGCTTCAACAAAGCGCAGCAGGACGGATTCTTGCCCTATGTCGAGGACGGCACGCTGACGTTCATCGGCGCGACGACGGAAAATCCTTCATTCGAGCTCAATAACGCGTTGCTGTCGCGCGCCCGCGTGTACGTCCTCAAGGCGCTCACCCCCGATGACATCAGGCAGGTACTCGCGCGCGCACTCACCGATCGGGCGGGTGGGCTCGGCGATCGCCGTATCACCGCCGCGCCCGAAGCCCTCGATCTGTTGGCGCAGGCCGCGGACGGCGATGCGCGGCGCGCGCTGAATCTGCTCGAAATGGCGGCGGATCTCGCCGCGACCGGTACCGAGCCGGCCACTCTCACCGTAGAGCAGGTACGCGAGGTCGCGGCCGGCGGCGCGCGCCGTTTCGACAAGCACGGCGAAGCGTTTTACGATCAAATCTCGGCGCTGCATAAATCGGTGCGCGGCAGCGATCCGGACGCGGCGCTCTATTGGCTGGCGCGCATGCTCGACGGCGGGTGCGATCCGCTTTATGTCGCGCGGCGCGTGGTGCGTATGGCCACGGAAGATATCGGCAACGCCGATCCGCGCGCGCTCGAGTTGACGCTCAACGCCTGGGACGTGCAGGAGCGGCTCGGCAGCCCCGAGGGCGAGCTCGCGATCGCGCAGGCGGTGGTTTATCTCGCCGCGGCGCCGAAGAGCAACGCCGTGTATCTCGCGTTCGGCGAAGCGATGGCGGACGCGAAAAGCTCCGGTTCGCTCGACGTGCCGCTGCACTTGCGCAACGCGCCGACGCGTTTGATGAAAGAATTGGGCTATGGGACCGGCTATCGCTATGCGCACGACGAGGCCGACGCGTACGCGCCGGGCGTGCAATATTTTCCGGACGGCATGGAGCGGCGCACGTACTATCGCCCGGCGCC
>JAJPKH010000286.1 GCA_021323795.1 Acidiferrobacteraceae bacterium | reverse complement strand
GAGCGCGCGGCCCCACTTAACGATCGTTAACTTTAAAGAGGCGTCCAACTCACATCATGAGCGAATCCGTCGTCATTGTCAGCGCGAAACGAACTCCGATCGGCAGCATGAACGGGCAATTCGTGTCGTTGTCCGCGCCCGAGCTCGCCGCGGTCGCCATTAAAGCCGCCGTCGCCGAGTCCGGACTGAAACCGGGAGACATCAACGAAGCCATCATCGGCTGCGTGTTGCCCGCCGGCTTGGGCCAGGCGCCGGCGCGCCAAGCGGTGCTCGGCGCCGGCCTGCCCCAGGCCATCGCCTGCTCCACGCTTAATAAAGTGTGCGGCTCCGGAATGAAAGCCGCCATGCTCGCCTACGATCAGATTCGCGCCGGTTCCGCGGAAATCCTGCTCGCGGGCGGCATGGAATCGATGTCGAACGCGCCGCACCTGCTGCCGAAGGCGCGCCAGGGCTACCGTTACGGCCACACGAAAGTGCTTGACCACATGGCTTATGACGGACTCGAGAACGCCTACGACGGCAAGGCCATGGGCGTGTTTGCCGAAGCGACGGCGGAGAAGTACGGCTTCACGCGCCAACAGCAGGACGCCTTTGCGCGCGAATCGGTGACGCGGGCGCAGCGCGCGGTGGCGATCGGCAGCTTCAAGGCCGAAATCGCGCCGGTCACGAGCAAAGGAAAAAACGGCGACGTGGTCCTCGACACCGACGAAACGCCGGGCCAGTGCAAAATCGAGAAGATCCCCTCGCTGCGTCCGGCCTTCAAGCCCGACGGCACCGTCACCGCGGCAAGCTCATCGTCCATTTCGGATGGCGCCGCCGCGCTCGTTATCATGAAGGAAGCCGACGCCAAAGCGCGGCGACTTGCGCCGCTCGCGCGCATCGTCGGGCATGCATCGAACGCGCAGGAACCGCAATGGTTCACGACCGCCCCGATCGGCGCCATCACCAAGCTGCAAAAGACGCTCGGCTGGACCGCGAAAGACGTGGATCTCTACGAGATCAACGAAGCGTTCGCCGTCGTGACCATGGCGGCCATGAAGGATCTCGGCTTGTCGCACGAGAAAGTGAATGTGAACGGCGGCGCCTGCGCTCTGGGCCATCCGATCGGCGCTTCCGGCGCGCGCCTGATCGTCACCCTGCTCTATGCCCTCAAGGCGCGCGGCTTGAAGCGCGGCATCGCGTCGCTCTGCATCGGCGGCGGCGAAGCGACGGCGTTGGCGGTCGAAATGATGTAACGGTATCGTTTCGCACACGACACACCCGCGCCGCCGGCGAGGAACGAGGGAGAAACAATCCGAGCGAGCGTTTATGATAGCGAACGAGAATTTCCCGCCCGGGGCAGCGACGTGGATTTCACCCTAAACGAGGACCAGCTCGCCTTTCAGCAAACCGCCCGCGCCTTCGCGCGCAACGAATTCGCCCCGCATGCGGCGCGCTGGGATCGCGAATGCATCTTTCCCAAGGACGTCATCGCCAAAGCCGGCGCGCTCGGATTCTGCGGTCTTTATATCCCGGAAAGCGCCGGCGGCCTCGGTCTCACGCGGCTCGATGCCGCCGTTGTTTTTGAAGAGCTCGCCGCCGGCTGCACGTCCACGACCGCGTACCTTACCATCCATAATATGGCGACGTGGATGATCGCCACGTGGGGCGCACCCGATCTCGTCCGGCAATGGTGCCCGACGTTGGCGCAGGGCACGAAACTGGCGTGGTATTGTTTGACCGAGCCCGGCGCCGGTTCCGACGCCGCGAGCCTGCGCACCAGCGCGCGGCGTGACGGCAGGAATTACATCGTCGATGGCGCGAAGGCGTTCATCTCCGGCGCCGGCGCCACCGACGTGCTGGTGTTGATGGCGCGCACCGGCGACGCCGGCGCGAACGGCATATCGGCGTTCCTCGTGCCCGCCGAGCTTCCGGGCATCAGCTACGGCAAGAACGAGCACAAAATGGGATGGAACAGCCAGCCGACGCGCGTCGTGAACTTCGACAATGTGCGCGTGCCGGCGGATTACCGCCTGGGCGAGGAAGGCGACGGCTTCAAAATCGCCATGCAGGGACTGGACGGCGGGCGCGTGAATATCGGCGCCTGTTCGATCGGCACGGCGCAAGCGGCGATCAACGCGGCTCAAGCGCACATGCTGGAACGCCGGCAGTTCGGCAAAAAGCTCGCCGAGTTTCAGGCGTTGCAGTTCAAATTCGCCGACATGCTGACGGAGCTGGTCGCCGCGCGCCTGATGATCCGTCTTGCCGCCTCGAAGCTCGACGCCGCGGCTCATAACGCCACCGCGTTTTCCGCCATGGCCAAGCGCTTCGCGACCGACGCGGGGTTTAGAATCTGCGTCGAGGCGCAGCAGATCTTCGGCGGTTACGGTTATCTCAAGGACCATCCGCTCGAGCGTTTCGTGCGCGATGCGCGCGTGCATCAGATTCTCGAAGGCACGAACGAGATCATGCGCGTTATCATTGCGCGCGAAGCGCTGAAAGACGGCGCGCTGGACGACCTGCAATAAACCACTGAGCCTTCCCCATGACGGACTTACTGAAGCTCGAACACGTCGGCCCCACCGCTCTCGTTACACTCGACAACCCGCCGGCGAACGTCTGGAACAAGGAGAACCTGGTCGGACTGAAGAACCTGGTCGAGCAGTTGAACGCGAACCGTAACGTCTATGCGCTGGTGATCACCGGCCGGGGTGACAAGTTCTTTTCCGCCGGCGCGGACGTGAAATTGTTCGCCGACGGGAATATCGCGGTGGCGCGGGAGATGGCGCGGCTGTTCGGGGACGCGTTCGAAACCCTGGCGCGCTTTCGCGGCGTTTCGATCGCCGCGATCAACGGCTACGCCATGGGCGGCGGCCTCGAATGCGCCCTGGCGTGCGACTTGCGCATCGCGGAAGAACACGCCGTCATGGCGCTGCCCGAGGCCTCGATCGGCCTTTTGCCCTGCGGCGGCGGCACGCAGAACCTGCCCTGGGTCGTCGGCGAAGGCTGGGCCAAGCGCATGATACTTTGCGGCGAGCGCGTAACCGCCGAGCAAGCGCTCCGCATCGGCCTGGTCGAGGAAGTCGTGCCCAAAGGCCGCGCCAAGGACGCGGCGCTCGCCCTCGCCGAGAAAGCGGCGGCGCAGAGTCCCGTGAGCGTGACGCGGTGTAAGGAGCTGATTCAGCATGCGCGCGCACAACCGATGCTTGCCGCGCTGCCCGGCGAGCGCGAGTCGTTCGTGGAGTTGTTTCGCACCGCCGATCAAAAGGAAGGCGTCAACGCGTTCCTGCAAAAGCGCAAACCGCAATGGCGCAATCAGTAGCTCTGTTCGAGACCCGCGCCGCCGCCCACGGCAAGCGCATCGGCTTCGCGACGCTCAACGCCGAGCGTTCCTTGAACGCCCTCTCGTTCGAAATGGCCGATCTGCTGTGGCAGCAGTTGCACGCGTGGCGCGAGGATCCCGCGATCGCCTGCGTGGTGTTGCAGGGCGCCGGTGAAAGAGCGTTTTGCGCGGGCGGCGACATCGTCGTGCTTTACAAGTTTCTCTCCCAGAGTGATGCCCAAGCGGCGCGCGCGAGCGTGGAACAATATTTCACCCGCGAATACCGGCTCGATTACCTGATCCATACCTTTCCCAAACCCGTTCTTTGCTGGGGACACGGCGTCGTCATGGGAGGCGGTCTCGGCCTTATGGTCGGTTGCTCGCATCGCGTCGTCACCGAGGCGACGCGGATGGCGATGCCCGAAATCACCATCGGCTTCTACCCGGACGTGGCCGGCTCGTGGTTTTTGAATCGGATGCCGGGACGGGTCGGGCTTTATCTCGGCCTGACCGGCACGCGGCTGAACGCCGGCGACGCGCTGTTTCTGAACCTCGCCGATTACTACGTGCAGAGCGGCGACAAACAGGAGTTGTACGAGCGGCTGTTGCAGGTCGAGTGGACCGACGAGGCGCGCGCCAACCGGCGTGCGCTGTCCGCGCTGCTCCGGACGTATCGGGGAAAATATATTCCGCCCGAATCGCCCGTGCGCCGGCGCTTCGACGCGATCAACGAGGTCACGGACTACGACAGCGTGGAGGAAATATTGGCGGCGCTGACGGCGCGCGCCGCCGGCGACCACTGGCTGGAGCGCGGCGCGCAGGCGCTGCGCAACGGGTCGCCGACCTCGGCCAAAGTCATCTTCGAAATATATCGCCGCGCGGCGCGCGCGTCGCTCAAGGAGATTTTCGCGCTGGAGCTCGGGCTGACGGTCCAGTTCGCGATGCATCCCGACCTGCGCGAAGGCGTGCGCGCGCTTCTCATCGACAAGGACAACCGCCCGAGCTGGTCGCCGGCGCGGCTGGAAGACGTGAGCGCGAGCTATGTCGAGGAGCACTTCGCTTCGCCGTGGCCGCCGAATCAACATCCGTTCAAGGATTGGTGAACCATGGCATCCGTTCCTCCGCTCGACTTCCCCGCCCTCGACCATGACCTCGGCGAAACGATCGACATGCTGCGCGAAAGCGTGCGCGAGTTCGCGCAGCGCGAAATCGCGCCGCGCGCGGCCGAAATCGACCGCAACAACGAATTTCCCGCCGACTTGTGGCGCAAGATGGGCGCGCTCGGCTTGCTCGGCGTCACCGTCGAGGAGAGTTACGGCGGCGCGGGCTTGAGCTATCTCGCGCATGTGGTCGCGATGGAAGAAATATCGCGCGCGTCCGCCTCCGTCGGCCTTTCGTACGGCGCGCACTCGAACTTGTGCGTCAACCAGATCCGCCGCAACGGCAGCGAAGCGCAAAAGCGCAAATACCTCCCGGCGCTCATCTCCGGCGAACACGTCGGGGCGCTCGCGATGTCGGAGCCGAACGCCGGTTCGGACGTGGTCTCGATGAAGCTGCGCGCCGACCGCCGGGGCGACCGTTACATTTTAAATGGCAACAAGATGTGGATCACCAACGGTCCCGACGCGGATACGCTGGTGGTCTATGCCAAGACGAATCCCGCGGCCGGACCGCAAGGCATCACCGCTTTCATCGTCGAGAACGGCTTCAAGGGTTTCGCCGCCGCCCAGAAGCTCGACAAGCTCGGCATGCGCGGCTCGAACACGTGCGAGCTGGTGTTCCGCGATTGCGAGGTACCGGCAGAACGTGCTCGGCCAGGAGAACGGCGGCGTGCGCGTGCTCATGAGCGGTCTCGACTTCGAGCGCGCGGTGCTCGCCGGCGGACCGCTCGGCGTGATGGCCGCGTGCCTGGACGTGGTATTGCCGTACGTGCACGAGCGCAAGCAGTTCGGCGTTTCGATCGGCGAGTTCCAGCTGATCCAGGGCAAGCTCGCCGATATGTACGCGACCTGGAGTGCCTGCCGCGCCTACGTGTACGCCGTCGCCAAGGCCTGCGACCGTTTGCCGCCGGGCGGCCGCACGCCGCGCAAGGACGCCGCCGGTGCGGTACTCTACGCGGCGGAGAAGGCGACGTGGATGGCCGGCGAGGCGATCCAGTGCCTCGGCGGCAACGGTTATATCAACGATTATCCGACCGGGCGTCTCTGGCGCGACGCCAAGCTCTACGAGATCGGCGCCGGCACTTCGGAAATTCGGCGCATGCTGATCGGGCGCGAGCTGTACACCGACACGATGTAACAGCGGCAATTTGAGAATGCGAGAGCCAGATGCCTTCCGCGATTGATTTTTATTTCGACTTCTCTTCCCCCTACGGTTATCTTGCCTCGGAGAAGATCGACGATCTCGCCGCGCGCTACGGCCGCGGCGTCAACTGGATTCCGGTCCTTCTCGGCGCCATTTTCAAAGTCACCGAGACCATCCCGCTCATACAGATGCCGGTGAAGGGCGAGTACTACGCGCACGACTTCGCGCGTTCGGCGCGCTTCCTGGGCGTGCCGTTTCAAATGCCCCATCCGTTTCCCATCGCGACGCAGAACGCGGGACGCGCTTTCCTCCGGTTGCAGGACCGCGATCCCGTGCTCGCCAAGAAGTTTGCGCACGCGTGTTTCCGCGCTTACTTCACGCGCAATACCAATCTCTCGGACATGAGCCAATTGACGACTGTCGCCGCCGCCGTCGGCATCGATGCCGCGGAACTCTCGGCGGCGGTGAACGACCCCGCGCTCAAAGAGCGCTTCCGCGCGCAGAACGAAGCGGCCATCGCGCGCCGCGTGTGCGGCTCGCCCTACTTCATCGTCGATAACGAACCGTTCTGGGGCGCGGACCGACTGCCGCAATTGGAAAAATGGCTGCAAACCGGTGGATTCTAAACCCGTGAACGTTCTGCAAACCCGCGTCAACAAGACCGGCGAAGAATTCCGCGCGAACGCCGACGCCCTGCGCGCCCTGACAGCCGATTTGCGCGCCAAGCTCGCCGCCGTCGCCCAAGGCGTCAGCGAAGAGGCGCGCGCCAAACATGTCGCGCGCGGCAAGCTGCTCGTGCGCGATCGCGTCAGCGCCCTCCTCGATCCGGGCACGCCGTTTCTGGAGCTGTCGCCCCTCGCCGCCAACGGCATGTACGACAATGAAGTGCCGGCCGCGGGCATCGTGACCGGCGTCGGCCGGGTCATGGGACGAGACTGCGTCATCATCGCGAACGACGCGACCGTCAAGGGCGGGACCTATTATCCGATGACCGTCAAAAAACATCTGCGCGCGCAGGAGATCGCGCGCGACAACCGGCTGCCCTGCATTTATCTCGTCGATTCGGGCGGCGCCTTCCTGCCCGCGCAGGACGAAGTCTTTCCCGACCGCGAGCACTTCGGCCGGATTTTCTACAACCAGGCCAACATGTCGGCGGAGCGCATTCCGCAGATCGCCGCCGTCATGGGCTCGTGCACCGCGGGCGGCGCCTACGTGCCGGCGATGTCGGACGAAACCATCATCGTGCGGAATCAAGGCACGATTTTCCTCGCCGGTCCGCCGCTGGTGAAAGCGTCCACCGGCGAGGTGGTGAACGCGGAGGATTTGGGCGGCGGCGACGTCCACACGCGCGTATCGGGCGTGGCCGATCATCTCGCGGAAAACGACGCGCACGCGCTGACGCTGGTGCGGCAGATCATCGCCAATCTCAATCGTCCGCAGCTCGCCCTCGAGCCGGAAACGCCGGAAGAGCCGCTGTACGGCGCCGAGGAAATCTACGGGGTGGTCCCGCCGGACCTGCGCCGGCCCTTCGACGTGCGCGAAGTGATCGCGCGCCTGGTCGACGGCAGCCGCTTCCACGAGTTCAAGGCGCGCTACGGCATGACCTTGGTTTGCGGTTTCGCGCGGCTCTACGGCTATCCGCTCGGCATTCTCGCGAACAATGGAATTCTCTTCTCCGAATCGGCGCTCAAAGGCGCGCACTTCGTCCAATTGTGCGCGCAGCGCGGCGTGCCCATTCTCTTCCTGCAAAACATTACCGGTTTCATGGTGGGCCGCAAGTACGAATCCGAAGGCATCGCCAAGCACGGCGCCAAGCTGGTGAACGCGGTGGCGTGCGCACGCGTGCCGAAGTTCACCGTGATCATCGGCGGCAGCTTCGGCGCCGGCAACTACGGCATGTGCGGGCGCGCCTACGCGCCGCGGTTCTTATGGATGTGGCCGAACGCGCGCATCTCCGTCATGGGCGGCGAGCAGGCGGCGTCGGTGCTGGCCCGAGTCAAACGCGATGGTCTGGAAGCGGCGGGCAAACAATGGGCCAAAGAAGAAGAGGAAACCTTCAAGACGCAGATACGCGGCCAGTACGAAACCCAAGGCAACCCCTACTACGCCACCGCGCGGCTCTGGGACGACGGCGTGATCGATCCGGCCGACACGCGCCGCGTGCTCGGCGTGGCGATGACGGCATCGCTGAACGCGCCCATCGAAAAATCCGAGTTCGGCGTGTTTCGAATGTAGAAGCGACGCGGCGCAAAGGTGATCGCAACGAGCGCGCGCGGTGAGGAGACAAAACCGAAGCGGGGTATACGCAGGGTGTCATTGGGTGTCGTCGCGCGACGCCGAAGGCGACGATGCAATCCCTAAGGAAGACCCGATTAATGTCGGGTGCGCCGCGCGCACGGCTCGATGGAATGGCGCGGGGACGCGCCCTACATGGGATTCATTCCAAGGTTCCGTAAATCATCGAGTTCGATTGCGTCGCGGCGCCGACAATGACAGCATGCGGCTGCGCTCTTCATAGGCTCATATCGCACAATGGCATTTCACACACTGGAAATAGAAACACGCGACCGCGTCGCGACGGTCTGGATGAACCGCCCCGACGCGCACAACGCGTTCGACGAAACGTTGATCCACGAGCTGACCGAGGCGTTCGAAAGCGTCGAAAAAGATCCGCAGGCGCGCGTCATGGTGCTCGCGGGTCGCGGCAAGAGCTTTAGCGCGGGCGCGGATTTGAACTGGATGAAACGCGCCGCCCATGCGAGCGCCGAAGAGAACCGGCGCGATGCACGGCTGCTCTCGAAAATGATCGGCGCGCTGCACCGCCTGCCGAAGCCGACGATCGCGCGCGTGCACGGCGCCGCGCTCGGCGGCGGCACGGGATTGACCGCCGCTTGTGATATCGCGGTCGCGACCCCGCAAGCGAGCTTCGCAACGAGCGAAGTTAAGTTCGGCATCATTCCGGCGGTGATCAGCCCCTACGTCATCGCCGCCATGGGCGGGCGCGCCGCGCAGCGCTACTTTCTCACCGGCGAGCGCTTCGACGCGCAGGAAGCGTATCGCCTCGGCTTGGTGCACGTCGTGTGCGACGCGGCCGCGCTCGATGCCAAGATCGCGGAAATTATTCAAGCGCTGATGGCCGCCGGTCCCCAGGCGCAGACCGCGGCAAAAGATCTGCTCATGCGCGTGGCGAATCGGCCGATCGACGACGTGCTGCGCGAGGACACCGCCCAGCGCATCGCCGTCGTGCGCGCCACGCCCGAGGCGAAGGAAGGTATCGCGGCCTTTCTGGAGAAACGGAAGCCGCGTTGGGACAGCTAGGAGTTTCGTACGACGTCGATCGCTCGTTGCACCGGACCGTGTTCCAATAGATGTAGTCGACGCGCGCCGGTAATCGGTATCGTCGCGTATCAGGTGCTCTCAGAAGCGCCGCTGCCAACACTGCGGTGCTTTATAATCGTTCCTTAAGCCGATGATGGCGATGCGCCGAACCAAGAATCGCCACGGCTAGGCCTCGGGGTAACAATGCTACCGGTTACAT
>JAJPKH010000222.1 GCA_021323795.1 Acidiferrobacteraceae bacterium | reverse complement strand
GGTGCACATCGTCAACAAGGAAACGCTTAGCCATGAAACGACGGATCGTAGGCTTCCACAAGGACGAACGAAATGACTGGGTGGCCGATCTCGAATGCGGCCACGCGCAACACGTGCGGCATCGTCCGCCGTGGATCAATCGCCCATGGGTGATCACCGCGGAGGGCCGCCGCGGACGCATCGGGGCGAAATTGAACTGTAAGAAATGCGGAGTGGAGCTGGCGGAGCAAGAACAGCATCATACTTATCACTAGGCGGTGCGGCCCGCGGAGGCGGCCGCGAGCGGGCTACCGGAATGCGGAAACATCTTCAGAAGCACGCAGGTATTTATATTTAAAGGTGCGCGCCGAAGCGGGTTGCAAAGACCCTGGACGGTCTTTTTCAACATCCTGCTAAAATAGACGCCGTTTTCTTCACGAACGGCGATGAAATACAAGGACTACTACCAAATACTCGGCGTGGCCCGCGGCGCCACGGAAGACGAGATCAAGAAGGCATACCGCCGGCTGGCGCACAAGTATCACCCGGACGTTTCCAAGGAACCGAACGCCGAGGAGCGCTTCAAGGAAATCGGCGAGGCGTACGAGGTCCTGAAGGACAAGGAAAAGCGCGCGGCCTACGACCGCCTCGGGCAACACCGGCCGGGCGAAGATTTTCGCCCGCCGCCCGACTGGGCCGAGCAATTCGCGCGCGGCTTCGGCCGCGGGGGTTTCGGCGCCGGCGCCTACACCGAGGAAGTTGACCTCTCCGATCTCTTCGGCGATCTCTTCGGCACGGCGCGCGGCGCCGGCCGCGGCGCGAAGTTCGCCATGCCCGGGCAAGACTACGAGGCCGTGGTACAACTTCCGCTCGAAGACGCCGCGCGCGGCACGGAAGTGAGCCTCGACCTCAACGTGCCGGAGTACGACGCGGAAGGCATGCCGCGGCGCACGCCGAAGACGATCAAGGTGCGCATCCCCAAGGGCGTCACCGACGGACAGAAACTGCGCGTGCCGGGCAAAGGCGGGCCCGGCATGAACGGCGGTCCGCCCGGCGCGCTTTACCTCGACATCAAGCTGCGCCCGCATCCGCTGTTCCAGCCGAGCGGGCACGACCTCTATCTCGAAGTGCCCGTCACGCCGACCGAGGCGGCGCTCGGCACCGCCATCGAAGTGCCGACACTGGAAGGCCGCGTACGTTTAAAAATTCCCGCGGGCGCGCGCTCGGGGCAGAAGCTGCGTCTCGCGGGCAAGGGACTGCCGACGCCGGATGGCGCGCACGGCGATCTTTATGCGGTCGTGCAGGTCGTCACGCCGAGCACGCTGACGCCGAAGGAGCGCGAGCTGTACGAGCAACTCGGACGCCTCTCCACCTTCAACCCACGCGAACACTTCGATCGGCGCTAGCGCCATGACTCCGCAGGAACTGCTCCTCAGCGAATTCACCCTCGTTTCCGTGAGCGACATCGCGGCGAGCTCGGGCTTGAGCCCGCGCGAGATCGAGGAGCTCGTCGAGCTCGGCGTATTCGAGCCGCGCGCGCACGAGGCGGCGCACGCGCTCTTTTCCGCGCGCTGCATCGAGCTCGCGCGCGCCGCACGGCGGCTGCAGCTCGATTTCGAATTGCCGCTCGCCGGCGTGGCGCTCGCGCTCACCTACCGCGAGCGGATTCGCGAACTGGAAGAACGGCTGCATCGGATCGAGTGCGAATTGCCCGGGCGCGCACGTGGTCGATGAGGCAGGCAGCGCGCCCGCGGCGCCGGTGGTCAGCGCGCGCGGGCTGATAAAACGTTTCGACGCGCGCGAGGTCGTGCGCGGCATCGACTTCGCCATCCCCGCCGGGAGTTGCTTCGGTATCCTCGGCCCGAACGGCGCGGGCAAGACGACGACGCTGCGCATGGTGCTCGGCCAGTCGCCGCCGAGCGGCGGGACGCTTGAAGTCTTCGGGCTGCCCATCCCGGAAAATGGCAGGGCCGTGCGGGCGCGCATCGGCCTCGTGCCGCAAATGGACAACCTCGACCCCGATTTCACGGTCGCCGAGAATCTGCGCATCTACGGCAATTACTTCGGTTTGCCGGACGCGATGCTGGAGCAGCGCATCGCCTCGCTCCTGGCGTTCGTCGAGCTGAGCGACAGGGCTGATACAAAAATCACCACGCTTTCCGGCGGCATGCGCCGGCGCCTCACGATCGCGCGCTCGCTCATCAACGACCCCGAGCTCGTCGTGCTCGATGAGCCCACCACCGGGCTCGACCCGCAGGTGCGCCACATGATCTGGGCGCGGCTGCGCGACCTGCGCGCCCAAGGCAAAACGCTGCTGCTCACCACCCATTACATGGAGGAAGCCGAGCGCCTGTGCGATCAGCTGGTCGTCATGGACGAAGGCCGCGTCCTCGAGCGCGGGGCGACGCGCGATCTTATTCGCCGGCACGTCGAGCCCGAGGTGCTCGAGGTACGCGGCGACGGCGATGCGCGCCGGCTCCTGTCCGGATGCAGCGGCCGCCTGGAAACCGTCGGCGATACGCTTTACTACTACACCGACAACGCCCGTGCGGCGGTTGCACGACTCGAAAGCGATCCGCATGTGGTATTCCAGCATCGTCCGGCCAACCTGGAGGACGTGTTCTTGAAGCTGACCGGCCGGGAGCTGCGCGAATGAGCGCCGCCTACCTGGTGTTGCCGCGGCTGCGCCACGGCGCCTTCGCGGTGTGGCGCCGCAACGTG
>JAJPKH010000256.1 GCA_021323795.1 Acidiferrobacteraceae bacterium | reverse complement strand
GGCGTTTACTTTTGCCAGACCGAGGACACGCGCCGCTTCGACCAGGCGGAGCCGATCCCCGGCCCGACCACGGAAGCGCTCGGGGCATTGGCCAAGGAGCTGCGCGTCACCATCGTCGGCTCGATTTTCGAGCGGCGCGCGCCCGGCCTCTATCACAACACCGCCGTCGTGCTGGACGCCGCCGGCAAACTCGCCGGGCGTTACCGTAAAATGCACATTCCCGACGACCCGGGCTATTACGAGAAGTTCTATTTCACGCCCGGCGATCAGGGGTTCACGCCGATCGCCGCGGACGCCAAAAAGCTCGGCGTGCTGGTGTGCTGGGACCAATGGTATCCGGAAGCCGCCCGCCTCATGGCCCTGCACGGCGCGGACGTGCTGCTTTATCCCACCGCCATCGGCTGGGATCCGAACGATGAACCTGCCGAGCGCGAGCGTCAGCGCGACGCCTGGCGCACGATCCAGCGCGCTCATGCCATCGCCAACGGAATTCCGGTGCTGGTCTGCAACCGCACCGGCAAGGAACCGGATCCGAGCGGCGCCGGTCCCGGCATTCAATTCTGGGGCTCGAGCTTCATCGCCGGACCGCAGGGCGAGATCCTCGCCGAAGCGCCGGCCGATGCGCCGGCGGTGCTGATCGCGGATGTCGATCTCACGCGCTCGGAAAACGTCCGCCGCATTTGGCCCTTCTTTCGCGACCGGCGCATCGACGCCTACGAGGACCTGATCCGACGTTACGGCGACTAGGACCGCAAGCTGCAACTCAACGGCAAGACACTCGCCGCGTCCCTCTTGCGAGAGGAGAGAGGCTCGACATCCTTCGCGCGCGGTGGAAAGGTCGCGATGAGGGAATAGCGTCGTTAAACCTTTGCTCACATTTCCATGCCTCGTCCACTGCGCATTACACAGTCCGCTGAGCTGCTACACGTCATTCTGTCGGGCGCTGCTTCCGCGGATGCCGTACCCGGCGCCACCAAACGGATGGAAACGTACTTCCGCGCGCACCGCGAAATGGGCGTGCGCGATCGCGGCGAAGTCGCGGAAACCGTGTACGCGTGCCTGCGCCACAAACGCCTGCTGGAACATCTCGCCGGAACGTCGGACGCGACGCATCTGGTCGCGGCGCAATATCTGCGCGAGGGCATGAGCGCGCGCGCCCTGGAAGAAGCGGGCTTCCGCGGCGATGCGCGCGCGCTGGTCACCCGCGTGCGGACCACCGAGACAGCTGCGCTGCCTTTCGCCGTACGCACGAGTTTGCCGGACTGGCTCGCCGAAAAGCTGCTCGCCCAATACGGCGCCGACGAGGCGCTGGCGCTCGCCGACGCGTTGAATCGCGCGGCGCCGGTGGATTTGCGCGTTAATACGCTCAAGGCGAAACCCGCCGACGTGCAACAACACCTGAGCGAAGCAGGCTTCGCCTGCGACGCCACCCCCTACTCGCCCGTCGGCCTGCGACTGCGCGAGCGTGGCTCGGTGTTTCGCACCGCGGCGTTCGAAGAGGGACTGTTCGAAGTCCAGGACGAGGGCAGCCAAATTCTTTCGCTGTTGCTCGAACCGCGCCGCGGCGAGATGGTGGTCGACTTCTGCGCGGGCGCGGGCGGAAAAACGCTGCACCTCGGCGCGCTCATGGCGGGAAGCGGCACGCTCTACGCTTTCGAAGTATCGGCGGCGCGCCTCGAGCGCATGACGCCGCGTTTGCGCCGTGCGGGGCTGTCGAACGTGCGCGCGATCGCCATCGCGCACGAGCGCGACGCGCGGGCGCAGCGGCTCTATGGAAAGATCGACCGCGTGCTGGTCGATGCGCCGTGCTCCGGCACCGGCACGCTGCGGCGCAATCCGGACATCAAGTGGCGCGCGATCGACTTGCCCGCGCTCATCGAAACGCAGCGCCGCATTATCAACGCCGCCGCTCCTTTGCTTAAACCCGGCGGACGATTGGTGTACGCCACGTGCAGTCTTTTAGCGGAGGAAAGCGAGGCGGTGGTCGAGGAATTTCGCGCCGCCCACCCGGAGTTTGTGTCCGTGCCCGCGAGCCGGATCTTGGCGCGCCGCCACGTGCCGCTGGAGGCGATGGCCGACGGCGCATTGCGCCTTTTTCCTCATCGGCACGGTACCGATGGTTTTTTCGCCGCCGTGCTGGAGCGGGCTATTTAACATGTTGCTCGCGCGCACGCCGGCGCGAGTGTAATAGGGTGATGAGCCAGACGAGGACGCCCACGACCACCAACGCGCCGAGCACCCACAGGCCTTTTTGATGGAAGTCGTCGAGGAACAGCCGGAACGCCTCGCCGAACAAGTACCCGAGCCCGCCGAGCGTGATCGCCCAAACCACCGCGCCGATGAAATTGAGCGTGAAGAAGCGCACGCGCGAAACCTGGCTCGCGCCGATGGCGAACGGCGTGACGTTGCGCAATCCGTAGTAAAAGCGGAATGTCAGGATCAGGAAGTCCTGGTGCCGCCGCAAATGCTTGTACACTTTCTCCGCGTTCGCCTGCCACGACAGCCGCTTCGCGATAATGCGCGGGCCGTAATGGCGACCGATATAAAAATAGAGCTGGTCGCCAAAGAAACTGCCCGCGAACGCGGACACGATGACCCACTGAAGTTCAAGAAAACCGAGATGGGCGGCGAGGCCGCCCAGCACCAAGATGGTCTCGCCTTCGAGGAAGGTACCGACCAGAATGGCCAGGTAACCGTAGTCTTGAATGATCTGCTCGAGCGTCATACGCGCCGGTGGAATGATAAGTCGCCCTTTGGCGAGACATAAAAAAAGCCCGCGCGGCACGCCGGGCTTCCTTTCGCCTGCTGAATCCTACGTGATCTCCGGGAGCGGAACAATCTGGCGGCCCCGCTAATCCTCGAAAGCGGCTCGACGCCGCTTGGTCTCTCCCCGCCGCCGCTTCGATTCCAGCCGCCGCGCCTTGGCCGCCTTCGGCACCCGGGTGGGGACGCGCTTGCGCGGCACGCGGTTCAACTCCTTCAGGCGCCCGATCAGCCGATCGAGCGCGATTTCGCGGTTGCGCAACTGCGAGCGGGTGTCGGCGGCGGTGACGACGACGCCGGAAGGACTATGAACCATGCGCACCGCCGATTCCGTGCGATTCACGTGCTGGCCGCCCGGCCCCGCGGCACGGTAAGTATCGACGCGCACCTCGCGACGCAACGCGGCCCGGTCGAGCGTGTAAGGCGGCGGTCGTCTCGCCATCGGTTCCGCCATGGCGTTACTCCGCGCTTCGCGCTCCGCTACAATACGCCGGCCGAACCGGCGTTCGCCTCACTCTTGGCCCTTCCATGATCGTTATCCTCAAATCCGACATCGACAGCAACGGCCCGGAATACAAACACATTATGGACCATCTCGGGAACAAGCCCGGCATCCAGCCGCGCGTGCACCGGGAGATCGGGACCCTGCAAACCGTGACCGAAATTTACCTGATCGGCAACACCGCGACGCTCGACAAGGCGGAAATCGAGAGCCTGCCCGGCGTCGATCGCGTCGTGCGCGTGTCGGAAGAATACCGCATCCTCGGGCGCCATCGCGACGACCGCCGCCCGACCGGCTTCGAGTACAACGGCGTGCGCTTCGACCAGGACAACCTGAACATCTTCGCCGGTCTGTGCGCGGTCGATACGCCCGAGCACGTCGAGCAGATGCTGCGCGCGCTCAAGGAACACGGGCAGGTGTGCACGCGCATGGGGGCGTACAAGCCGCGCACCAATCCGTATGCGTTCCAGGGCCACGGCAAATCCTGCCTGCCGTGGGTATTCGAGCTCGCCGGGAAATACGGCATCAAGGTGATCGCCATGGAGATCACCCACGACTCGCAGGTCGAGGAGATCCGCCAAGCGCTCGAGCGGACCGGCCGCGCCACCGGCGTCATGCTGCAAATCGGCACGCGCAATACGCAGAACTTCGAGCTTCTGAAGATCGTCGGGCGCCAGCGCGAGTTTCCGGTGCTGTTCAAACGCGGCTTCGGCATCACGCTGGAGGAATCGCTGAACGCGGCGGAATATCTCGCGAGCGAAGGCAATCGTCACATCGTCTTCGGCTTGCGCGGCATGAAAAGCAATCTCGGCGCGCCGCACCGCAATTTCGTCGACTTCGCGCACGTGCCGGTCGTGAAGCGCCTGACGCGCATGCCGGTGTGCATCGATCCGTCGCACTCGGTCGGTTCGCGCGACCGTGCACCGGACGGGCTGCTCGATATTTTTCACGTGACGGCGCAGGGCGTGATCGCGGGCGCGAACATGATTCTCGTCGATTTCCATCCGGCGCCGACCAAGGCGCTGGTCGACGGCCCGCAGGCGCTGACGCTCGAGGAGCTGCCGCGCTTCCTCGACGACGTCGCGATCGCGCGCGAAGCGTACGAAAAACGCCGCGCGCTCGCGCGCCGCTGAGGCGGCAGCGGGGAAAAACCGTTAATCCGCGATGCCGTAGGCGACATCGAGCACGACGCGCGTGCGGCCGTCGAGCAGCACGACGTCTTGACCGACGCGGATACGGACATATCCGGCCGGCAACGGCGTGAGCCGGCGCTCCAGATCGAGGGGCAGCGCGTCGCCTTGCAGGCCCGGCGGCAACGTGTCGCGCTTGGCGAGGCCGGGAGGCAGGCCGCCTTTGCGCTTCGCCAAGCCCGGCGGCAGACCTTTTTTCTTCTTGCCGGTGTAGTACTCCTCGATCAACGCGCGGTCGTGTTCGTTAATGTTGACGGACACCTGCGTATTTCGATCCTGCAGCACAATGCGGCCGGAAGTCGCGGCCTGGGTGGCGCAACCGCTCGCACCGGCCGCGAGCAACAGCACGAAGAAATAGCGCGACATCACTGTTCCCTCCCATCGTTACCGGACAACCGTAGTCAGTGTAGGCCACGCCGAGGCGTGTGCACGCGCGAGCCCGACGGAAGAGGCTCTGGTGGCGCCGGTTACGCCGCCGCCTGCCGGCGGTCGTACAGGAATTTCAATACGGTCGTGCGATAGCGATTGTAAGCAGGGTCGTTCGCCAGCTCCAGACGCCGACGGGGACGGGACAGCTTCACGTCGAGAACGTCGCCGATCGTCGCCCCCGGACCGTTGGTCATCATTGCGACACGGTCCGACAGCAATACCGCTTCGTCCACGTCGTGCGTCACCATGAGCGTCGTCGTGCCGGAGGCAGCGACGATCCGCATCAGCTCTTCTTGCAGGTTGGCGCGCGTCAACGCGTCGAGCGCCCCGAGCGGCTCGTCCAATAGCAGCACCATCGGCTGCATCGAGAGCGCCCGCGCGATTCCGACGCGCTGCTTCATGCCGCCCGAAATCTCGTGCGGAAACTTGCCGGCCGCCGCGCTCAGGCCGACGAGGGCGAGCGCCTCCTCCGCGCGCCGCCGCAGTTGCGCCCGGCTTTCCGACATGCCGAAGACGCGCTCGACCGCGAGATAGACGTTGCCGAAGCTCGTCAGCCAGGGCAGCAGCGAATGGTTCTGGAACACGACGGCGCGCTCCGGGCCCGGCCCGGCGATTTCACGACCGGCGGCGAGCAAGACGCCGTGCGTCGGCGCCAGCAGCCCGGCGACGAGATTGAGCAGCGTCGATTTGCCGCAACCGGAATGGCCGATGAGCGACACGAATTCGCCGCGCCGAACATTGAGGTTCACGTCTTTCAGCGCCACGTAGCGGCCGCTACGCGTCTCGAAGACCATGTTCACGTTTTCGATCTGCACGAACCGCTCCATGACTCACCTCTCGTAGCGAAAGCGCCGCGCCATCAGCAGAATCGCCTGCTCGAGAGCCAAGCCGACGAAGCCGACGACGAATATCGCGATGATAATGTGCTCGACATTCAGGTTGTTCCATTCGTCCCAAATCCAGAAGCCGAGACCCACGCCGCCGGTCAGCATCTCCGCCGCCACGATGACGAGCCAGGCGACGCCGATCGAGAGGCGCACGCCCGTGAGCACGTAGGGCAAAACCGCCGGCAACAGAATGCGGCTGAAGAGTTTCCACGGGGACAGCTTCAGCACACGCGCCACGTTAAGGTAATCGTGTGGCACCTGTGTGACGCCGGCGGCCGTGTTCAGCACCATCGGCCACAGGCTGGAAATAAAGATCACCCAGATCGCGGCCGGCTGCGCCTGCTTGAAGACGTACAACCCGATCGGCAGCCACGCGAGCGGGCTCACCGGCCGCAGCACGCTGATGATCGGCGTGAACATGCGGTTGAGAAAGCCGACATAGCCGAGCAGGAAACCGAGCGGAATGCCGACGAGCGCGGCGGCGCCGAAGCCCATACCGACGCGCGCCAAGGAACGCAAAATATTCCAACCGATCCCCTGATCATTCGGACCCTTTTGATAAAACGGATCGCTGAACACCTGTAGCGCGGATTGCCACGTCTTGAGCGGGCTCGGCAGCTCCGTGGTCGCCGATACCAGGGCCCAGAGCAGGATAAACAGCGCGGCTCCCATGACCGGCGGCAACACCTCGCGCTGCATCGCCTGCACCAGCGCTCGCGCGCGGGAAACCGGCGGCGCCGGCGCGGACACCGCGATCGTTCCCGCGGAAGCGCCCGCGGCCGCCTGCGCGTTTTCTTTCTTCATCGCCACCACGCTCATAAACTCTCTTTGTATACGGCGACGGCTCATGCGCGAACCTTGAAATTCGCCGCGTATTGCTGCGGGTTGGCGCCGTCCCATACGACGCCGTCGATTAATTTCGCCGTCCGCACCGGACTCGGCGGCACCGGCACTTTCGCCGCCGCGGCCGCCTGCTTGTACACCTGAATGAAGTTCACCTGCTTGGCGACTGCTGCATAGTCCACGTCCTGCTTCAGCAGGCCCCAGCGTTTGTGCTGCGTCAGGAACCACATGCCGTCCGACAGATACGGGAAATTGACGTTGCCGTCGCCGTAGAACTTCATGTAATTTTCGTCTCTCCATTTCCTGCCGACACCGTTGTCGTACTCGCCCTTCATGCGGCCTTCGATGACGCTCGCGTCGGTGTTGATGTACGATTTCTGCGCGATGATCTGCGACACTCGCGGACGATTGGCCATGGTATCGATGTACTTCGAGGCCTCGAGGATCGCGGCGGTCATGGCGCGCGCGGTGTTCGGACATTGCTTGACGAACTCGGCGCGCGTGCCGAGCACCTTTTCCGGATGATCCTTCCAGATCTCCTGGGTCGTGACGGCGGTAAAGCCGATGTTGTCGAAGATCGCCCGCGCGCCCCACGGCTCCCCGACGCAGAAACCGTCCATGTTGCCGACGCGCATGTTCGCGACCATTTGCGGCGGCGG
>JAJPKH010000284.1 GCA_021323795.1 Acidiferrobacteraceae bacterium | reverse complement strand
CTTGGCTTTGTTGTGCTTCGTTCACAACTGGAAGACAGGTTATGCCTGCCAAGCCCGCGCTGGGGAGGGGCCTCACATGAGTATCATTTAGGTCGAGCGGACGCGGTAAAACGCCGGCGCGTTTCTTGATGTTTCCGGGCCCGCGCCGCTCACCAAAACGTTAGGGTCCATTGCCCATGTCTGAAGAAACCGTTCGCGAGATCTATAACAAAGACAGGACACGTCGCGTTCTTATTGTGAAGCGGAAGAATGGATCCTTCGGTTATGAGGAGGAATACTTTAGCCAAGACCCCTTGGAAAGGTGTTGGTGTCGTTACAGTCAGAAACCTTTCGCAATTTGTGACTCAGCTGAAACAGCTTTAGAAGAGGCAAAAGGGAGAATTGAATGGCTCAGATCAGTAGAGTCGTGAACCTAACATTTATGTGGAGCGGACGCGGTGAGACGGCGGAGCGTTTTCTTATTGTCCTTGGCCCGCGCCGCTCACCAAATTGAAAGTTTATTTGAGCATACTCCTTTCGATAGTGGCGCTCGCATTGTTTGCAACCTATCAAAATAGGAAATCCGATGAAAGATACGCTGCGGAGTATGCTCGGTGTAGCACGCTCGCAAATCAATTTGCCGAAAATGTCGCCCGAAAAACTGGAAAATACCGAATCGCGCAAGAAATAGAGTATGCCTACAACGACGTATGTTTGGACGAAAGCGAAGTGAGGAAAGGGCTGCTAGCGTTTGGCGAAAACGGAGAATCAACCATAGAACGTGAACACAAAGAGAAACTCAAAAACTTAATCCGTATGGTCGAGGCTACAGAGTAACAATGCGGCCTAACCCAGCATCGAGTGGGACGCATTTTTCGCGCGCTTCGCTCGCTACAAATGCGCCCCTCACGCTGCACGTTAGGCCACTCATGCCAACCCAAGCGGAGAAATACGCAACCGCCATCGCAGGCGAGCACTTCGTGGCCGCAGAGCTAATCCGTCGAGGGGCGTCGGCTTCCGTGACACTTGGCACTGCAAAGAGCGCTGACGTTGTTGCCTTGGGGCCCACCGCGCAAAGGCCGCCATCGTCGAAGTCAAGTCCTCGCCGCAACTCGAGTGGATCGTCGGCGCGAAGCCACCGAAAGCAACCAGCCAGCCTTGGGTCTTCGTCGTTCTGATCCTAGGTCTTGCTTCTATAACGCTCACGGCTCTCCGCGTTAGAGGGTGGAAAGTTGGATTAATCGTTGCCTCGGTATCCTATTTGTTATTGGCGCACGGTATTTCGCCCGAGATCTTGCATTGGCAACGATGGTAAGCTTGGTGGATAGGGATAACGCAGTATTCAGATTGGTTTGCCTCAGCTTTTTACCTGGAAATTTTGTTTCCGCTTTTCCATATGTTCTTGCTTACGGCGCTACTCATTAATCTGTCGATAGTATTTGCAAAGCGGCCTAACGGCATACTCAAGCGGACGCGCAAAAACGGCGCGCCGGTTAGTTAGTTCGTTAGGCGGCCCACCGCTGCGCATTCCACGACCAGACAGCGAGAGATGTAAGTGTCGAAACTCCGCGTCCAAAGCTTCGCGATTTCCATTGACGGTTACGGCGCCGGGCCGAACCAGGATCTCCACAATCCGCTCGGCGTCGGGGGGCCCGAGTTGATGGAGTGGTTTTTCCACACACGCGTGTGGCGGACGATGCACGGCCAGGGCGATGGAGAGACGGGCGTCGACAACGGAATCGCGGAGCAAGGCTTTGCTAACATCGGTGCCTGGATTCTCGGGCGCAACATGTTCGGTCCTGTCCGAGGCCCATGGCCGGATGACAGTTGGAAGGGCTGGTGGGGCGAGGAGCCGCCGTATCACACGCCCGTCTTCGTGCTGACGCATCACGCGCGCGCGCCGCTTCGCATGAAGGGTGGGACGGAGTTTCGCTTTGTCACCGAAGGCATTCATGCCGCTTTGGCGCAGGCGACCGCTGCCGCGGGCGGGCGCAACGTGCGCCTCGGCGGCGGCGTGTCCACGGTTCGGCAGTATCTGCGCGCCGGGCTCATCGACGAGCTGCATCTCGCCATCCGGCCGGTCTTACTCGGTTCCGGGGAGCATCTCTTGCACGACATCGACATGCGCGCGTTGGACTACGAGTGCACGAAGTACGTCGCGGGCGAACGCGCGATGCACGTCTTTCTGCGCAAGCGCGCATGATCGTCAATGAAGAACCGATGGCGCCGGTTGTTTCCAAGGCGGAATAGATCCTTCGGCGCATTACGGCTGACGCCTAATGCGCCTACTCGTACTAATGCCCCCTCCTCGTACTTCACCTTCTCGACGACTTAATACCGCGCGGTGTTTCACTGCATTTGCGTGCATGCGGCGTAGCGCGACGTCGCGCGGCACATGGCGATCTCTGTGCGAACGGCGAACGCTCAACTTTCTTATTCATCGCTTGGCAGGTATGCTTTTCGTCCACCCGGAGCAGCGGCTTTACGGCCGATCCGTCACGCAACCAAAGGAGAATCTACATGCGCGCACCGCTTAAAGAATGTATGGCCCTCGTGCTGTACATGCTCGCCCCGATTTATGCCGGGGCGGCGGAAACCTATCCCTCGCGCACGGTGAAAATCATCGTTCCCTTCGCCGCCGGCGGGCCCGCGGATCTTTACGCGCGCGTCCTCGCCCAACATCTCCAGGAAAAACTCGGGCAGCCCTTCATCGTCGAGGACCGCCCGGGCGGCGGATCGGTGCTCGGCACCGACGCGGTGGCGAAGTCGCCGCCCGACGGCCATACGCTGCTCATGATGTCGAACACGCACACCGTGAACGAATCGCTGATTCCGAAGAAGCCCTACGAATTGCTGCGCGACTTCGTGCCGGTCGCGCCGGTGAACTATTCCGACCTCGTGCTGGTCGTGCATCCGTCGGTCAAGGCGAACTCGGTCAAGGAACTCATCGCGTTCGCAAAGGCGAATCCGGGCAAGCTCAACTACGCCTCCTCGGGACCGGGCACGCCGTATCACATGGCGGGCGAATTGTTCAAGGCGATGGCGGGCGTGAACATCGTCCACATCCCGTACAAGGGCAGCTCCGGCGCGCGCAACGACATCATGGGCGGACAGGTCGACATGATGTTCGACGCCATCACCACGATGGCGCAGGTCGCGCAAGCCGGTAAGGTGAAGGCGCTCGCCACCTCGGGCAAGACCCGTTCCAGCGTGATGCCCGATGTGCCGACCGTTTCGGAGGCGGGCGT
>JAJPKH010000166.1 GCA_021323795.1 Acidiferrobacteraceae bacterium | reverse complement strand
TACTTTATGTCCTCGACGATCTTCGCCTCGCCTTCATCAACGGCGGGGCGTTCGTAACTCTCGCGCGGAAGCAACCAGGTTTGACTGACGAGATTTTCAGGGTGCGTGGCGCGGACGTACTGCACCCCGTTCAAGTACGACCGAACCGACCACGTCACCTGCTCGCGGCGATTCAGGAACCGCGCCAGGTCCGACATTGTATACAAAGCGAATCGGCCCGTGCTCTGCGCCACCTCGATATGGACGAGCCACGCGCGCACCGCTTCCGCGTAGGCGGCGATGCCGGTCGGATGGAAATAGACGAGCCGCGCGACACGTTTACGCATGGCGAAATCGACCATCTCCTGAAGCCAGTCGGCGACCGCGTCGCGGGGCACCCCGGCCTCTTTCATCTCCTCGAATCCCGCCGCGGTACGGTACGTCGGAATCGGAAACGACCAGATGCGGCGGTTCCGCAGCTCGCCGTCGCGATAGCTGCGCGTCGGTCCCATGCCGGCGTTCCCGGTGAAGTAGTAAGCGAGCATTCCGTGCTCTTCGAGCCACTGCGTCACCCACTCCGGCTGATACCCCTCCGGCGCGGAATACTCCACGACCGGCCGCCCGATCACGTCCTCCAGCACCTGCTTGTTCAGCGCGAGATAGCGCTCGAACTCCGCGTTCTTTTCCTGCGGCAGGTTGCGACTGAAGTAGTCGTGGATCCAGCCGCCATGACTGCCGATCGCATGCTGCTTCGCCATGCTTTGCAGCCATTCCCGCACGGTGAGATTGCCCGGCACGTCGATGCCGAGCCCGTCGCCTTTCTCGCGCGCGTCCGGGCCCGCCGTGACGTGGATCGAGTAAGGCCCATGACGATAGAAACCGAGCGGCGCGAGATTCTCGATATCGGACAACGCCGCGTTCGAGTCGAGATGCCAATTGATGACGAGACCGCCGATGCCATCGGGCACCGGCGCGAGCCTCGGCACGCCGAGCATCGTGTCGGCGTAGTAGCGCAGGAACCCGTGCAGCAAGGCGCCGTCGGTTCGGCCCTTAAGGTATCCGAGCGGAAGATTGACGAAGAGCACGCGCCCGCGGCCGGCGTCTCTCTCCCCCGCCACGATCGTGTCCGAAAGCGAGCGCAGCAAGACTCGTCCGTTGTAAGCCCCGCGCGTGACGAACGCCGGGTAGCGGATGGCGGGAGCGCGATAGCCGGTAATGATCCGCGCGTTCGGGTCGTGCGCGGGAGGATCTGATTCACTCGCCGCCGCTTCGCCGGCGGGCGCGTACTTGCCCGGCGGCAACTGCAAATCATCCAGCACTTCCGGCTGCCCCAGCACCGCGTCCCAGCGAATCGTCGCGTCGGCGAGCGTGTCGTAAAGCGCGTAGTCGACGCCGGCCAGGGCTGAAAATCGCGACCGGCCCTTGGCGTACGCGCCCCTCGCCGTGAGCGTGCCGGCGTCGTACGCCAACAAAACACGCCCGCCCGCTTCCGCGTATTGCGTAATCGCCTGCACCAGGGAATCGGAGGCGCTTCGATGCGCTTGGTCCGGCAGGATCAGCCCCGCGTAGGCCGAGCGTGGAAACCACGGCCGCAGAAATTCCGAATCGTGCGCAACGCGCATCAGCAATCCCTCTTCCTTGGCCGCATCGAGCCACACGCGCACGCGCGCGTCGTCCTCCTTCATTGAGTCCTCGATGAGCAGAACCATCGCGCTGTTGTGATACCAGCCGCCGAGTGCCATCTGGTACAGCAGCGCGACGGTCGCCAGCATGAAGAAACTCGCGGCCAGCGTTATGGCGCGGCGCCGCTTCACGGAGCGCCCTCCCGACAATCGGCTCCGCCTCTCGTGCAGAACCGCGCGACCAGGCCCTGGTAGGCCGCCTCCTCCAACAGGTTCCAGCGCGGACCGTTGCGCAGCGGCGCCGCGCGCGCGAGCCATCGCCGCGCGACCGAGTGAGCGCCGACGCGATAGGCGGCGAGCGCGACCAGCCCCCAGGGATAATGATCTTCGCTGAACGATAACCACGCCTCCCCATGCGCATTGAACCAGCGGTCGAACGTTTGCGCGGGACCGCCCGCCGGGGTCTCCATGTTCTCCAACAGCGGATAGACCTGCGCCACGACGTCCGGATAGAACGCGGCGGCGGGCGGCGGCGTCGCAGCGGCGGAAAAGCGCTTCTCGTCCGCCTTCCAGAAGACGCGCACGATCGCCTGCCGTAGCAACCAGGCACGCAAGCCGAGGCGCCCCGCGGCGATGAATTCGCCGGCGTTCGCGTGCCGCGCGGCCATGCGCGTGAACGCGCCGTAAATCTCCACGTTGTCGATGAAGAGGGCGAACGGCTCGCCGAGCGACACCTGATACAGGCCGGTTTTGGAATTTCGCAGCAGGTTCAGATGCGCGTCCGCGCGCTGCGCGCTCTCGACCCACGCCGTTACTGTCTCGCCATGCGGCGTCATGCGGTTCAAGAGCTCCATCCAAAGCGCCGACAACGCGTCGTCGGCATCGGCATCCGCGCAGGAACGCCACGCGCCGTCGGCGCGGCAATAGCGCTCGAAGCGTCCGTCCGGCCGTTGGCGTGGAAGCAGCCAGGCGATCCACCGACGGGCCGGGCCATCGACGTTCAGACCGGCCTCCTCCGCGGTGATCAATGCCTTGGTCGCGAAATAGGGATCGACAAAATCGCCGCCGGCGTGAACCGTCAGCGCGCCCTCGTCCGTCTGATAGCGATGGGGCATAAACGCCGCGGCGTGCGACCACAACGGTGCGACCGTCGTCAGCGCAACGCCCACGATCAGCCCCGCAACTCGCCGCGTTCGCGCGCCCATACGGTGCCGTAGGCGACGACGCCGGAATCCACCGTAATGTACGGCGCGCTTACCGTGGTCGGGTTCGGCCGCGTACCCATGCGACAACCTTTTGCGATCCATATATTCGTTTCCGCCAGAACCGGGCCTTTGAGACTACAGTCGGCTTCGAGCTGAATACTGTGCACGCTCACCAGACCGCCTTCGATGTGCGTGCCGCGCCCGACGTACAGGTCGCCGTGCGTCTTGATGCTCCCTTCGATGACGCAGTCCTCGCCGATGTGCAACGTTCCGTAAACCACGAGATCGCCGCGAAAACGGCTCGCCGGCGGTATCCGCAGCGAGCGGTGGACCAGCCAACGCCGCGCCGCCAGCTCCGCGGCGGTCGCCCCCGCCAGCTCGAACGTCGAGCGGTTTCGTGCCTGCGCCCACAGCCCTTCCGGCTCCTCGCCGAAACGAAGATGCGGCGCATGCAGGCGCGCGAAGCGGCAACCGGGCTCGAGCACCATGTTCCCTTCCGCCGACAGCCGACCGTAGAGCACGGACGAAGCGCCGATATGGGCGTCGCCGCCCGCGTGCAGCCAGCGCAACACCATACTCTCGGCGCCGAGGAACGCATCGCGGTCGCACAGGATGGCGCGATAGATGTTGTTGTATTCGCCGCGGACGTTCCCGGCCGCGTAGACTTCGCTCAAATACGCCATTCGGCCCGGAAGCGTCACGTCCGCTTCGGCGAGCAACAGGCGCGCGGTATACCCGGCCGCGCGCTCGGCGTCCGTCAGCGGCGGCTCCGGTTCGTCGCGCACCAGCACGTAAGGCGCCCCGCCGAAGCGCGATGGCTCGATCGGCGCATCGGGCGCGGACGGATCGTCCACGTCGAGCCAGACTTCCGCTGGCGCCGCGTCGTCGGGCGCGGGGAGATGCGTGTCGACGTACGCGCGAAAGCGCCGCGCGAAATGCCTGACCTCGCGTTCGTAATCCTGCACCACGCGCAACGGATGGGCGTCGCGCTTGTAGTGCCACTCCGCGATGGCGGGAAGAAAAGGCAGCGCGAACCAAAGCACGGTCAGCACGACGATTCCGACGGCGGCGAGAGCTTCGATCATGACGGCTTGCGAAAGCGCTGCGTCTTCTGCCACACGCGCACGCGCCCGATGAGAGGAACAAACAGCTGTCGCAGGATCGCGCGGTTGATCGCCATCAGGCTGACGACGAAACCGAACACGATGAACGGCAGCAGCCGGATGCGACGGCGCGAACCGTCGAGATACGTCGCCGCGGCGATCTCGAAGAACACCGCGAAGTTACCGAGCCCGGCGTAGGCGGTGATGGCGAGCAGCGCCACGATGCCGTGTAGTTTGTATTCGCCGGCGAAGAACAGCACGATCGCCAGAATCCACCCGAGAAGCACCAGCGCCGGCATGACGTAAACGCCGAGCAGCAGCAGGCCGTCCAGCTTCTCGAGGAAGCTCGCACGGCTGTTGCGCAGCAGCGGCACGCTGTAGCGCGCGGTCGCTTCGTTGTGTCCGGTGGCCCAGCGCCGCACCTGGCGCACGCGCGCGATCCAGGTTTCCGGAACTTCTTCGTAGCATTCCGACCGATTCTGGTAGACCGTTTTCCAACCGCCGAGCAGCAGGCGATACGTGATATCCGTGTCTTCCGCGAGCGTGTCCTGGCGCCAGCCGCCGACGGATTGGAGCGCACGGCGACCGACGCCGCCGACCGTGCCGCCGTACTGCGGCACAAGGTGCATGTTCATACGCGCCTGCTGGTCCACTTGATAGCCGCCGGCGCGCTCGAGGTCGAGCAAGCGCGTGAGCAGATTGCGCTCGACGTTGAACGGCACCACCCGGCCCATGACCGCGCCGACTTCGGGATCGAAAAACGGCGCGACCAGTTGCTTGATGAGCCCCCTGCCGGGGATGTAATCGGCGTCGAACACCAAGAGAATCGCGCCGTCCGCGAACGGCGTCGCGTAACGAAGCACGGCCGCCTTGCCCGGATCGCCGCTCTCGCGGTGGATCGGCTTGACGATGCCCGGGTGGCTGCGCGCGAAGTCGTCGATGATCGCGCCCGTGCGGTCGGTCGAGCGATCGTTCACGGGCATGATCTGCAGCTTCTCGTGCGGGTAGTCGACGACCATGAGCGCTTCGAGGGCGTGCGCGATCACCGCCTCCTCGTTGTGCGCCGGGATCATCACCGTGACGCTCGGCCAACGCGCCGTATCGACATCTATATAAGGATGGCGCTGCACCCCGAACAGCCGGTTGATGGTGAACCAGTAGTGCCGCAGCGTGTAGATGCAGATCAGCGTGACGATCGTATAGAGGAGGATCTGAATCGCGACGATCCACGCGGGCACGGCGGCCGGCGGTATCGCGGGCGCCGCGGATACCGCCATGACCGTTTCGCCGTCGAGCGCGGAAACGCTGTCGGCGGATACGGCCGGGGCCAGTGCGCACAACGACAAGACGAAAACGTACGGAGATGCGTGCTTGATCAGTCGAACGCTAGCGCGCCGTGGCAAGCGGCTTAGACGTAAAAGCCGTCGAATCAAAACCTACCCCCGAACTGTTGTTATTCCTGCAATGGACTGCCGCAGGCGGTATCGAGCCGCTAGCGTAGGCGAGGCGTCCCGTTTTGGCTAGAAGTTACTTCGAAACCCACCGGCCTGCGCGCGGATACCGCAGGCTCGCTTCACGTCGAGGGGCGGCCGCCGCCCGGGAAAATCAGCCGGCGGGCGTCAGGCGTTCCAAACCCCCCATATAGGGGCGAAGCACTTCGGGAATGACGACATGCCCCTGCGCGTCCTGGAAGTTTTCGAGTATCGCCACGAGGGTCCTGCCGGCGGCGAGCCCGGAGCCGTTGAGAGTGTGTACGAGCTCGGGCTTACCGGAGGCAGGATTCCGCCAGCGCGCTTGCAGGCGCCGGGCCTGGAAATCCTCGAAATTGCTGCACGAGGAAATTTCGCGATAGCGATTCTGCCCCGGCAGCCATACTTCGATGTCGTAGGTCTTCGCCGCCGCAAAGCCGAGATCGCCCGTGCAGAGCGCCACCACGCGGTACGCCAAACCGAGCCGCTGCAACACCCGCTCGGCGTTCGCGGTCAACTGCTCGAGCGCGGCGTACGATTCTTGCGGCCGCACGATTTGCACCAGCTCGACTTTCTCGAATTGGTGCTGGCGAATCATGCCGCGCGTGTCCTTGCCGTACGAACCCGCCTCGCTGCGGAAGCACGGCGTGTGGCAGACAAACTTACGCGGCAGCGCCGCCGCCTCGAGAATTTCGTCGCGCACCAGATTGGTGACGGGGACTTCGGCGGTAGGAATGAGATAGAAGCTGCGATCGGCCACCTTCGCCGAGATGGAATCAATCTTTTTGCCCTGCGTCTCTTCTATCGCCGCGGCGTCATCAAAAACCAGACGCGGAACTTTAAATAGGTCCGCCTCGAACTTCGGCAGCTGGCCGGTACCGCGCAGGCTCGCGGCGTTCACCATGTAGGGTACATACACTTCGGTGTAACCGTGCTCGCGCGCGTGCAGATCGAGCATGAACTGGATCAAGGCGCGGTGCAGCCGCGCCAGCGCTCCTTCCATCACCACGAAACGCGCGCCGGTTATTTTCACGGCCGCATCGAACTCGAGACCCAACCGTGCGCCGACGTCGACGTGATCTTTGGGTTGAAAATCGAACTTCGGCGGTTCACCCCAGCGGCGGATCTCTCGGTTGTCGTTCTCGTCGCGTCCGTCGGGCACGCTTTCATGAGGCAGGTTCGGCACTCCGAGCAGCAGTTCTTCGAGGCGCGCCTGAATCGCATCGAGCTTCGCTTCCTGCTGCTTCAGCAGCTCGGGTAAACGACCGGCTTCCGCCATCAAGTCCGCGGCGTCCTCTTTCTTGGCTTTCGCCTGTCCGATTTTTTTTGCCAGCTCGTTGCGCCGCGCCTGCAACTGCTGCACGTCGGTCTGGATCGACTTGCGCTGATTTTCCAGATCCTGGATGACGGCGACGTTCAAGGTGTACCCGCGGCGCGCCAGGCGGCGCGCGACGTCGTCGAGTTGCGTGCGTAACAAGCGAGGATCGAGCATGCGGACGTTCTCTGTCTTCCTAGGGTGCGGATTAGTTCGCTGGGTTAGGCCGAATGCTGCATTATAGGGAAATCCGGCGCTCACAGTAGACGCTTGTCGCGCTTGCGAGCCGAGTTCGCGCAAGTCCTGCACACGGTACCCCTCGGCACAATGCTCGCCTCGCTGTAACGTATTTCTTTATCCCGCCGCGACGAGGAGCGCGCCGACCACCATCAAGCCGCCGCCAAACGCCATACGCAGGCTGACCGATTCCCCGAGCACCACGACGCCCAGCAGCATTGCGAAAGCGACGCTTAGCTTGTCGATCGGCGCCACCGCCGAGGCCGGCGCCAGTTGCAACGCGCGGTAGTAGCACAGCCACGACAACCCTGTCGCCACGCCCGACAGCGCGAGGAACACGATGGGTTGAAGCGCTCGCTCCCGTGGCCATTCCCACTCGGCCCTGAACGAAACGATCGCCGCCGTGAGCACGAGAATTACGACGGTGCGGATAAACGTAGCAAAGTTTGAATTGAGTCCCGCGACGCCGAGCTTGCCGAGAATCGCGGTAAGACCCGCAAAGAAGGCCGAGCCGAGGGCGAACCAGTGCCAAGGTTGAAGGAACTTCATTGGGTCGGATCTCCCGCTTCTGTAAATGCATGAACGTGTTAACGGCGTCGCACGAGGTCAACACCCGCTATTGCGCCTCGCGAGAATCTCTTGGCGCGGCCGTAAGGACCCGTCAGCGAACGATCGTCACCGCGCACTCCGCATAGCTGATCACGCGGTGCGATACAGAGCCAAGACGCCAACGGTCCAGCAACCCCTTGCCTCGATGCCCGAGCACGATGAGATCTATCTTGTTTTCCGCCGCTTGATCGAGGATCTGCTGCGCTATATGCCCGACCGCGATCTCGAAGCGAGCGTGGATGCCGACCTTGCCGGCCTTTTCTTCGAGCTCGTCGAGCAGCTTCTTATGATGGTTGCGTGATTGCTCGATGACGGCTTCGGTCTCCACGTCTTCGGCAAATTCCGGCACCGGCACGACCGAGAGCACTCGCAGCTCCGCCTTGTAGCGCTTCGCCATATCCGCAGCAAAGTTGAAGGCCTTGTTCGAGTAATCGGAGCCGTCGTAGGCGACGAGGATTTTCTTGATCATGGCTTGGTTCTCCTGACGAGCGCCGTGGCGCTCTCGGCGGCGCGCGCTTCCGGCTCGGATGGCAAGTTTTGTTGCTTCGCAAGATGATGGTGCGGGAAGAAAAACGCATTGGCGATGAGCGTGGGAACCACCGCGCTTCCGATCACCGCGGCCACCAGGGCTGAGTACTGCGCCTGATCGACGATCTCATGCGACAAGCCGAATAGCGCCGAAATCGTGCCGAATGTAAGTCCCGTCGACATGAGCAGCGTCGTGTACATTCCCTCGTGCCTGGGCGAACGGTAGGCCCGCGTCACGGGATAGACGCCGGCCACCTTGGTCACCATCTTCGCGGCGAGCAATACGATAAATGCCGCCGGCGCGGCCACCAGCGCCGGCACGGATACGAGTGACCCCGCGCGGATAAAATAGAACGGCGTCAGCAAACCGAAGGTGAGCGTGCGCAGGCGTCGGATCAACGCATGATCCTTGCCGACGGTGCCCGCCAGCACCATGCCGAGCAGATACGCCGGCAGCACCGCCTCGCTGTCCGCCCAGGCGGCGAGCGCGCCAAGCCCGAACAAA
The DNA here is from genome assembly GCA_021323795.1 of Acidiferrobacteraceae bacterium. Lineage (GTDB taxonomy): Bacteria > Pseudomonadota > Gammaproteobacteria > Acidiferrobacterales > Sulfurifustaceae > JACQFZ01. Next base: position 2,094 of record JAJPKH010000166.1, on the reverse strand, counting down.
CAAAACATCAGGAATTTCGCCTCGAGCTCCGAGGGACGATTGCCGTAGCGGCGAAAGAACCGCGGCGTGAGCCAGGGCAAGGCGACAAACGCGACAATGCCGGCGCCGAGAAACACCAGTGTCTTGACCGTGAACGGCGCGAAAATCAAACCCAACGCCACGACGGTGGCAAGATCCGTTACAAAACATGCGGTGAGCACGATCTTGCCGTAGCCGGTCGTATTCAGCCCGAACTCGAGCATGACTGCATAGACCACCGCCACCGACGTCGTCGACATCGCGACGCCGGCCAACCAGCTCGCTTCGGGCGACCATCCGAGCAACCAGCGCGCGATGGCGGCGCAACCCAGGAACGGCGCGGCAAAGCTGACGAGACCGATAGCGCTCGCCTGCTTCCATTGGCGGCGGAATACCGCCGGGTCCAGCTCCGCGCCCGCGAGGAACGTAAGCACGATCGCGCCCGCGCCGGCGAGAAATTTGAGCCACGACGGATCGCCGGCGAGGAGCGCGCCGCCGAACGCCGCGCCGATCAGGAGCTGCGCGATGGTGCCGACCACGATTTCGGACAACGCCGTCGCCACCCGCAACCAAATGGAAGCGAGCGTCGCGAGCAGCGCCAGCCCGAGCCAAAGCGCGGCTTGTGCCCAGATCTCGGTCATTCCGCATTCTCGGGAAGCGGATCGTCGCGATCCGGATTGATGATCCCGAAGCGCGCGGGAATGTGGGCGTAGAAGACGCGGACTTTTTCTTGGCGAATCAGCTCGAGCAGTCGCCGCGCTTCTTCGTCGGTGACAATGAACTCCACTTCGATCGCGAGCGTTCCGGCGAGCTCGAAGAAATGATCTTCGTGCAGATGATGGTGACGGCCGAAACCGGCCATGGCGCGGAACGCCGACCCGCCGCGCACGCCCATCTTATTGGCCTGCTCCAGCAGCCATTCCCATACCGGTCTGCCGTGGCTACGATGGTTCTCGTGTACGTAAAATCGTAAAAACGAACCTTCCATCGCGGATCTCCTCGTCAGTAGTCCTGTTTCGCGGGAATGACGCCGCGCACGCCGCCGCGCGGATTGCGCGCATCTCCCCGATAGCGCGGGATCACGTGCAGGTGCACATGCGGGATCGTCTGGCCGGCCACTTCGCCTACGTTGATGCCGAGATTGAAACCGCCCGGAGCGAACCTCTCGAGCAACAACGTCCGTGCTTCATCCGCCAGCGCAAACAGCGCGAGCCGCTCATCGGTCGTGGTGTCGAACCAGTCCGCCAGGTGGCGCCGTGGAATGATGAGCAGATGTCCGCGGCTGACCGGAAACTTGTCGTAACGCGCGTATGCAAGCGCGTTCGCGATCACCGGATCGGCGCTGTCGCAAAAAGGGCAAACCTTCTGCTCGTCCATGCCGTGCTCTCCTTCAGCTCCGCGCCCATACCACGGTCGCGATGCCGGCAAGCGTCGTCGCCGCCGAACCGACGACGTGAACCGCCACCGCGCCCGCCGCCCACGTCAACCGCCCCTGTTGTAGCAGCGTGACAATTTCCGCGGAGAACGTCGAGAACGTCGTGAGCCCGCCGCAGAACCCGGTAATCACGCACAAGCGCCATTCCGGAGCGATGGCGGAAAACGACGCGAAGAACGCGAGCGCGAGTCCGATCACATACCCGCCGATCAGGTTGGCCGCGAGCGTTCCGGGAGGAACGGCGGGAAAGAGACTATTGAGCTTGGCACCGAGCGCCCAGCGCAGCAACGCGCCGAGCGCGGCTCCGACCGAGATAGCGACTATCGATTTCCACATATCCTGTCCTTAACGGGTTGTTCTTGTGCAAGGACAGGCCGCTGAAAAATCCTACGCGACCCTTCCGGGCACTAAGCGTAGGCATCATTAGCCGGCGGGCGGCGGTTCGAGGAGGAATGCCATCTCCTATTACAACGACACCAGTATAAACAACGCGATACCGGCGTCAATGCTCGACGTTCGGAAGCGGGTTGAAGCAGATCGCCGGCTATGACTTCGATTCCGCCTTCTGCGACCAGTACTCCGCCTGCTTCCGATCCACCGGCAATCCAAAGCGGCCCTCGGCGTAGGCGCGGCTCAGAATC
>JAJPKH010000101.1 GCA_021323795.1 Acidiferrobacteraceae bacterium | reverse complement strand
TCGCATTTGGCGCCGCAGGGAATCCTGGTGGCCGAGGTCGGCAACAGCCAGGAGCCGCTGCAGCGCGCGTTTCCCGCCGTTCCGTTCGTTTGGCTCGCGACGAGCTCTGGGGACGAAAGCGTTTTGCTACTGACCGCCGAGGAACTGGCGCGCCACGCGCCGACCTTCGCCGCCGCGGCCGCCGCGCGCAAGAGTTAACGCGAGTCGGTGTTTTCGCAGGGACTCGCGCCGGCGAACATGGCCTCGATTTCTTTTTCGAACAACCGCTCCGCCGCGTTGCGTTTCAATTTAAGCGTGGGTGTGAGCAAACCGTTTTCCACGCTCCACGGACCTTGCACGCGCGCGACGTAGCGCACTCGCACGTAGCCCGGGAACTCGCGCAGCTGCGCGTTGGCGCGTTCACAAAGGACGCGCTGGTCCTCCACCTTCGAGACGCACAGCAGACCGAGGTGCGGACGTCCCTCCCCGACCAGCATGACGTGCTCGAAGATCGGATCGCGCAGCAGCGCCTGCTCCGCGTCGTCGGGCGGAAGTTTCTCGCCGTTCGACATCACGATGACGTCTTTAATACGGCCGGTGATATACACGCGGCCGTCGCGTATGCGCGCGATGTCGCCGGTATGGAACCAGCCCTCCGCATCGATCGCGGCGCGGGTCGCTTCGGGATTGTTCCAGTAGCCGAGCATGATGTTGGGTCCCTGGGCGAGGAGCTCGCCGTTATCCGCGCAGCGCAGCGTTATGCCTTCGAGCGGCCGACCGACCGAGGCGGGCTCGTTGTCGTCGGGCCGATTGCTGGTGAGCACCGGAGAGGTTTCCGTCAGTCCGTAACCTTGCAGTATCGGAAAGCCGAGACCGATAAAAACGCGCGCGAGCTCCGGCGGGAAAGCGGCGCCGCCGACCGATATCGTGCGTATACGACCGCCCAGGCGGCGGCGGACTTTTTTCGCGACGAGCGCGTCGAGCAGCGGCCAGACGAGCCGGTCCTTGAGCGTCGCTTCGTGCTTGAAGCGCCGCCACCCGACATCCACGGTGCGCTCGAATAATCTGCGCTTCGAGCTTCCCGGCGGCAGCGCCTGCTGCATCGCGTTCCATACACGCTCGAATACGCGCGGCACGCTCACCATGATGGTCGGTTTATGCGTCAGCAGATCCTCGCCCAAGACCGAGATGGAACGGGCGAACGCGGTGGACGCGCCGGTATAGATATTCAAATAGTAGCCGCACGTGCGCTCGAACATGTGCGACATCGGCAGGAATGACACGCTCGAGTCGGACGGCGTGAAGGTGACGACTTTCGAGGACGCGAGCACGTTGCTGACGATGTTGCCGTGCGACAGCATCACGCCTTTCGGACGCCCCGTCGTCCCCGAGGTATAGACGATGGTGGCGAGCTCTGACGGACCGACGTGCGAGCGCGCGAGCGCGTATTCCCCCGTGGGCGCCCAGTCGAGCAGGCGGCGCGCGCGCGGGTCGTCCGGAATATTTCCTTCCAGGCATACGACCCGCTCGACGGTGTGCACCTGATCCTTCAGCCGATCCCACTGCGCGGCATCCTCGAGCAGGAGGAACCGCACGCCGGCGTCGTTCAAACACCAGGCCATATTGTCCGGACGGTCGTCGAAGTAGAGCGGGACGGTCACGAGGCCGAGACCGATCGCGGCTTGATCGATGAGCACCCACTCGACGCGGTTGCGCAGGCACATCGCAATCCGATCGCCCGGTTTCAATCCATCGCTTCGCAAGCCGGCCTGGAAACGCGCCGCTTCGCGCCCGGCTTCGGCCCAGGTCCAACTCACCCATCTCCGGCCGTCGAACTGCCGATAGGCCGGCGCGTCCGGCGTCGCTTGCACGCGGCCGACGAACAGCTCGGAAAGGTTGGTCGGTTCTGTCACTGGCGTCGCGATCGTGCTTGTCTTATCTGTTCTGTTTGACGGATGCTCGACGCGAGCTCAAGCCGGCGTCGCGTGCCGCAGCAGCAGCTCGGGTTGCGACCAGCCGGGATCCGGCGCGAAGCGCTCGCCGTACTCCTGCGATAACCGATACAGGCTGTGGCCGATGCCCGTCGTGCCGAGGCTTTGCGCATAGCGCATCGGACCACCGAGATAGGGCGCGAAGCCGGTGCCGTACACCATGCCCGCGTCGATGTCGTCCACGCCCGCAACCACTCCTTCGCGCAGACACGCCATCGCTTCGTTCAGCAGGCGCAGCACCAAGCGCTCGGTGATCGGCACGTGCGCGGGCGCCGGCGCCCGGCGCGCACGCCATCCGAGCTTCGGCCGGCCCTTGGCGTCGTAGCGATAAAAACCGCGCCCGGTTTTCTTTCCCAGCCGCCCCTGCGCGACGTATTCGCGCAACTCCGCCGGGACCGGGACACCGAGCGGACCGGCGAGCGTTTCCGCGACGGAGAGGCAGATGTCGAGTCCGACGGTGTCGGCGAGCTCGATCGGACCCATCGGCATGCCGAAGTCGACGGCGGCCCGGTCGATGACCGGAGCCAGCACGCCTTCTTCGAGCAACTTCACCGACTCGAGCAGATACGGCGTCAGCACGCGATTGACCAGGAAACCCGGGCTGCTTTTGACGTCGAGCGGCAAGCGGTCGATCGCGGCGGTCCAGGCGCGTGCACGGTCGAGAACGGCCTCGGCCGTCTGTTTGCCGCGCACGATTTCCACCAGCTGCATGCGCGCCACCGGATTGAAAAAATGCAAACCGACCAGGCGCGAGGGATCGCGCAGCGATTGCGCCAGCGTCTCGAGCGGAATGCTCGAGGTGTTGCTGGCGAGCACGGCGTGCGGCCGCGCGAGTGCTTCCACGCGCCGGAGGAGCTCGCGCTTCGGTTCCGCCTTCTCGACGATCGCCTCGATGATCAAGTCCGCGCGCCGCACGCCGTGACCGGCGAGGTCGGGAACCAGCCGGTCGAGCGCTTCCCGGACCAGTCGTTCGTCTTTGAAGCGGCGCTGGAAAAATTTGTAAGCGCGGCCGACGGCGCGCGCGAGAATCTCGGGCTGCTGATCCTGCAAGGTGACGCGAAAGCCGTGCGCCGCCGCCCATATCGCGATGTCCGCGCCCATCACGCCCGCGCCGACCACGTGCACGCTCTCGATGTCGTGCCGATGGGTGCGACCGCGACGCTTGAGCTCCTCCGCCAGCAGGAACAGATGCACCAGATTGCGGCTGGTGCGTCCGACGAGCAGCTCGCCGAGCGAGATCGCTTCGGTGGCCGGCGACGCCTTGTTGCGCCAGAGATCGAGAATGCGATACGGCGCCGGGTAATGATGCGGCGCCGCCTGCGCGCGCAGCCGGCGCGCGAGCAGGCGCGCGACGGGCGGACGAAGCAAGCGCAGACCCAGGGCTCGGTGATACCACGCGGGACGCCGGGGCTTCGGCCGGCGCGTGAGGAAGCTCTGCGCGGCGTAAAGCGCGTGACGCTCGGGCACGACATCATCTACCAGACCGAGGCGGCGGGCGCGGCGCGCGGTGACGGCGCGGCCCGTCATCATGAGTTCGAGCGCCGGCAAGTGTCCGATCAACGCCGGCAGCCGCACGGTACCGGCGAACCCGGGGTGTATGCCGAGCCGTACTTCCGGCACGCCCAAGCGCGTGCCCGGATCGTCTAGCGCGACGCGATACGTGCACGCCAGCGCGAGCTCGAGTCCTCCCCCGAGGCAGAAGCCGTGGATCAACGCGACCGACGGAAACGGAAGGCCGGCCAAGCGATCGAGCACTTGTTGGCCCCCGCGGGCCAGCTCGGCCGCTTGCGCGGCGTCGTCGATTTTTCCGAACTCGCGCACATCCGCGCCGGCAATGAAGCCGGACGGCTTGTCCGAGCGCGCGATCACGCCGCGCAGGTGGCGGGTCGCGAGCTCGCCGAGCAAACGGTCGAGCTCCTCCATCACTTCGCGCGACAACACGTTGGCCGATTCGCCGGCGACATCGAGCGTGAGAAAAGCGACTTCCTCGTCGGGTGCGGCGCCGACCAGCCGGCCGGCGCTGTCGATTTGCCCGAACTCCAGACGCCAGTGCCGCAGCACCGTGCGTTCGATCGGCCGAATCACCGTGGCGGTATCGACGCTCATGCCGCGTTCTCCGCGGTGCGCAGGAGCATCGCGCCGCCCTGGCCGCCGCCGATGCAAAGCGTGACCACGCCGGTGCCCCCGCCTTTGCGTTGGAGCGATTTGAGCAGGTGCAGCACGAGGCGCGCGCCGGACGCGCCGACCGGATGACCGCAGGCGATCGCTCCGCCTTCCGGATTCAGGCGCTCCGGCTCCATCGCGCCGAGCGGCGCATCGAGCCCGAGCTCGGCGCGCGCGTAGTCGGCGCTGTCCCACGCCGCCTGGCACGCGAGCGCCTGGGCCGCGAACGCCTCGTTCAATTCCATCTGCGCGAGGTCGCGCATTTTCATGCCATGCCGGGTCAGGAGCTGCGCCACGGCGTGCACCGGACCGAGCCCCATCTGGCGCGGATCGACGCCCGCCCAGGCATGATCCAGCCATTCGCCGAGCACCGGCAACCGGTGGCGGCGCACGGCTTCCTCGCTCGCGAGGATGAGCAGGGCGGCGCCGTCGCTCACCTGCGAACTGTTCCCCGACGTGACCTGACCGTACTTGCGATCGAAGGCGGGCTTCAGCCGCGCGAGCTGCGCCATGTCGGTGTCGCGGCGCAGGCCGGTGTCCTCGGTATAGAACTTTCCGCTCGGCGCGTACAACGCCTCGACTTCGTCCGCCGCGTAGCCGGCGTCGAACCACGCCGCCAGACGCCGATGACTCTGCAGGGCAAACGCGTCTTGCGCTTCTCGCGAAACGCCGAAGCGATGCGCGAGTATCTCGGCCGTCTGACCCATCGAGAGCTTGACCAGCGGGTCGCTCAAGCCGAGCAGCAGCGCATAAACCGGCTGCAAGTGCGACAGCCGAAAGCGCACCAGCGCCCGCATGCGCTCGGTGAAACCGCGCGCGCTCACGACATTGCCGAGCCATGCGGCCATGGCGGCGTTCCATTGCACGGGCGCGTGGCTCATCGCCTCGGTGCCGCCCGCGAGCACGAGGTGCGCGCGCCCGAGTTGAATGTGTTCGGCCGCGCTTGCGACAGCCTGCAGGCCGGAGCCGCAGTTGCGCTGTACGGTGTACGCCGGCACCTGGAGCCCGCAACCCAGCCGCAAACCGACCAGACGCGCGATGTTGGCTTCGTCCGCCGCCTGAATAACACATCCGACGATGACTTCATCGACGGCCGTCGCTTCGAAAGGCATGCGCGCGAGCAACGCGCGGCCGGTGGCGACCGCCAGATCCGAGGCGGCGAACGGACCCGGTTCCCCGCGCGCCTTCAGAAACGGCGTGCGCGTGCCGTCGATAATAAAGACTCGTGTCTGCGCCATCTCCACTCCTCAGAAACGCGCGGGCGGAAAATCATCCACCGCGATCACGGCGCGCCGGGCGCTATACGCCGCGCGCGCGAGCTCGGCGTCCGCCGCGCTGATGAAATTCTGCGCCCGCGCGGATTCGATCAGACCCTCTCGCGTCAACGACACTTGGACCTCCGCAAGATGCTCCAGTTTGCGCTCCACCGCCTCCGCCCCGATCACTTTGGGTAGCGCCTCCTCCAGTCGACCGAGCGCGGAATTCGGGTCGCTCGGGATGAATATCCCGGCCGTCAGCCGATCGCGCGCGGCCGAAGGCTCGAGCAGGATAGCAGCCGCGCGGTGGCCGAGCCTATCGCTCGGCGGGCGGGCGCGAGCGCCGAGCGGAAACGTGAAGCCGCAGGTGACGAGCGCCGCCACGCGGCTCGGGAAATTGCGCAGCACGCCGAGCAGCGCCTGTTCCAGGCGATAAAGCATGTCTTCGCAGGCCCAGGCGAGCAGCGGCTCGTCTTCCGCGGGCGCTCCTTGATCTTCGAAGCGCTTGAGGGTGGCCGACGCGAGATAGAACAGGCTCAAGGCATCGGCCAGGCGCCCGGAAATTTTCTCGCGCCGCTTGAGCGCGCCGCCGAGCACGAACAAGGCGACGTCGGAAATGAGCGCGAACGCGGCGCTGTAACGCGTGAGCCGCTGCGCGTAACGGCGCGCGCGACCATGCACCGGCACGTGCGCGAGGCGCGCGGCGGTGAGCCCGAGCCAGAGGCCGCGCGCCATGTTGCTGAGAAAAGACCCGACATGGCCGAACAGAGCGCGATCGAAGTTCTTGCGCGCGCGCCTGGTGTCGGATTCCGCCAGCGCCTGCATCTCGCGCCAAATATACGGATGACAGCGCACCACTCCTTGGCCATAAATAATGAGCGAGCGCGTGAGGATGTTCGCGCCTTCCACCGTAATGGCGATCGGAATGCCCTGGTACGGCCCGCCGACAAGATTACGCGGGCCGAGACAAATGCCCGAGCCGCCGTGTATATCCATGGCGTCGTTTAAAAGAAGCCGCATGCGCTCGGTCAGCTGGTACTTCACGATGGCGGAAACCACCGCCGGCTGCTCGCCGCCATCCAAACCGATCAGCGTCATTTGGCGCGCGGCATCCATGAGATAGGTGTTCCCCGCGATGCGCGCGAGCGCTTCTTCGACTCCCTCGAAGCGACCGATCGGCACTTTGAACTGTTTGCGGATACGCGCGTAGGCGCCGGTGCCGCGCGAGGCCATCTTGCCGGAGGCGACGCTCAGTGCCGGCAAGGAAATCCCACGCCCGACGGCAAGGCGCTCGACCAGCATGCGCCAGCCTTGGCCGATATACGCTTGGCCCCCGATCAACCAGTCAAGCGGGATAAACACGTCGCGGCCGGCGTTCGGGCCGTTCTGAAACGCCGTGTTCAATGGATTATGGCGATGGCCTATCTGCACCCCCGGCGTGTCCGTCGGAATCAACGCAAGCGTAATACCGCGCTCGACGTCGCCGCCGAGCAGGCGATCCGGGTCGTAGAGCTTGAAAGCCAGGCCGAGCACGGTAGCCACCGGCCCGAGCGTGATGTAGCGCTTCTCCCAATTGAGCCGGATGCCGAGCACCTCGGTACGGCCTTGGAACGAGCCGCGGCAAACGACGCCGTAATCGGGCATCGCGCTCGCATCGCTTCCCGCTTCGGGTCCGGTGAGCGCGAAACAAGGGATCTCCTCGCCGCGGGCGAGACGCGGCAGATAGTGATCCTTCTGCTCCTCGGTGCCGTAGTGCATCAACAGCTCGGCCGGACCGAGCGAGTTCGGCACCATGACCGTTACTGCGGCGGTCAGGCTGCGCGAGGCGATCTTCATCACGACTTCGGAGTGCGCCTGCGCGGAGAATTCGAGCCCGCCGTACTTCTTCGGGATGATCATCCCGAAGAAACCCTGCGCCTTGAGGAACGCCCACACCTCGGGCGGCAGATCATGCCGGTCGTGCACAATTTCCCAGTCATCCAGCATGCGGCATAACTCATCGACCGGCCCGTCCAGAAAGGCGCGCTCTTCGGGCGACAGGGTCGGACGCGACAAACCGAGAAGGCGCTTCCATTTCGGGCGCCCGGTGAAAAACTCGGCCTCCCACCATACGGTCCCCGCCTCGAGCGCTTCCCGCTCGGTCGGCGACACCGGCGGCATCAGCTTGCGAAACAGGATCAACAGACGGTTGCTGATCAGCGCGCGCCGCAGCGGCGGAACATTCAACCCCGCAGCGAGAAGCAGAAACGCCACCCAAAGGGTGGCGAGCGCCGGGTTCGAGACGGGATGAAAATACGTAAGCGCCGCCAGCGCCATGCCGGCGAGAACCGTGCTAACCAGCAACGGAACACGCAGATAAGCAATGACCCAGAGTACTACCACGACACCGACGATGACCGCGACCGTCATTGCTGCTGCTCCTTAGGGGCGCTTGCCGGCATCCGTTTCGGCACACGGATCTTAGTATCGTTACGTTTTCTTATAACACACGCGGGCGCGGGGCCGGTTCCTTATATTTCGATCATCTCGAAATCGCTCTTAGCGGCGCCGCATTCGGGGCATTTCCAGTTCTCGGGGATGTCCTCCCATCGCGTCCCGGGCGCAATGCCTTCCTGTGGAAGCCCCTTTTCCTCGTCGTAAACGAACCCGCACACCACGCACATATACGTTCTCATTGTCTGTCTAATGCACCATTTCTGATAAATCGGAGCGGAACAACGCCGATCCTCGCGGGAAGGATGAAGCGCTCCGCTGTCACTGACGCGCGCGAATGGCCAAGTTTCACATCAGCTACACGGGCGTAGCGGAGGGGCCATGCGCGGCGATTGTGGCATGACGGTGCAAATGGTGAAACGGGGGGATCGGCGCTAAAATCGCCGGCCGAGCGTCATCGATAAACATGGATTCACGCCCCGCCGTCGTGCTGCTCAATTTGGGAGGTCCCGACTCCCTACGCGCGGTGCGGCCGTTTTTATACAACCTCTTCTCCGACCCGGATATCTTTAAACTTCCGCTCGCATCGATCACACAACGCCCCTTTGCCGTCCTTTTGAGCCGGCGGCGCGCACCGGAAGCCGCCAAAGGGTACGCGGCGATCGGCGGCCGTTCACCCTTGCTGGAAAACACCCAGGCGCAGGCGCGCGCGTTGCAAGCCGCGCTGCACACCAACGTGCGCAAATCTGTAGCGGTAAACGCGGACACCGTCGCTGCGCCACGGGAAAGCGCGAGCGGGAGCGAATCTCTGGCGGATGTCTATATCTGTATGCGCTACTGGCACCCGCTTGCGCCCGAAGTCGTCACCACGCTCAAGGAACGCGGCTATCGGCGCGTGATTCTGCTGCCGCTCTATCCTCAATACTCGGTAACCACCACCGGCAGCAGCGTCCACGCCTTCGAACGCGAGTGCCGCCGGCAGAATTACCACCCGGACGTCCGTCTCGTCCGCTCCTGGTACGACGAGCCGAGCTACCAGGAGGCCATCGTCGAGTCGCTGAAACAAGCGCTCGACGGGCTGCCGGACCGCGATCCCGAACATGTCGAGCTGTTGCTGTCGGCACACGGTTTACCGCGCAAGATCGTCGATGCCGGCGATCTCTACGAGAAGCAAATCGTAGCGACCGCGGCGGCGGTGCGGTTGAAACTGGGATGGCCGCACGTCACGCTCTGTTATCAAAGCCGGGTCGGACCGCTCGAATGGTTGAGGCCTTACACCGACGATGTCATTCGCACCAAAGGGCGTGCGGGCGCTAGACAAATGCTGGTATACCCTATTGCTTTTGTTTCAGATCACGTCGAAACGCTTTACGAGCTCGGCATCGTTTATGCCGACCTCGCCCGCCAAGTCGGGATCGAGCATTATCGGGTCGTGCCGGCGCTGAACGTGCACCCGCTTCTGATCGAGGCGCTGCGTTCCTGCGTCCTGCGAGCGCTGCACTGATGGTTACCGATCAGCCTCCGGTGGTGCTGTGCTTCGGCGGAACCGACCCCACGGCCGGCGCCGGCGTGGCGGCCGATGTACTTACCCTCGCCAGCCTCGGGTGTCACCCGGCCATAGTCGTAACGGCGGTCACGGCGCAGGATACGAGTGGCGTTAAACAGTACAGCGCCGTGCCCCCGGAGCTGGTCATCGCGCAGGCGCGCGCCGTGCTCGAAGACATGGCGGTAACGGCGTTTAAGACGGGGATGCTCTGCAACTCGGCGATCGTTAGCGCGGTAGCCAGCATTGTCGACGACTACCCGCAAATCCCACTCATCGTGGACCCGGTGCAGGCGTCGGGACACAACGACCCGCTCTCCGAGGAGCCCCTTGACGACGCGCTGCGCGTGCTCCTGCTTCCGCGCGCGCTACTCGTAACGCCTAATAGCGAAGAGGCCCGACGCCTGGCACCCGGCGCCGATACGCTCGACGCCTGCGCGCAGGAACTGCTTTCGCTCGGCTGCGAGTATGTGCTCATTACCGGAACCCACGATCCCACGCCGCAAGTACTGAACCGCCTCTACGCCAACAAACGCCTGCTCGACGTATTTACTTTCGAGCGCCTTCCGCACACTTACCACGGCTCGGGTTGCACACTCGCTTCCGCCTGCGCGGGCGCGCTCGCTCACGGTCTGGATCCGCCGAACGCCATCGCGCAGGCCCTGCATTACACCTGGAACACGCTGAAGCACGGTCGCCGTCTGGGAATGGGGCAGCACCTTCCCGACCGCCTCTACTGGGGACCCATGGGCGATCGGCAAAGTAATCAGTAGTGAAACGGCCCCAAGCAATGCGCGGTCTGTATGCGATCGCGGATACCGGTTATCTGCAAGGCCCCGACTTGGCACCGGGCGTGGAACGCGCGCTGCGCGGAGGCGCGCGCGCCATTCAATACCGCGACAAGTCAGGTTCCGCGAGCGAGCGCGCTCGGCGCGCCGAGGTATTACGCGCGCTCTGTACAACCTACGGAGCCATTTTCGTGATCAATGACGACGTCGAGCTAGCGCGGACGGTAATGGCGGATGGCGTCCATCTTGGCCGCAACGACGCACCTATAGGCGCCGCCCGAGAGGCGCTCGGCGCCGACGCGCTCATCGGTGTGTCGTGTTACAACGATCTTGCGCGCGCGCAATGGGCGATCACGAACGGCGCGGATTACCTCGCGTTCGGCAGCTTTTTCCCGTCGCGCACCAAACCCGACGCCGTGCGCGCGGCTCCTGAGCTGCTGCGCACGGCGCGTACCCGTTTCGACGTACCGCTGGTTGCGATCGGCGGCATCACTCCGGACAATGGCGCCGGGTTATTGGAAGCGGGCGCCGACATGCTTGCCGTCGTATCCGGCGTGTTCGACCAACCCGACATTGAACGCGCCGCGCGGCGCTACGTGTCGTTGTTTACACAAAGAGAGTAGTCATGGTCAGCCGATCGCGTTCTTCCGTCCTCTATCAACAAGCGCGCGCCCGCATCGCCGGCGGCGTCAATTCCGCGGTGCGCGCGTTCAAGGCTGTCGGGGGCGAGCCGGTTTTTTTCGACCGTGGCGACGGTGCTTATCTGTGGGACGTCGACGGCAACCGCTACATCGATTACGTCGGTTCCTGGGGGCCGGCGATTCTGGGTCACGCGCATCCCGCGGTCGTGCGCGCGGTGAAAGAAGCGGCGGAACGCGGGCTGAGTTTCGGTGCGCCTACCGAGCTCGAGACACGCATGGCCGAGCTAATTTGTCGGCTCGTCCCCTCTATCGAAAAGGTGCGGATGGTCAGCAGCGGCAGCGAAGCGACGATGAGCGCTATTCGCTTGGCGCGCGGCACTACCGGACGAGATAAGATCGTCAAGTTCGAGGGCTGTTATCACGGATCGTCGGACGCCTTGCTGGTAAAAGCGGGTTCCAGCGCGCTCACGCTCGGCGTACCGAGTTCGCCGGGCGTTCCGAAAGCGTTGGCCGAGCTGACGCTTACTCTCGAATACAACAACATCGAGCAGGTGCGCGAGGCGTTTCGCCTGCACGCACGCGAGCTTGCCTGCGTGATTGTCGAGCCGGTCGCCGGCAACATGAACTGCGTGCCGCCGGTTCCGGGGTTCCTCGAGACGTTGCGCGAGCAATGCACGCGCCATGGGAGCCTGCTGATATTCGACGAGGTCATGACCGGGTTTCGCGTGGCGCTCGGCGGCGCGCAGGCGCTTTATGGAGTAACGCCCGATATAACGACGTTGGGGAAGGTCATCGGCGGAGGCCTGCCGGTCGCCGCCTTTGGAGGCAGCGCCGACATCATGGACCGCTTGACGCCCGACGGCCCGATTTTTCATGCCGGCACTCTCTCGGGGAATCCCGTCGGCATGGCCGCTGGAATAGCGACGCTAACCGCGATCAGTAAAGAAAATTTCTTTGAGCAGTTGCAAACGCGCACCGCGCAACTGACCGAGGGGCTGATGGAGCGCGCCCGGGCGGCGAAGGTACCGCTGACCGCCCAATCCGTGGGCGGCATGTTCGGTGTCTTCTTTACGGCGGAAACCCGGGTGACGCGCTTTGCCCAAGTCATGGCCTGCGACTCGGAACGCTTCAAGCGCTTTTTCCATGCCATGCTCGACAGCGGCATTTATCTCGCGCCGTCCGCGTTTGAAGCGGGATTCGTGTCGGCCGCGCACACGACGAAAGACATCGATGAGACGCTCGAGCAGGCAGCCCGGGCGCTAACGCGAATTTAGTTAGAAGGAGCGTCGAAAACCGGCCAAAAAAAAAGGCCGGGTCGAAACCCGGCCTATGCACCCCGCACGCCATACGGCGTGCAAGTTCAGCTAACCAAGATGTTCTCTGAGGCAAACCGCACCGTGGCGGCCTGCGGATTCATGGCCTCGTCGTTCAGGGCGATGTCGACGCCAAGGATGGCGATTACGTCGTTGTGGTCGCGGACGAAGGGGAGCTCTTCGCGCAGGTAGCCGTAGTGGGTTTCGTTCATGTAGACCACATTCGGGCGCACACCGTGGTTGCGCTCGTAGCTGTTCAGCAGGGTCACTATGTGGCTAAGCATTGCTCGACTCCTTTGCCCTTTTCGGGGCCACCGCCGACCGGATCTACCCGGCCTTCTCGCTGGTAATAAGGAGCAATACTCATGCCACGCCACAACGGTGGCTAAGTTACTGAGCAACAAGGAAGGAAATCAGCGCACGGCCGGGGACGATGAAAATAGCCGGGGGTCGGGTGTCGTCTGCCGGCGGCAGGTGACCCTCAACGGCAGGAATATCGGGACTAGCGGTACCTCGGTATCACGAGGCTAGTGGAGTCCGGCCATGTACTCGGAAACCGCCTTGATATCGGCGTCGGTCAGCCGAACCGCCACGGGATTCATGATTCCATTACTGTCAACGCGCTGGTTTCCGCGGAAATCAACCAACTGTTTTCCCGCATAGGCGGCGTTCTGCCCAGTAACGCGCGGAAAGCGCGGCGGTATGCCGTGGCCGGTGGGTCCGTGGCAACTCATACAGGCCGGCACTCCCAGTTGCGAGTTGCCGCCACGGTACAGGCGCTCTCCCGCTTGTGCCAATTCTTTGGTCGCAGCCGCCCCCTGTCGCAAGGGCTGGTTCGCGTAATAGGCGGCGATATCTCTCATGTCCTGGTCGGAGAGCGGAGCCGCCATGCCGTTCATAATGGGGTTCTTGCGAGCACCCGATTTGAATGCCTGAAGCTGCTGCACCAGATATTCAGGTATCTGGCCCGCGAGTTTGGGCCACGAAGGATCGGCGCCACCTCCGCCGTCCATACCGTGGCAGGCCGCGCAGGTGGCTGCCTTTGCCTTGCCCGTCGCAGGATTTCCGTTTAGGTCCGCTCGCGCGACGGCGGAAAACATGACAACGGCGACGGCGCCAATGGCGACGGCCGAAAATCGTACGTGCATTAAACCCCCCTCGATCCTGCGTGCTTACCGCGTAACCGCGTAGTGGAGGCCGCCTTATACCAAACGCTACAAAGGCGGGTCAATTTTTGCGCCGAAGCGGGATAAAAAAAGCCCCGGAAACAAGGGGAGAGAGTCCGGGGCCTAACAACGTTCCGGAACAAGGTTCCGGAACTTTCCCCGCTCAGGGAGGAGGAGCGGGGAGAACGATCTAGCAACCGTTCAACACCGTAGACCGAACGGCTTCCGTATGGTTCATTTCAATTCGCCCGTTCCCACACTACTTCCGAGGATTAGCGTCTATCGGTGCGCTTCGTCCCAATTATCACCCACTCCGATATCGACTACCAGCGGCACCGCCAGGTCGGCGACACCCACCATGCGGTCGCGGATCGCCGCCGTTGCCTCGGCGACGTGGCTCGCGGCGACTTCGAAAACAAGCTCGTCATGCACTTGCATGATCATGCGCACCGGAACCCGGGTGCTTTGTATCCAATGGTCGAGACGCAGCATGGCGCGCTTGATGAGATCGGCGGCCGTCCCCTGCATCGGCGCATTGATCGCCGCGCGCTCGGCCCCTTGGCGCCGCGTCATGTTGGCCGCGTTGATGTCCGGTAAATGTAACCGCCGGCCAAACAACGTCTCGACGTAACCTTGGCCGCGCGCTTGGTCGCGCGTGCGCTCCATGAACGCCTTCACTCCCGGATAGCGCGCGAAGTAGCGTTCGACATATTCCTGGGCGGCGGCGCGATCGATCTTGAGTTGACGCGAGAGCCCGAACGCGGACATGCCATAGATCAGCCCGAAGTTGATGGCTTTGGCGTTACGCCGCATTTCCGGCGTAACCGCGTCCAGGGTCACGCCGAACACTTCAGCGGCGGTGGCGCGGTGGATATCGGCGTCTTCCCCAAAGGCGTGGATGAGCCCCGCGTCGCCCGAGAGGTGCGCCATGATGCGCAGCTCGATCTGCGAATAATCCGCCGACATCATGCGATACCCGGCTTCGGGAATGAAAGCTTGGCGGATACGGCGGCCTTCGGGCGTTCGAATCGGAATATTCTGCAGGTTGGGATCCGCCGACGAAAGCCGGCCGGTCGCCGCCACCGCCTGGTGATAACACGTATGTACCCGCCCGGTTCGCGGGTTGACCATTTCGGGCAGTTTGTCGGTGTAGGTCGATTTGAGCTTCGCCAGGCTCCGGTGCTCGAGCAACAGCCGCGGCAGCATGTAGTCGAGCGCCAACTCCTGGAGCACGTCCTCGCCGGTGGACGGCTGGCCGGTTGGCGTCTTGCGCAGAACGGGGAGCCGGAGTTTCTGAAAAAGTATTTCCTGGATCTGTTTCGGCGAATCGAGGTTGAAGGGCTGCCCGGCCGCCGAGTGCGCTTCGCGCTCGATTTCCATCAACCGGCGCGCAAGTTCGCCGCTTTGCGCGCGCAGCATCGCGATGTCGATGCGCACGCCGGCGCTTTCGATACGCGCCAGCACCGCCGCGAGCGGCAGCTCGATCTCCTGATACAACTTCACCAGCGCCGGGTTCTGGTTCAATCGCGGCCACAGGTGTGCATGCAGGCGTAACGTCACATCCGCGTCCTCGGCGGCGTAGTTCGTCGCCTGCTCGACCGGCACTTCGCTGAAGTTGATCTGCGCCTTGCCCTTGCCGGTGACGTCCTCGTACTTGATCGTTTTGTAGCCAAGGTACTTGAGCGCCACGCTGTCCATATCGTGGCGCGAGGCTGTCGAGTCGAGTACATACGACTCGAGCATGGTGTCGTAGGCGACGCCCGCGAGCGCGATATCGCAACGCGCGAGCACCTGCATGCCGAATTTGCAATTGTGACTCACCTTCAGCCGCTTGGCGTCTTCGAGCAGCGCTTTGAGCTTGTGCAGCACCAGCGCGCGCGGCAATTGCGCGGGGGCGCCGGGATAGCCATGCGCCAGCGGCACATATGCGCCGTGGCCGGCGCTATCGGTGAATGACACGCCGACAAGCTCGGCGAGCTGCGCCTCGACCGCGGTTGTCTCGATATCGACCGCGATGAGATCGGCCGCATTCAACCGCGCGACCCACGCATCAAGCTCGCTTTCGGTAAGAACGGTTTCGTAACGCACGCTGGCCGGCGCGGGGGATTCTTCGACGGCACGCACCGACGTGCCGGTTTCCGTCCGGTTGACACCGCCAAGCTCGGCGAGCCAGGCCTTGAACTCGAGACGCGAGTAAAGCTCGCGCAGCCGCGCCGTGTCGGGCGGCCGGAGCGCCAAATCGGTCGGACCCTGCGTCAGCGGCACGTCGCATTTGATGGTGGCGAGCTCGCGCGCAAGCGGCAGTGTCGCGAGGCCGGCGCGCAGGTTCTCACCCACCTTGCCGCCGATCTCGCCCGCGTGCGCCGCCACCGCATCGAGGGCGCCGTACTGCTGCAGCCACTTGGCCGCGGTTTTCGGACCCACACCGGGCACGCCGGGAATGTTGTCCACCGAATCGCCGACGAGCGCCAGGTAGTCGACGATGCGCTCCGGCGGCACACCGAACTTCTCGATCACCGCCGCGCGGTCGTAGACCGTGTTGGTCAAGGTGTTGACCAGCGTGACATGCGCATCGACGAGCTGCGCCATGTCCTTATCGCCCGTCGACACCAGCGTGCGCATGCCCCGTGCGGTAGCGCGGCGCGCGAGCGTGCCGATAACATCGTCCGCTTCCACATTGTCGACTTGCAACAGAGGAAATCCCATCGCCTGCACGATGGCGTGAATGCTTTCGATCTGCTCCGAGAGCTCGTGCGGCATCGGTGCGCGGTTGGCCTTGTATTCGGGGAAGACGTCATCGCGAAACGTTTTGCCCTTCGCGTCGAATACCACCGCCGCGTACACGGGCTGATAATCGGCGAGCAGCTTGCGCAGCATGTTCGTCACGCCGTAGATCGCCCCGGTCGACTCGCCTCTCGAGTTGGTCAGGCTCGGCATGGCATGGAATGCGCGGTACAGATAAGATGATCCGTCGACGAGCACGAGCGCCGGCGCGGAAGCGGCGGGCGCGGACGGCGACGCGCTTTCGCGGGACGGTTCCGCGACCGAGTCGCCGGTCACCGGCTTAATGGAGGGATCTTTACGAGCCACGAACGCCACTCACGCTGTACAAGAAAATATTTTCACGAGCACGCAATCAATGAAAAACGCCAGTAACGCCACGGCACGCATGCCGCCCGGTCTCCCGTTTCCTTCTTCGAGCCTGATGTCGCGCGAGTCGTGGAAAATTTTCCAGATCATGGCGGAATTCGTCGAAGGATTCGAGCGACTCTCGCAGATACAGCCGTCGGTCAGCATTTTCGGATCGGCCCGGATAGCTCCGGACCACCCGTATTATGCCCTGACGCAGCAAATCGCGCGTAAACTTTCGGACGCCGGTTTTGCCATCGTCAGCGGCGGCGGCCCCGGTTTGATGGAGGCCGCCAACAAAGGTGCGTACGAGGGCAAGTCACCGAGCGTCGGGCTGAACATCGTGCTGCCGCACGAGCAGAAGGCGAACGAGTTTCGGGATATCGGTCTCACGTTTCAGCACTTCTTCGCGCGCAAGGTGATGTTCGTAAAATACGCGAAAGCATATGTCGTCATGCCGGGCGGTTTCGGTACGCTCGATGAGTTGATCGAGGCGCTCACGCTCGTACAGACGGGCAAGAGCGTGCGTATGCCGATCATTCTCGTGCATCGGCCCTTTTGGGCGGGGCTGCTCGATTGGTTCAAGCGCACGCTGATCGAGCAAGGCATGATCAGCCCGGAGGATCTCGATCTGTTCAGCATGGCTGACAACGCCGAAGAAGTATTGCAGACGGTCTTTGCCTATTACGAACGGGCGGGATTCAAGCCGTCGCTCGAAGAGCAGGAGATCAAACTCAACTTATAGGATGGCCATGCGCAACTCGGTTCGTCTTTCTTGCTATCTGGCGTTGCTCGCCGTATCCGCGGTTGCCGCGGCCGCGGATCACCGAGCAGCGCCGCCGCCTCCGCTCCCCCCGGCGGCGGCCGATGAAAAACAGGCGCCGCTGCCCTCGCTCGATCGGGAAGCGATCGAGCCGGAAATCACGATCACCACGAAAGGCACGGAGATACACGAAGAGTACCGGTACAACGGTCAGCTCTATATGGTCAAAGTCAAACCGGCCAAAGGACCTCCGTACTATCTGATTTACGACGAACGCGGCAACATGCGGCGCAGCGACATCGAGCCCGACATCATCGCGCCGAGTTGGGTGATCAAGCGCTTCTAGGCACGCAACCTGCGCGCCCCTAGGAATTTGACGCTAACCGAGTATGATTACCCGCGTCGCCAGTACGGGAAAACGCCGCATGACACGCAGCCACGGGGCACCCGCCGCGGCGCATGCCTCGAGCAGCCGGTTCGCCACCGGCATACGCTGGGCCCGCGACGGCTGGGATGAACTGCGCCGTAACCCTTCACTTTGGATCGGGATGTCGGGACTGTATCTGGTCCCCGCGTCGCTTCTTATACGCCTCCCCTTTGCAGGTCCGCTCCTGGTGGTGCTGCTTACGCCGATGCTGCTCGCCGGGGCATTGCTCGCGGCCGAGCGACCGAAGCGTGCGGCCCTACCGACCCCTCTTGATGAATGGTTGAAGCGGCCGTCCGAGGAACTGACGCGCGCGCTGACCGACCCCGCGCATGTCTACCCTGCCGTGCTGATGGGGATCGTCACGCTCGGATTGGTGGTCGTCGTGTTCATTGTCGAGCATCTGGTGGGAATCGGTTCATGGGGCAGTCTGCGAAGCGCGGCGACGTTCGGCGCCGCTCCCGCCGTCTCTCTGCTGCTGGGCATGCTGGTAGCCGGCCTACTCCAGGTATTACTTCTGATGGCGCTCCTATACGCCGTGCATCGCGCGATGTTCGGCGGGCGCGATCCGCTCACGGCGCTGGGAGAGAGCTTTAACGCCTGCGTGCGCCATGGCTGGGCCGTCACCGCGCTCATCGGCGCATATGCGCTTCCCTATATCGTCATCGCGGCGGGCTTCAGCGTGTCCGCCATTTTGGGTTATTTGCTGCTTTACACCGTAGGGCTCGTTTTCCTGCCGGCGTTCGTCTTGGCCAGTTACGGCAGCTACCGTCAAATTTTCCCGTCACCGTCGGCGCGAGCATCGAGCTAAGGAACCGACCCGAGTCACCGCGCCGGGTCGCCGGTTAGAATGCGCCAATGAGTGTACGCGTTTACTGCGGGCCGACCCTCGGCCGCTATGGCTTTCCCGATGGACATCCCTTCGGCCCGGACCGACTGGAAGCGTTCCGCCAGGAGCTCGCGCGGCGCGGCTTGAACCAGCAGGTCGAATTGGCGGCGCCGGTGCCGTGCGATCGGCGCGAGCTGCTGCGCTTTCATGCGGCGGATTACGTCGAGCGGGTCGAGCGCCAATCGGTGACCGGGGAGGGTTATCTTGACTACGGCGATACGCCGGCGTTCCCCGGCGTGCTGGAAGCCGGCTTAACGGTGGTGGGATCCGTATTAGACGCGGGACGCGCCATTCTCGCGCGGCGCTGCGAAACGGCATTCATCCCGATCGGCGGTCTGCACCATGCGCGTCGCGACGCGGCGGCGGGCTTCTGCGTGTTCAATGACATCGGCGTGCTGATCGAGTGGTTGCGCGCGGAGCACGCCGTGCGGCGCATTGCCTATGTGGACATCGACGCGCATCACGGCGACGGAGTGTACTACGGCTTCGAGAACGATCCCGACCTCGTGTTCGCCGACTTGCACGAGGACGGCCGCTTTCTTTATCCGGGGACGGGAGGCGCCGAGGAGACGGGAACGGGCGCGGCGATAGGCACCAAACTCAATATCCCCTTGCCGCCCGGCGCTAATGACGCCGCCTTCCATGCGGTGTGGCCGCGCGTCGAGGAATTCGTGCGTGCCGGCCAACCGGAATTCGTGATCCTGCAGGCCGGCGCGGACAGCGTCGCCGGCGATCCCCTGACGCACATGCGGTTCACGCCTGCGGCCCACCGACACGCGGCCCTGCGCCTGCGCGCGCTGGCGCGCGAATGCTGTCAGGGCCGGTTCGTTGCGATGGGTGGGGGAGGATACGACCGCGCGAATCTCGCCGCCGCCTGGTGCGGCGTGGTGGAAGCGATGCTGGCGTAAGCGGAGCGCCTACTCGCGGCCTGGACGGGCGCCCTTCTGAGCGGCGACGAGATTGCGACCGCCGGACTTCGCCTGGATCAGCGCCCTGTCGACACGGGACAGCAACTGCTCCAGGTCCTCGCCCTTCTGGAACTGCGTGACGCCGATGCTGATGGTCACCTGGACTTTATTCCGGTCAATGTCGAGCTTCGACTTCTGCACGGCGCTGCGCATGCGCTCGGCGATCTTGCGCCCCTGCGCCAGCGCCGTATGCGGGAAAATCATCAGAAATTCTTCGCCGCCGTAGCGGCCGACCTTGTCGGGCATGCGCAAGGTTTCGGAGAGAACCGAGGCAACGTGGCCCAATATCCTGTCGCCGGTCCCGTGGCCGTGGGTCTCGTTAATGCGTTTCAAATAGTCGATATCGCCCATCGCGATCGAGAGCGGCGCGTTATAGCGCTCGGCCTGCGCCATGGCATCGAGCAAGCTGACGGTAATGCCGCGCCGATTCATGATGCGCGTGACGGGATCGGTAATGGCGAACTGCGTCGTCTCCGTGCTCGAGCGATCCATTGCGCGCGCACCCTCGCCTCGGCCGAGCGATTTCAGTACCAGCCAATAACTGAGAACCGCGAGCAGCACGGCGAGCAATGCGGCATTGAGCAGGGCGGTAAGCATCGGCTCTTCCGACGCCGCGTACGCGCGCAGTCCCGAGTAAATCAGCAATTCGAGCAGGAAGGCAACGGCCGCGACGGCGAGGGCGGCCCTCACGGCAGCAGAGCTTTCGGTTGATGCAGGTTTCAAGTGTCCCCGCTTGGCGGTGTAGAACTTGTTGTCAGCGTCGATCTAAGGCCGAGCTTTGAGCTAACTATAGACCATGTTGCCGAGCGATGGCCACGCCGGGGCGAACGTTATACCGTTTGCAGACGCGCGTAAGCGAGGACGAGCCATTTCGCTCCCGCCCGCTCGAAGTTCACCTGCACGCGCGCGTGGGCACCGGCGCCCTCGTAGTTCATGACGACGCCTTCGCCGAACGTTTCATGGCGCACGCGGCTTCCCAGCCGCATGCCTGCCGTTTGCCCAAGATCAGCGCCGTCCATGGGCGCGGGGCCAGCGCGCATGAGAACCGGCTGGGCGCGCAATTCCTTGATCAGCGACTGGTCGATCTCCCCGAGGAAGCGTGAAGGGCTGGTGTAGTGCTCGCTTCCGTGCAGCCGCCGGACTTCGGCGAACGTCAACACGAGCCGCTTGCGCGCGCGCGTCATACCGACGTAACACAGGCGCCGCTCCTCTTCCAGCCGCCCGGTCTCTTCCAGGGAGCGCTGGTGCGGAAACAGCCCCTCCTCGAGACCGGTCAGGAAGACGACGGGGAACTCCAACCCCTTGGCGGAGTGCAAGCTCATGAGCTGCACGCTGTCTTCCCAAGCCTCCGCCTCGCCTTCGCCCGCTTCCAGGGCGGCATGCGCGAGGAAGGAGGCGAGCGGATCGAGCCCGTCGGCGTCATCGGGAACGTAGTTACGGCCGGCCGTGATCAGTTCCTCCAGGTTCTCGACTCGCGCTTCGCCCTTTTCGCCCTTCTCCTTTTTGTAATGTTCGAGCAAGCCGCTGCGGCCGAGCATGTGCTCGACCTGCTCGCCGAGGGTCATGCCGGCCGTCTCGGTAGCCAGCTGATCGATGAGGTCGAGAAAACTCCTCAGCGCCTGCGTCGCGCGCGCCGGCAACCCACCGGCCGCGATGAGCCGCTGCGCCGCTTCCCACAACGACTGATCGGCGGCTTTGGCGGCTTCGCGCAGGGTTTCGAGCGTCTTCAGCCCGATGCCCCGCGTCGGTACATTTGCAACCCGCTCGAACGAGGGATCGTCGTGACGGCTAGCCACCAGGCGTAAATACGCGAGGGCATCCTTGATCTCCGCGCGCTCGAAGAAGCGCAACCCGCCGTACACGGTATACGGAATGCCGGCGTTGATGAGCGTTTCTTCGAATACGCGCGACTGCGCGTTCGAGCGATACAGCACCGCGATCTCGCTGCGGCGCCCGCCGTGCTGGGACCACTCTTGAACGCGCTCGATCACGAAGCGCGCTTCCTCAAGGTCGTTGTACGCGGTATAGAGCTCGATCGGCTCGCCGTCGCCGGCCGCCGTCCAGAGCTTCTTGCCGAGGCGACCGCTGTTGTGACTGATGATGCTGTTCGCGGCCTTAAGAATATTTCCGGTCGAGCGGTAGTTCTGCTCGAGCCGCACTACGCGCGTGCCGGGATGATCCGATTCAAAGCGCAGGATGTTTTCCACCTTGGCGCCGCGCCAGCCGTAGATCGACTGGTCGTCGTCGCCCACAACAAACAAATTATTGTGCTTGCCGGTGAACTGCTTGAGCCACGCATATTGGATGCGGTTGGTGTCCTGAAATTCATCCACCAGCACGTGCCGAAAGCGCAGCTGATAGTGCTCGCGCAGCGTCGGGTTGTCTCGCAGCATTTCGTAAGCGCGTAACAGCAGTTCCGCAAAATCCACCAAGCCGGAACGGCGGCACGTTTCTTCGTACGCCTTGTACACGCGTAAATATTCCCGATTTTGCGGATCCGCGAGATCCCCGAGCTGCTCGGGGCGGCGGCCTTCCTCTTTATGGTGATTGATAAACCACTGCGCCTGGCGCGGCGGGTAGTAACCCTCGTCGAGGTTCAAGTTCTTGAGCACCCGGCGGATCAGCCGGTACTGATCGTCGCTGTCGAGAATTTGGAAGCCTTGGAGCAATCCCGCCTCGCGCCAATGGGAACGCAGCAGCCGATGCGACAGCCCGTGGAACGTGCCGATCCACAACCCGCCGAGCGGTGCCTGCAACATCTGCTCGATGCGCGAGCGCATTTCGGCCGCCGCCTTGTTAGTGAAGGTGACTGCGAGGATCGCATGCGGCGAGATGCCTTCCACCCCGACCAGCCACGCGACCCGGTGCGTCAGCCCCCGCGTCTTGCCGCTGCCCGCCCCAGCGAGCACGAGCAAGGGGCCGGCGGGGGCGGCAACCGCCTCGCGCTGCGGTTCGTTCAAGTCGTTAAGCAGGCGGGAAACATCCATGGGGGCCCGAATGATATCAGGGGCGGCTCCCGCTCGGGAGCGTAACGGCCTGATGACAATGCCGATCTCCCTTTCCTTTGGGAAAAAAACCGTTTATAACAGCCGCACCGCCGGTCAACTGGGGGCGTGCGTATATCGGGACCGTCCGATGCGCGCGCCATGGAGAGGAACCATGAAGAGCGAACGACGCGATACACCCCGCATTCCGATTACGCTCGATACGATCCTCAATTACAACAACCAGAACTACCAGCACTCGACCACCCGGGACATCAGCCTGGACGGCGCCTTCATAGACACCAAGGGAAGCAAGCCCCCGAAGAAAGGGATCATGGAGCTCGCCATCAAGCTGCCGACCGACGGCGCGCCGAAATATCACCGCTTTCACGCGCAGATCGTGCGCACGACCGACAACGGCGCGGCGTTGCTGTTCGATCGGGTGGATACGGATTCCTATGCAGCCTTGCTCGATTTGGTGTTTTCGCGCCAGGGCCGAGGCCTTTGGTGATCAACGAGCTTTACCGCTGACACGCGGCTTCTAGATTTTTCGCCCCGGCCGATTGGCCCGGACGGAGCGGCGCGGCGTCGACCGCGGCGGCGAACCCCCTGTGGGTCCGTTGTCGCGCAGCAACTCGGTTATCTCCTCTCGCGTCACCGGCTTCCTGATCCAGTATCCCTGTAGCTCGTCGCACATAAGCCCACGGAGCACGTCCGCTTGCTGTTGCGTTTCCACGCCCTCGGCCACGACTTTCAGTCGCAGCGAGTGCGCCAGCGAGATCATCGTCGAAACCAGCGTCTGCACATCGGCCTCGGCCAACATGCGCGAAATAAACGACAGGTCGATTTTTAACACCTGCACCGGCAACCGCGCGAGATAACCGAGCGAGGAATAGCCCGTACCGAAATCG
>JAJPKH010000007.1 GCA_021323795.1 Acidiferrobacteraceae bacterium | reverse complement strand
ATGAAAAATAAAAATTCTTTGCTCGTCAAAGTAGGCGCGTATGAAAATGCCATCCAGGCGCATTTAGCGCGAGGACGCCTTGAAGAGGAAGGTATTCCGGCATTCGTCTGCCACGAACATCACGTATGGGCCTACTGGCTGTATTCGCTCTTACTGGGAGGGATCAAGGTCTACGTCCACGTTAAAGACGAGGACCGAGCACGAGAGGTAATTTCGGCACACGACGGCGGCGCATATGCGCTGCCCGACGAGGAGACTCCGTCTTGTCCCAGATGTAAGAGCGAACAGGTGACACGCCGCCGTGTGAGCTGGAAAGCGGCTCTCCTCACTGCAAATCTGATTAGTGTGCCGCTTTACTTTGCATGGGCGACCCGGAAATGTAGCCACTGCGGCAATGAATGGGACCTGCCTAACACAAGAGCCTACCCGCTGATGTCTCCCATTATCGTCGCGGTGGCATCTATGGCTCTTCTGTTCATCCTCACTACCGGTACGGCATGTTTGATAGGCAAGATGTACTACGGGGCCGACGTTTTCACCTGCAAGACCTGGTAAAGGGATGCTCGATATACGAACACGCCTACAGCATGCGCGGCACGAGTTTCCGCTGATATGATGATGCGCTCACTCGCTCGTGCTCTTGCAAGGAAATCAGCCATGAAGCCATACCGACTGTTTGCCGTCGCCGCATCGTTGTTGGTCGCCGGCTCCGCGTTCGCGGCATCCGGTGCTTCGCCTGCGGTCGAGAAGTTCTATAAGGGCAAAACCGTTATCGTGATTGCGCCGTCGGATGCCGGCGGCTCGGTCTATCAGTACGCGCTTACGGTCTCGAATCACCTCGGCCGACATATTCCCGGATCGCCGAACACCATCGTGCAGGCGCGGCCGGGCGGCGGTGGCGTCACGGCCGCGAACTACGTGGCGAAGGCCGGCCCGAAGGACGGAACGATTGTCGCGGAGCTGCATCCGCAGTCGCTGCTAACGCCCATCACCGGCAAGGGCGCGGAGTACGACCCGCGCACGTTCAACTGGCTCGGGTCGGTTGCGGTGCGCACCTATGTCGGCGCGGTGTGGCACACGGTGCCGGTGAAGTCGTTCGAAGATATGAAAGACAAAGAATATGTCTGGGGCGGTTCGGGTGTCGCGTCCGCCTCGTATCAGTACCCGATGTTTATCGCGCACCTCACCGGCGCGCGGCTCAAAGTGATCCCCGGCTACAAGAGCGGAGGTGAGACGAATCTCGCGATGGAGCGCGGCGAAGTGCAGGGCCGCGGCAATTATTACGAGGGTTTTCTCACCACGAACCCCGACTGGATACGCGACAAGAAGGTCAGGATGGTCTTCAAGCTCGGGCCGGACCATCCCGACCTCAAGGACGTGCCGGCCGGCAGCCAGTACGCGAAGACGCCGAAGCAGAAGCAAATGCTGCAGGTGCTCGAAGCGCCGCTCAGCATCGGCCAGGCGTTCTACGTCGCGAAAGAAGTGCCGAAGGATCGGGTCGAGGCGCTGCGCGAGGCGTTCAAGAAAATGCTCGCCGATCCGGCGTTCATCGCCGAGACGCAGAAGATCAATCTCGAAGTGAACCCGCGCGGCCCGGCGGAAATCGCCGACGCGGTCGCGAAGGTTTACGCGACGCCGAAGGAGATCCACGCCGAGCTGGAGGCGTTGCTGGCGCCGCGGTAAGCAGTCGACTATCTCATAGCCGAGGGCGAGTTACCCGCCGAAGGGCGACGCGCATACACTAAGGTCAACGAGGTGAACTGTGCGAAAGGTCGAAGAAATCGAGGAACAGATTCAGAAGCTGTCTCCGACGGAGTTTGCAGAGCTTGGCGAATGGGTTCTGGCGCAAGACTGGAAGGCGTGGGACGCGCAAGTTGAATCAGACGCAAAGGCGGGTAAGTTGGACAAGCTCGTGTCAGAAGGCAAAGCAGAATACCAATCGGGACGGGCGCGTAAGTTTTGAAGCACTATGCATCGAGCCGGTTCTGGGCGCTCTATAACGCCTTGCCGCCCGAAGTGCGTGATGTAGCCGATAAGAATTTCGAGCTTCTTCGCAACGATCCTCGCCACCCCTCTCGCTTCATTTCAAACGCATTGACGATTGGCGCCTTCCCCCCTTGAGGGGGAAGGTGGCCCGCAGGGCCGGATGGGGGGTGTGCACGAGAAGACTCGATGCCAGCGAACCGCCGTCCTACTTCACGTCGCATCCGTCACCTATGGTCCGTGCGTGCCGGCTTTGCGCCATCGAGCGCTCGGCATAGAGGTGGATGACGGGATTATGTGGATTTGGATTGGCACGCACGCGGAATACGATAAGATCGTAGGTTGACGACTGTCATTGAGAGACGAGCGAAGCAATCTCGTTACTGATATTGCTTCGTCGCGCAAACCGCTCCTCGTAATGACCGCGAGTCGTCGGCGCAATCCGCTAGCGCATCGCCTCGGCCGCCTTTTTCAAGACCTCCGGCGGCGTGCGGTGCACCTCGGCGACGATGTCCTGTACCTTCTCGCCCGGCACGGGCGTGATCTCGAGTTTCATCTTCTCGGCTTCGGCTAGGAATTCCTTGTCCTTCATGGTGTCGTCGAACGCCTTGCGCAGCACGGCGAGGCGGTCCGCCGGGAGTTTCGGCGGCGCGAGGAAGGGGCGTCCCAGCGCCTGACGCGCGAACACCGCCCGTAATATCGCCTTCTGTTCCGGCGTTTTCACCATGTCCATGATCAGCGGCACGTTCGGCATGTCGGGATGCTTCTCGAGCGCCAGCTGGATCAATACTTTCATCGTCCCGTCCTTCACCCAATCCGGATGGTTGGTCTTGATGCTCGACCACGACCAACCGCAACGGCCCTGCACTTCGCCGCGGCGCATGGCGAGCGTGATGTCGTTGCCGCCCGGGTAACCGGTGACGAGCTTCATCTTGGTGCCGAGCACGGTGTTGATGACCTTCGGGAAGAGATCGGTGTCGGCGGTCGCGCCGGTGCCGCCGACGATCATTTCCTTCGTGTAGAGGTCTTCGAACTTGGTGATGCCGGTGTCCTTCCACGCGACGCACACGCT
>JAJPKH010000137.1 GCA_021323795.1 Acidiferrobacteraceae bacterium | reverse complement strand
TGGAGTAACTATAGCAAAGGCCCCAGTGCCGGCTTGTCGCCATTCACCCGTGAGTGACGAAAAACGTCAGCGAGATTAGGCGCGGATTTATCAGCGATATTTATCAACGCGTATCAGGTCGTCGCCCGCCTCTTGGGCGGAGCGCGGGCGCGCGCGAATCGTTTACAGTGTGACGAACTAGCGGCGGTTGGCCAGATAAAGCCAGGTGTCGACAACGGCATCGGGATTGAGCGACACGCTCTCGATGCCTTGCTGCACCAGCCAGTCGGCAAGGTCGGGATGATCAGATGGTCCTTGTCCGCAGATACCGATGTATTTGCCGGCGTTGCGGCAGGCGCCGATGGCGCGCTGTAACAAGGACTTCACGGCGGGATCGCGTTCGTCGAACGAGGCGGCGATGGCGCCCGAATCACGATCCAATCCGAGCGTGAGCTGTGTCAAGTCATTCGAGCCGATCGAAAACCCGTCGAAGTGTTCGAGAAAGCTCTCGGCGAGCAGGGCGTTAGAGGGCAGCTCGCACATCATAATGACTTTGAGGCCGTTGACGCCCCGCCGCAGCCCATTGGCGGCAAGCAGTTCAACGACCGTGCGTGCCTCGGCGACGGTGCGCACGAACGGCACCATCACCTCGATGTTCGTCAGCCCCATGTCCTCGCGTACCCGGCGCAATGCCCGGCACTCCAGCTCGAAACAATCGCGAAACGACGCGGCGATGTAGCGGGACGCGCCGCGGAATCCGAGCATCGGGTTCTCTTCGTGCGGCTCGTAGCGGCTTCCGCCGATCAAGTTGGCGTATTCATTCGATTTGAAATCGGACAGTCGCACGATCACCGGTTTGGGGTTGAACGCCGCGGCGAGCGTCGCGATGCCTTCGGCGAGCTTTTCGACGTAAAATTCCACCGGCCCGCCATAGCCTGCGATCCGCTCTGCGATCACGCGCTTGATGTCGTCCGGCTGGCGCTCGAACTCGAGCAGCGCTTTCGGATGAATGCCGATCATGCGATTGATGATGAACTCGAGGCGCGCCAGGCCGACGCCCTCGTTCGGCAACCATTGAAAATCGAAGGCGCGTTCCGGATTGCCGACGTTCATCATGATCTTTACCGGAATCGGCGGCATTTGTCCGAGGTTGATGTCGCGCACTTCGAAATCGAGCCGGTCCTTATATACCATTCCGGTTTCACCTTCGGCGCACGACACCGTCACCGGCATTCCGGTTCGAACGACGTCGGTCGCGTTGCCGCAGCCGACCACCGCCGGAATGCCGAGTTCGCGCGCCACGATGGCGGCATGACAGGTACGACCGCCGCGATTGGTGACGATGGCCGCGGCCCGCTTCATGACGGGTTCCCAATCCGGGTCGGTCATGTCCGTGACGATGACCTCGCCGGCTTTGACCTGATCGAGCTCGGCGGCGCTCTGAATGACGCGCGCGTTGCCGGCGCCGATGCGCGCGCCGATGGAACGCCCCGTTACCAGCACCTCGCCGCGCTGTTTCAGGCGGAAGCGCTGCAGCATGTCGTGCCGCGCGCGGCTGCGCACGGTTTCGGGACGCGCCTGCAATATATAGAGCTTGCCGTCGAGGCCGTCTTTGCCCCATTCGATGTCCATCGGCCGGCCGTAGTGTTCTTCGATGACGAGCGCTTGGCGGGCCAGTTCCTCGACTTCCTCGTCGGTCACGCAAAAGCGCAGTCGCTCCTCGCGCGCCACCGGCACGGTTTGCGTGGTGCGTCCGTCCGCGCTCTGCGCCGCGTAAATCATCTTGATCGCCTTATCGCCGCGCGTGCGCTTGAGAATCGCGTGCTTGCCGGCGCGTAGTGTCGGCTTGTAGATGTAAAATTCGTCCGGATTCACCGCGCCCTGCACCACCGTTTCGCCCAGTCCATAGGCGGCGGTGACGAAGACGACGTCGCGAAAGCCCGATTCGGTGTCGAGCGTGAATAGGACACCGCTCGCGCCTTGTTCGCTGTGTACCATGCGCTGGATGCCGGCCGACAAGGCGACACCTTCGTGGTCGAAACCATGGTGCACCCGATAGGCGATGGCGCGATCGTTGAAGAGCGATGCATAAACGCGCCGTACCGCTTGCAGCACGTCCGGCAGTCCGTGCACGTTGAGGTACGTCTCCTGCTGGCCGGCGAACGACGCCTCGGGTAGATCTTCCGCGGTTGCCGAAGAACGCACGGCGACGGTCAAACCCGCGCCGGATTCGCGCTCGAGATCGCGAAAAGCGTTGCCGATGGCCTGTTCGAGCGCTGGCGGCAACGGCGCGCCCAAGATCCAGGTGCGGATGTCGCGACCCGCCGCGGCGAGCGCGGCGACGTCCTCGACGTCGAGCTTGGCGAGCCGCTGGCGAATCCGTTCGGTGAGGCCGCCGGCATCGAGGAAGGCGTGAAACGCGGCTGCGGTCGTGGCGAAGCCGCCCGGAACGCTGACGCCCGCCGCTTTCAAGTGGCGGATCATCTCGCCGAGGGAAGCGTTCTTGCCCCCCACGCGCGCCACGTCTTGCATTCCCAACGACTCGAACCGCACTACCCACTCGCTCATTATTCCGTCTCCAGCGAAAAACTTGAGTGAACCCAAACGACAGAGGTTCTGGCACAATACATGGTAATGGAACGCGATGTTTTTTTCGTTTCCGACCGCACCGGCATTACCGCCGAGACGCTCGGTTTGAGCCTGCTCACGCAGTTTAACGGTATCAAATTCAAGAAGCACACGCGCCGGTTCGTCGATACGCTCGAAAAAGCCCGCGCGGTGGCAGATGAGATTCGTCAGATAGCAAGAGAAACGAACGCCGCCCCGATTGTCTTCAGCACCTTGATAGATGAAGAGATGCGCAAGGCGGTCGCCGAAGCCGAAGGTGTCTTCTT
>JAJPKH010000104.1 GCA_021323795.1 Acidiferrobacteraceae bacterium | reverse complement strand
TGCCGCATCACCAATGCGGTCAAATGTCTGCCGCCGGAAAATAAACCGCTGCCGGAAGAAGTCGCCCGCTGTAATCGGTATTTGGAATTCGAGCTGCGGGGACTGCGCCCGGGCAGCGTGATATTGGCGCTCGGAGCAATCGCGCACGGGGCGGTCCTGCGGGCCAAGGGACTTAAGCCCTCGGCCTTTCCCTTCGGTCACGGCGCCGAGCACGATGTGGGGGGCGATATCGTGCTCCTCGACTCGTATCATTGCAGTCGCTACAACACGCAGACCGGCCGTTTGACCGCCCGCATGTTCGCGTCCGTGATGCGTCGAGCGCGAGCGCGCCTGGACGACTAGCATGTCGGACGACCTGAAACAAACCATCAAGGACCTGCCGCTCGGTTCGGGCGTCTACCGCTTCATCGATGCCAAGGGCGAGGTGCTGTACGTCGGCAAGGCGCGTTCGCTGCGCAAGCGCGTGAGCAGCTATTTTCGCCCGGCCGGCCACGCGCTTTCGCCCAAGGTCCAGGCGCTCGTTGGCCATACGAACGCGATCGAAGTAACGCTGACGCACACCGAGAGCGAGGCGCTGCTGCTCGAAAACAATCTCATCAAGTCGCTCAAGCCGCGTTACAACGTCGTGCTCCGCGACGACAAGAGCTATCCGTATATATTCGTGTCGGAGGCGCAGGAGTTTCCGCGGCTCGCGTTCCACCGGGGCGCCAAGCGGGAAGACGGGCGGTACTTCGGCCCGTATCCCTCGGCCGGAGCCGTGCGGGAAAGTCTGAACATGCTGCAAAAAGTGTTTCCGGTGCGCCAGTGCGAAGATACATTCTTTCGCACCCGTTCGCGCCCGTGCCTGCAGTACCAGATCAAACGCTGCACCGCGCCGTGCGTCGGCCTCGTCGAGCGTGAGCGCTATTTGCAAGACGTACGACACGCGGTGCTTTTTCTGGAAGGCAAGAGCCGGATCGTCATCGAGGAGATGATGAAGCGCATGGAAGAAGCGGCCGCGCGCGAAGACTACGAAACCGCGGCGCTTTACCGCGACCGGATCGCGGCGCTGAAGCGGATACAGGAACGCCAGTACATCACCGGGAAGGAAGGGGATGCCGACGTGTTTGCCGCGGCGACGCTCGGCGATATCGCCTGCCTCCAGGCGACGTTCATCCGCGGCGGATTGAATCTGGGCTCGAAGAGCTTTTTCCCGAAGGCCGGGCGCGAACCCGCACCCGAGGAAGTGCTCGCGGCATTCTTGCCGCAATATTATTTGAGCGCCGCCGGCACGGCGGGTAAGCCGATACCGGAACGCATCTATCTGAGTCACGCCGTCGCGGACCAGGAGGTACTGGAACAGGTGTTCTCGGAGCTCGCGGGACGCAAGACCGTTATCTGTCCGGCGGGACGCGTGCGCGGCGCGCCACGGCGTTGGCTCGATATGGCGAAGCGCAACGCGGCGGAAGAGTTGCGCCGTGCGGCGAATAATCGCCTGAGCCTGGAGGCGCGTTTCGAAGCGTTGCGCCTCGCGCTCGGTCTTGACGCCATACCCGAGCGGGTGGAGTGCTTCGATATCAGTCACACCATGGGGGAAGCCGCCGTCGCCTCGTGCGTGGTGTTCGATCAGAACGGTCCGGTCAAGTCCGACTATCGCCGTTTCAATATCGACGGCGTCGAGCCGGGCGATGATTACGGCGCCATGACGCAGGCGATCACGCGGCGCTACCGCAAAGTCAAAGAAGGCGGGGGACGCTTGCCGGATCTATTGTTGATCGACGGCGGTAAAGGGCAGCTCGCGGCGGCCGTCGCAGTGCTGAACGAGCTGCAAGTGGAAGGCGTGAAGCTCGTTGGCGTCGCCAAGGGGCGCGAGCGTAAGCCGGGCCTGGAGCGACTTTTCTTGTCCGGCGGTGATGTCCCCACTATACTGCCACCCGATTCCCCCGCGTTGCACCTCATTCAGCAGATCCGCGACGAGGCGCACCGCTTCGCCGTCACCGGGCATCGGCAGCGGCGCGGACGGGCGCGCACGACGTCGCCGCTCGAGAGCATTCCCGGGATCGGCGACAAGCGTCGCCAGGCGTTGTTGAAGAATCTCGGCGGCATGCGCGAAGTGACGCGCGCGGGCGTGGAAGACTTGGCGCGCATTCCGGGCATCAGCCCGGCGCTTGCCCAACGCATCTACGACGCGTTACACGAGCGGGAACAGCAATAATGATATGGAACGTTCCGAACACGCTGACGTTTCTGCGGCTGGTGCTCATCCCGCTCTTTGTCATTGCGTATTATCTTCCGTATGACTGGGCCAATGTGCTCGCGGCGTGTCTATTCATCATCGCAGCCGTAACCGACTGGCTCGACGGCTATCTCGCGCGCCGATTGCAGCAGCATTCCGCCTTCGGCGCCTTCCTCGATCCCGTCGTCGACAAGCTCATGGTCGTGGCCGCGCTGGTCATGCTCGCCGCCGATCCGGAAATCACCCGCAATGTGATCGACGCGCGGCTCTTCGCCGTGGTGGTGCTGGTCATCGTGGGGCGCGAGATCGCGGTCTCGGCGCTGCGCGAGTGGATGGCGGAGTTCGGCAAACGTTCGCGCGTGGCGGTCTCCTTTGTCGGAAAATTCAAGACGACCGCCCAGATGCTGGCGATCCCGTTCCTGCTGTGGCGCGATCCCATCGCCGGGCTGCCGATTCTGCGCACGGGGGAAATCCTTTTGTACATCGCGGCGGGCCTGACCTTCTGGTCGATGCTCCTCTATTTGCGTATTGCCTGGGCCGATCTGGTGCGGGTGGAGCCCGCCGGTCGCGACAAGCGCGGTTCAACTTGAACCGGGCGGACTCGCCCCTTAGAATGGCGGCGTTTAACGCGGGCATAGCTCAGTTGGTAGAGCGCAACCTTGCCAAGGTTGAGGTCGCGAGTTCGAACCTCGTTGCCCGCTCCAAACTCCTACGGGGAGGCGCCTGACGTCCTCCCCGTTTTTGCTGTATAGGACGTACGCCGCGGCGCCGGAGCGCTGTTTCCAGACGGCTGGGTGGCAGAGTGGTTATGCAGCGGCCTGCAAAGCCGTGTACGCCGGTTCGATTCCGACCCCAGCCTCCATTTCC
>JAJPKH010000170.1 GCA_021323795.1 Acidiferrobacteraceae bacterium | reverse complement strand
TCGCTGCTGCAACGCATCGTCGAGACCGGTTCGGAGATCGCCATTATCGACATCACCGGTGTTCCGACCGTCGATACGCTCGTGGCGCAACATCTCTTGAAAACCGTGTCGGCGGCGCGCCTCATGGGAGCCGATTGCATCATCAGCGGCATCCGTCCGCAGATCGCGCAAACGATGGTTCATCTCGCGATCGACTTGAGCAGCGTCACCACCAAGTCGACGCTCGCCGACGCGTTCGTCGTGGCGCTCGATCGCATCGGCGCCTCGACCAACAATGCTCCTAGCGCAGCGAACGGGACGGCGCGTGCGGCGGTGACCGCGAACGGCAACGGCGCGGCGGCTCGCCGGCCCTAACCGGAACAGCAGGCAGGAGCCACGATGGAAAGAATCCCGATACTGCGGATGGGACCGTTTTTGCTGGTGACCATCCAGGTGGACATGCATGATCGTCTGGCGCTGACGCTGCAGGACGACCTCACCGCGAAGATCGCGAGCACCGGCGCGAAAGGCGTCCTGATCGACATCTCCTCGCTTGAAGTCGTCGACTCGTTCATCGGCCGGATGCTCGCGAATATTTCCGCCATGGCGAGCGTACTCGACGCCAAAACCGTCGTCGTCGGCATGCAGCCGGCGGTCGCCATCACTCTCGTGGAACTGGGTCTGTCGTTACCCGGCGTGCGCACCGCGCTCAATGTCGAGCGCGGCATGGATCAGCTTCACCGCGCCCTCGGCGGGACCGAGAAGCGCGGCGTCAACGAGCCGGCTCGACAGGACGCAGAGCGTGGCGACATTGCGCAGTGAGACGCTGCCGGTGCGGAGCGAGCGCGATATCGTGTACGTCCGCCAGACCGTGCGCCGCTGGGCCGAGGAGTTGCGCTTCGGGCTGGTCGATCAGACGAAGATCGTGACCGCGGCGAGCGAGATCGCACGCAACACCGTCGTCTACGGCGGGGGCGGCGAGCTTCGGCTCGAGGCGATCAACGACGATGTGCGCAAAGGCCTGCGACTGACGTTCGAGGACAAGGGCCCCGGCATCGCCGACGTCGACCTGGCGCTGCGCGACGGTTTCACCACCGGCGCCGGCTTGGGACTCGGGCTCGGCGGCGCGAAACGCCTGTGCAACGAGTTTAACGTCGATTCGCGCCCCGGCAACGGCACGCGCGTGATGCTGCTACGGTGGAAATAACATGGGCACGGCGATCAACCTATCAAAATCCGTACCGATAGAAGACGAATCGGCCGTGGGTGAAGCGCGACGGCGCGCGCAAGATCTCGCCACCGCGCTCGGTTTCGGCGAGAACGAAATCGGCAAGATTGCGATCGTCGTAACGGAGCTCGCCGGCAACATCGTGAAGCACGCGCGTCGCGGCGAAATCCTGTTGCGCGGAGTGACGGCGGCGTCGCGATGCGGCCTCGAAGCGATCGCGCTCGACCGCGGCGCCGGCATGGCGAACGTCGCGGAATGCCTGCGCGATGGTTATTCGACCGCCGGTTCCCCCGGCACGGGTCTCGGCGCGGCGCGGCGCTTGTCCCAAACCTTCGAGATTTATTCGGCGCCGTCGGGGACGGCGGCGCTGGCGCGGTTCTGGAACAAGCCGTTCGCCGACGGCGAGTACGTCGACGTCGGCGTCGTGTGCGCGCCCAAACCGGGCGAGGAAGCTTGCGGCGACAATTGGGCGGTAAAGAACGGTAACCTGCAACTGCGCGTGCTCCTCTCCGACGGCCTGGGTCACGGCCCGCAGGCGGCGGAGGCGGCGAACCTGGCGGTCACGGCGTTTTCCAGCGAAAAAGCGCAGATCGACCCGACCGGTATTCTCACCCACTTGCATGCGGCGCTGCGCCGCACGCGAGGCGCGGCGGCGGCGGTCGCCAACATCGATTTCCGACGCGGCCTCGTGCGCTATGCGGGCGTGGGAAACATCTCCGCCTGCATCATGTCGCCCGCCGCTCCGAAGGAGTCGCTGCGCATGGTTTCGCAAAACGGAACGCTCGGCGTCGAAATGCGCAAGGTGCAGGAATTCTCTTATCCGTGGGCGGAGGGCTCGTGCCTAATCATGCATTCCGACGGCCTCGCGAGTCGTTGGGATATGGAGAAATACCCGGGCCTGCTCCGGCGCGATCCCGCGCTTATCGCCGCCGTCCTCTATCGCGATTACCGGCGCGGCACGGACGACGTTTCCGTGCTCGTGGCGCGCCGGGGGGCGGCGCATTGATGGCGGCGCGCAAGAAGATTAAGAACCAGGATCTCCTGCTTCAGCAGGAACTTCGTTTCGAGCAGGACGTCGTATCGACGCGCCAGCGCGCCCGCCAACTCGCGAGCCTGCTCGGCTTCGACGCGCAGGACCAGACGCGTATTGCGACGGCGGTATCGGAAATCGCGCGCAATGCGTACAAGTACGCGGGCGGCGGCAAGGTTTGGTTTTCGCTGCAATCGGCGGCCGAGGGCCGCTCGCTGTTCACCGTACAGATCCGCGACGAAGGACCGGGTATCGCGCAACTCGATCGAATCCTGCGGTCGGAATACGTCTCGCCCACCGGTATGGGGCTCGGCATCCTCGGTGCGCAGCGCTTGATGGACGACTTCCGCATCGAATCGGCTGAACCGCGCGGAACGCTCGTGACTCTGGCGAAATTGACGCCGCGAACCGTGGCGGCGGAAGAGATCGCACGCATCACCGCCGCGCTCGCCCAGCAAGCGCCGCAAACGGCGCTCGAAGAAGTGCAGCAACAAAATCGCGAGCTGCTCGGCGCGCTCGAAGAGCTGCGTAACCGCGAAGCCGAGCTGCGCGTGCTGAACAGCGAGCTCGAAGATACCAACCGCGGCGTCGTGGCGCTTTACGCCGAGCTGGATGAAAAGGCGCTCAGCCTCGCGCGCGCCAACGACGTGAAGACGCGTTTTCTCTCCAACATGACGCACGAGTTCCGCACGCCGCTCAATTCCATTTTGAGTCTCACGCGGCTCCTGCTCGATCGCCTGGACGGTCCGCTGACGGCCGAACAGGAAAAACAGATCGGCTACGTCCGCCGCTCCGCCGAAAACCTGTCCGAGCTCGTGAACGACCTGCTCGATCTCGCCAAGGTCGAAGCCGGGAAGATCGTCGTACGTCCGGGCGAATTCCGGGTGGCCGATCTTTTCGGCGCGCTGCGCGGGATGCTGAAGCCGCTGCTCGCCGCCAACCACTCGGTCGCGCTCGTTTTCGAACCGGCGGATCATTTGCCGCCGCTCTACACCGACGAAGGCAAGGTGGCGCAGATTCTGCGCAACCTCATTTCCAACGCGCTCAAATACACCGAGAAGGGCGAGGTCCGCGTCGCGGCCGCGGCGGCGCCGAACGGCACGCTCGTCTTTTCGGTCGCGGATACCGGCATCGGCATCGCGCCGGAAGACCAGGAACGCATTTTCGAGGAGTACACGCAGGTCGATTCGCCGCTGCAGCGGCGTACGCGCGGCACCGGCCTCGGGCTGCCGCTGTCGCGCAAGCTCGCGACGCTGCTCGGCGGCGGAATCGTCGTGAACAGTCAGCCGGGAATCGGCTCGACGTTCCGGGCCACGGTCATGCGCGAGTATGGCGGTCCCCAGGAAGCGGCCTACGTCCCGGATCTGCCGAGCCGCCTCGATCCGACGCGCCTGCCGGTCCTCGTCGTCGAGGACAATCGCGAGACGCTTTTCGTTTACGAAAAGTACATCAAGGGGTCGGGCTATCAGGTCATACCGGCGCGCACGATGGCGGAAGCGCGCCGGCTGCTCCGCGAAATGCGGCCGATCGCGGTCGTTCTGGACGTGCTGCTACAGGACGAAAGCACCTGGGACCTGCTGAAGGACATCAAGACCGACGAGGCCACTCGTCATATTCCGGTCTTCGTCGCCACCATCGTCGAGAACGAAGCGAAGGCGACGGCGTTCGGCGCCGACGCGTTCTGCGAGAAACCGGTCGATCGCGACTGGCTGCTCGACAGGCTCCATCGCATCGCCAAGCAGCACGATCGCAAGCAAGAAGTGTTGGTGGTCGACGACGACGAGGTGACACGCTATTTATTGCGCAGCGCTCTCGCCCGCACGCCGTTCACCGTCGTCGACGCGCCGACGGGGAACGAAGGACTGCGGCGCGCGCTGGCGGATCGTCCGGGCGCGATCATTCTCGATCTCGCCATGCCGGACGTGGACGGGTTCGTGGTGCTGGAAAGACTGAAAGCCGATCCGCAAACCCGCACCATCCCCGTGATCATTCACACCGGCCGCGCGCTGTCCGCAAACGAACGCGCGCGGCTTGACGAGGCCGTCGCCATCGTTCCCAAAGAAAGCGACTCGCCAGAACTGACTCGCTCGCATCTGCTCGATGCGCTGGCCCGGGCGGGAATAACCGGCACCACACATCAACAGGAACTGACCCCATGACGAAAACTTCTGCGGCATTCCGCGCGCCCGGCGACGGCTTGTTGCCGGCCGGCGACGGACAAGCGATGAGGACGAAGACGCTCGTGCTCCTGGTCGAGGACAACGAGCCGAACCAATACGCCTTGGCGCGGGTTCTGCGCGGCGCGGGCTACGATGTCATCTGCGCGGCACGGGGCCAGGAGGCGCTCGATCTCGCACGCGAGCATCTGCCGCAAATCATCATTCTGGACATCGGTCTGCC
>JAJPKH010000010.1 GCA_021323795.1 Acidiferrobacteraceae bacterium | reverse complement strand
GCGCGTTAGCGCGAACCAACTCCCCCTCCCCCCTTGAGGGGGAGGGCAAGGGGAGGGGGGAGGCGCGTTAGCGCGAACCAACTCCCCCTCCCCCCTTGAGGTGACGTGCAGGGACGCACTAAGGTCGCGGGAGACAGGAAGTCGGGAGCGACCAGAGGGCAAGGGGAGGGGGGAGGCGCGTTAGCGCGAACCAACTCCCCCTCCCCCCTTGAGGTGACGTGCAGGGACGCACTAAGGTCGGTCGCTCTCAGCATCCTGCTTCTCGCGACATTGGTACGTCCCTGTACGGCACGGAGACAGGAAGTCGGGAGCGACCAGAGGGCAAGGGGAGGGCAGGCGCTACTTTGATTGCGCCGTCTTGATTGCGTCGATTTCCTTGAAGTAGCGGCTGTTCGGAAAATTCGTCCGCAGCACGCGCGTCGTGTCATCCGCGAGTTTCGTGAGCCCCATGAGCTTGTACGCCTTGGCCTGGATGCCGAGCGCGTCCTCGACCGCGGGCGTGCGCGGATAATTTTCCAACGCGTACTTGCAGCGATTGGCCGCCGCCACGTAAGCGCCGCGATCCAGATAATACCGGGCGACATGCACCTCATAGCGCGCTTGCGCGTCGATGAGGTATCTCATGCGGTCCGCCGCGTCCTTCGCGTAGCGGCTCTTCGGAAAGCGCTCGACCACTTCGCGAAAGGCGTTGTAGGACTCGCGCGCGGTTTTCGGATCGCGGTCCCACATGTCCTCGTGGTAACCGAACAGCGCGTGGAACAGGCTTTTCTCGTCGCGGAAGTTGATCACGCCCTTCAGGTAATACGCATAGTCGACGTTCGGATGCGTCGGATGCAAACGGATGAACCGGTCGGCGGCGGCGAGCGCGAGGGCCGGTTCGTTGTCCTTGTACTGCGCGTACGCGACCTCGAGTTGCGCCTGCTCGGTATAGCGGCCGTAGGGAAAGCGCGCTTCGAGCTGCTCGAAATTCTTGATGGCGTCGCCCCAGCTTCCCGCCGCCATCTTCTCCTTCGCCTCCTGATAGAAGCGTTCGGCGGTCCAATCCCGGGTGGGATCGAGGACGCTGGCGCAGGCGCAGAGCGCGCCGACGGCGATCAACACGGCAATTCCGGCAAGACGCTGCATCTCTACCTCGTGAACTTTCAACCGCGCGGCTACACTGTGCCGCCTAGGAGTCGGGAGGATCATACTGACTGGCATGACCAAAGCAAAGGTGCGCGTCGCCGAGATTCCGCGCGACTACGCCGGCCGCCGGTTGGACCAGGCGCTCGCCGCCCTGTTCCCCGACGTGACGCGTTCGCAATTGCAACAGTGGATCGCGGACGGCCGCGTGCTGCTCGACGAGCGCGCGCCGCGCAAGCGCGACAAGGTCCGGGGCGGTGAGCGCGTCGAGGTGCGCGAGCCGACGGCGGCGATCGCGACCGATACCGCCGAGCCGATTGCGCTCGATATCGTTTACGAGGACGAAAGTCTCATCGTCGTCAACAAGCCCGCCGGGCTCGTGGTGCACCCGGGCGCCGGAAACCCGCGCGGCACGTTGCTCAATGCGCTGTTGCACCACGCGCCGGAGCTCGCGCGCCTGCCGCGCGCGGGCATTGTGCATCGTCTCGATAAAGACACCTCCGGGTTGATGGTCGTCGCGCGCACCGAGCAGGCGCGCCAGCGGCTCAGTGACGATCTGCAGTCGCGGCGAATCTCGCGCGAGTACATCGCGATCGTGAACGGCGTCATGGTCGCCGGCGGCACCGTGGAAGCGCCGATCGGCCGGCATCGCGTCGATCGCAAACGCATGGCGGTGACCGAGCGCGGCCGCGAGGCGGTGAGCCACTATCGCGTCATGCGCAAATATCGCGCGCACACGCTGGTGCAGGTTACGCTCGAGTCGGGACGAACGCATCAGATCCGCGTGCACATGGCGCATTTGCGCTTTCCGGTCATCGGCGACCCGGTGTACGGCGGGCGCTTGCGCGTTCCGCCGGCCGCGAGCGCCCGTTTAACGGAACTGCTGCGCGGGTTCAAGCGCCAGGCGCTGCACGCCGTGAAACTTTCGCTGCGACATCCGCAAACCGGCGAAGAATTGCGCTGGAGCGCGTCGGTGCCGGAGGATATGAGCGTGTTGATGGAGGCGTTGGTGGAAGATGCGAGGGAGCATGCGAATTAAGATCGAGGAAAGTCTAAAAATTGCTTCTCCTGTAGGTCGGGTCAAGCCGCGCAAGCGGCGGACCGAATCATATTGTTCGGCGGGCATCGCTCCGCACATCCATGTGCTCCCGCGAAATTGGCACATCCTGTGCGGCATCGCGGCGCTCAACCCACCCTACATTTGAATTATTGGAGGTTCCCCATCCATCAAAGCCATCTCTCTTTTTTCCACGGCGTGTTAGAAGCTATTCGGGTGGCGTTGATGCAAGGCCCTCGCCCTAGCCCTCTCCACGGTCCCCGGGAGAGGGAAATGCGACGGCAACCGGGCGCTTAGTCCTGCTGCTCGTAGCCTGTTTTCCTCAATCCCGCGCGTGTAGCCTGCTCGTGACAAGGAGGTTCGCATGGGCCAATGTGAAGTCTGTGGCAACGAATACGACAAGGCGTTTCAAGTCATCGTCGGCGGCGCCGAGCATACGTTCGATTCCTTCGAGTGCGCCATTCACGCGCTCGCGCCGCGCTGCTCGCATTGCGGCTGCCAGATCGTCGGGCATGGCGTCGAGCGCGACGGAACGTATTACTGTTGCGCGCATTGCGCGGAGGCGGTGGGCGTCGAAGGATTGCACGACCGCGTGTGACCGCGCGCGCCCGGTGGCGGCCGCATGGTGCTGACCGTCGGACATTCGACGCGCTCGCTCGAGAAATTTCTCTCGCTGCTGGCGGCGCACGGCGTGCAAGCGGTTGTCGACGTGCGTCGCTTTCCGGCGTCGCGGCGTTATCCGCATTTCAACCACGACGCGCTCGCTGCGGCGCTGGCCGCGCGGGGTATCGAATACCATGGGATGCCGGAACTCGGCGGTCGAAGGACGCCGCGGCCGGATTCATCGAACAGCGCGTGGCGCAATGCATCGTTTCGCGGTTACGCGGATTATATGGAAACGGCGGCGTTTCGCGCTGCGGTGGCGCGCGCGCAAGCGATCGCCGAACGTCGTATCACCGCGATCATGTGTGCCGAGGCCGTATGGTGGCGCTGCCACCGCGCGCTCATTGCCGACTATCTGATGGCGCAAGGCGCGCCGGTAGCGCACATCATCGATGAAACGAAGGTGCAACCGCATCGGTACACGGAGCCCGCGCGCGTCGTCGATGGCAGGCTTTCGTATGCGGAGGAGCGGCTGATCTAGGGAAGCGCTGCACAAGCGTCATAGGCGGTTGCGAGGAGCGTTTGTGCGCCGGAGCAATCTCGTCGAGATCGCTTCGGCCTTACGGCCGCGCAGCGATCCCTCGCTTCGCTCGGCACGGGCGCCGCAATCTCCAAGCCATCGACGAGATTGCTTCGCTTCGCTCTCCATGAACCGCGCAGCGAACCAACTCCCCCCCTTGAGGGGGAGGGCAAGGGGAGGG
>JAJPKH010000040.1 GCA_021323795.1 Acidiferrobacteraceae bacterium | reverse complement strand
TTCGAGCAGCCGGGTTACATCTTCATGGCGACGTCGGACGGCACCGTGAAGAAAACCGAGCTCAAGGAATTTGCGCGTATACGCTCGACCGGTATCCGGGCGATCGAGCTCGAGGATGGAAACCAGCTGGTGGGTGTGGGCCTTACTTCCGGCGAATCGGAAATTCTGCTGTTCAGCGATGCCGGCAAGGCGGTGCGCTTCGTGGAAGGCGATGTGCGGCCGATGGGCCGAGCCGCGCGCGGCGTGCGCGGCATCGAGCTGAAAGAGAAACAGACGGTGGTGTCGCTCATCATCGTCGATAAAAGCAGCGGCGCCAACGACCTCGCCACCGTGCTTACCGCGACTCGTAACGGTTACGGCAAACGCACGCTGCTGTCGGAGTACCCCGCGCATCGCCGCGGCGGCCAAGGCGTCATCTCGATCCAAGCGAGCGAACGCAACGGCCCGGTGCTCGGCGCCTGCCTCGTCGAACAGGACGACGAGGTGATGCTGATTACCGATCAAGGCACGCTCATACGCACGCGCGTGAAAGAAATTTCCGTAATCGGCCGCAATACCCAGGGCGTACGTTTGATCGAACTTTCCGAGCAGGAGCGCCTCGCGGGTTTGGAGAAAGTCGCCGAGACCGATGAGGATGAGCCGGGGTAATCGCGGATGCAGAACAGGTGCGTCGCACGCACCATTTCCAGTGTTGGCAATAATCGGTGCGCGTAGCGCACGCTACATTTCAAGGGTACGTAGATGACAAAGGTATACAACTTCAGCGCCGGTCCCGCGGTATTGCCGGAAGACGTACTGAAGCAAGCGCAACAAGAACTGCTCGACTGGCACGGCAGCGGGATGTCGGTCATGGAAATGAGCCATCGCGGCAAGGAATTCATCGGCATCGCCGAGAAGGCCGAGGCGGACCTGCGCGAGCTCCTCGCCATCCCCGCCAATTACAAGGTGCTGTTCCTGCAGGGCGGAGCGACGGCGCAATTCGCCATGGTGCCGATGAATCTGCTGCGCGGCAAAAAGAAAGCCGACTATATCCATACCGGCGAATGGTCGAAGAAGGCGATCAAAGAAGCGCAGAAGTTTTGCACCGTCAACATCGCCGCGAGCTCGGAGTCGACGAAGTTCACGACGATTCCGCCGCGCGGCGAGTGGAAGCTCGACCCCGACGCCGCCTACGTGCATTACTGCGGCAACGAAACCATCGGCGGCGTCGAATTCTTTTCGATTCCCGACACCGGCAACGTGCCGCTGGTGTCCGACATGTCGTCTACTTTCCTGTCCCGTCCGCTCGACGTCGCGAAATTCGGCCTGATTTACGCCGGCGCGCAGAAGAATTTCGGGCCGTCCGGCCTTGCCGTCGCCATCGTGCGTGAAGATCTTATCGGGCAAGTCTTGCCGGGCACGCCGTCGATGTTCGACTACAAGATCCATGCGGATAACGGCTCGATGTACAACACGCCTCCGACTTACGCGTGGTATATCGCCGGTCTCGTGTTCGAGTGGCTGAA
This sequence comes from Acidiferrobacteraceae bacterium, assembly GCA_021323795.1. GTDB lineage: Bacteria > Pseudomonadota > Gammaproteobacteria > Acidiferrobacterales > Sulfurifustaceae > JACQFZ01. The sequence goes on along the minus strand of JAJPKH010000040.1, from coordinate 3,699 downwards.
GAAGAAGGGCGGCCTCAAGGCCATGGCCGAGATCAACCAGCGCAAGGCCAAGAAGCTGTACGATTACATCGACGGTTCCGGTGGTTTCTATAAGAACCCGGTCGCGGTTTCGTGCCGTTCATGGATGAATGTGCCGTTTACGCTGCGCGAAGAGACGCTCGATGAGGAATTCCTCAAGGGCGCCAAAGGCGCGAAACTGCTGCAGCTCAAGGGTCATCGCTCCGTCGGCGGGATGCGCGCGAGCATATACAATGCCATGTCGGAAGCCGGCGTGGACGCGTTGATCAGTTACATGAAGGACTTTGCAAAGAGCAAGGGTTAGACACGTGACGTATCAAATACTGACACTCAATAATATTTCCCCTCTCGGCCTCGAGCGGTTGTCGGCTGATCGATATCGGGTCGGCTCCGATGTAAAGAATCCGGATGCCATCCTGGTGCGTTCCGCGAAGATGCACGACATGGAGATTCCCACGAATCTGAAGGCGGTCGGGCGCGCGGGCGCGGGCGTGAACAATATTCCGGTCGCCAAGATGAGCGAGCGCGGCATTCCGGTTTTTAACGCACCGGGCGCGAACGCCAACGCGGTAAAGGAGCTCGTGGTCGCCGGACTTATTCTCGCTTGCCGGCATATCTGCCAGGCGTGGGATTTCGCGCGCAGCCTGAAAGGCACCGACGAGGAGTTGAATAAAGCGGTTGAAGACGGCAAGAAGAAATTCGGCGGTTACGAGCTTCCCGGGCGCACGCTCGGCGTCGTCGGCCTGGGCGCCATCGGGCGCATCGTCGCCAACACCGGCGTCGCGCTCGGCATGAAGGTCATCGGTTACGATCCGGGCATCACGGTGGAAGGCGCCTGGCAACTTTCGGCCGACGTCAAGAAGGCGCGCTCGATCGACGACTTGCTGCGCGTCGCGGACTTCGTGACGTTTCACGTTCCGTTGATGGACAGCACGCGCAACTCGATTAACGCCGAGCGCTTGAAGCAGATGAAGAACGGCGCCGTGATCCTGAATTTCGCGCGCGAAGGGATTGTCGACGATAAAGCGGTGGTGGAGGGGCTCAATTCCGGTAAGATCTATGCGTACGTTTGCGACTTTCCCACGAACCTGACCAAGAACCATCCGCGCACGATCACGCTTCCGCACCTCGGGGCGTCCACGCAGGAGGCGGAGGACAACTGCGCGATCATGGTGGCGGAGCAAGTAAAAGATTTTCTCGAAAACGGGTGTATCCGCAACTCCGTGAACTTTCCCGAAGTCGTGGTGCCGCGCGGGACCAAGCATCGTTTCATCTGCGCCAACGCCAACGTGCCGAACATGCTCGGACAGATCTCCGAGACGTTCGGCCAGGCCGGGCTCAACATCAGCGATATGGTCAATATGTCGCGCGGCGAGCTCGCTTACACGGTCGTGGACCTCGATAGTGCCGTACCGGACGCCGTGCGCGCGCGGGTCGCGTCGATCAAGGGGGTTTTGATGGCTCGGATCGTCGATCCGCCGCCGGCGCAATGAGCCGGACGGCGCCGGCCCGCTCCACCAAACGAAGCAACGACGAGGAGCGGCTGCGCGAACTGCGCGAGAAGATCGACGCGCTGGACGAGAAGATCCAGGCGCTGATTTCCCGCCGCGCGCAATACGCGCAGACCATCGCGCAGGCGAAGAGCCAGAACGGCGACAAGCATTTTTATCGTCCGGAGCGCGAGGCGGAAATCCTACGCACTGTGCTCGAGCGCAACAGCGGTCCGCTCTCGAACGAACACATGGCGCACTTGTTTCGCGAGATCATGTCGGCGTGCCTGGCGCTCGAATCGCCGCTTAAAATAGCCTTCCTCGGGCCGGCCGGGACCTTCACGCAGGAAGCCGCTCTCAAACACTTCGGCCAGAGCGTCGGTACCGCGCCGCTCGGCGCCATCGATGAAGTTTTCCGCGAGGTCGAATCGGGCAATGTGCACTTCGGCGTCGTCCCGGTCGAGAACTCGACCGAGGGCGTAGTCAATCACACGCTGGACATGTTCCTGGTGTCGTCCCTCAAGATCTGCGGCGAAGTGCTGCTGCGCGTACATCATCATCTGCTCGGCCGGCGCACGGATATGAGCGGATGGAAGCGGGTGGTGTCCCACCCGCAGTCGCTGGCGCAATGCCGCGAATGGCTCGATTCGCATCTCCCCGGCATCGCGCGGGAGCCGGTCGGCAGTAACGCGGAAGCAGCGCGCCTCGCCGCCACGGACGATACCACGCTCGCTATCGCCGGCGACTCGGCCGCGAAGCTGTATGAATTGCACGCCCTGTCGCGCAACATCGAGGACCGGCCCGACAACACCACGCGTTTTCTCGTCATCGGCGATCTGGAGACGCGGCCGTCCGGAGCGGACCGAACCACGCTGCTCTTGTCCGGCAAGAATCGTCCCGGAGCGCTGCACAAGCTGCTCGCGCCGCTCGCGCGCCACGGCATCAACATGACGCGCATCGAATCACGACCCTCGCGTCGAAGCATCTGGGAATACGTTTTCTTCGTCGACATCGAAGGGCACCAGCGCGATCCCAAAGTCGCGCGCGTGCTGGCGTTGCTCGAGCGCGAAGCCGCGCTCTATAAGTGCCTCGGTTCCTATCCGAAGGCCGTGCGCTGAGAGGACGCCGTGCGCTTCGATGCTCGTTCCTTGGTCGTTCCGGGCGTGCAGGCGATCGAGCCCTATCAGCCGGGCAAACCGCTGTCGGAGTTGGCGCGCGAATACGGCATCGAGGACGCAATCAAGCTCGCAAGCAACGAGAACCCGATCGGTCCGAGCCCGCGCGCTCTCGCCGCCGCGCAAGCGGCGCTCGGCGATATCGCGCGTTATCCGGACGGCGGCGGCTTCAGCCTGAAGCGGGCATTGAGCGACAAGCTCGGCGTGGCACCGGAGCAGATAACGCTCGGCAACGGCTCCAACGACGTGCTCGAATTCGTGGCGCGCGCATTCGCGAGCTCCGGCGACGAAGTCATTTATGCTCAGCACGCCTTCGCCGTTTATGAATTGGTGACGCGCGCGGTCGGCGCGCGGCCGGTGGTGGTGCCGGCCCGGAATTGGGGTCACGATCTCGCCGGCATGCAGCGCGCGATTACGCCGCGCACGCGGCTCGTTTTTATCGCCAACCCGAACAATCCCACCGGTACCTGGTTGTCGCGCGACGAGCTTGAGGCGTTCGTGCAGCAGGTGCCGTCGCATGCGCTGGTCGTTGTCGATGAGGCGTACTTCGAGTACGTCGAGGAGCCGGCCTATCCCGATGCGGTTCGGTGGATCGCGCGCTATCCGAACGTCGTCGTGACGCGCACGTTCTCGAAGGCGTACGGTCTCGCCGGATTGCGGGTCGGCTACGGCGTATCCACGCGCGAGGTCGCCGATTATCTCAACCGCGTGCGCCAACCGTTCAACGTCAACAGCGTCGGCGCCGCGGCGGCGGAAGCCGCGCTCGCGGACGAGGAGCACTTGCAACGCAGCATCGCGGTGAATAGGGACGGGCTGCGCCAGTTGATCGAGGGATTGAAGCGGCTGAAGCTGCCTTTCATTCCGTCGGTGGCGAACTTCATTACCATGGATATCGGCCGGCCGGCCAACGCCGCGTACGAGTCGTTGCTGCGCAAAGGCGTCATCGTGCGACCGGTCGCGAGTTACGGCATGCCGAATCACCTGCGCGTGACGGTCGGTCTGCCGGCCGAGAATGA
>JAJPKH010000091.1 GCA_021323795.1 Acidiferrobacteraceae bacterium | reverse complement strand
GCTGTTCTTGCTCGCTCTCACGGGGATGGTCGCCTCCGGGTTCGTCATGGTCTACACCGTATGGTGAACCGCCGTTTTGTTTGCCGCGTGCCGCCGCTCGCGTTTGTGGTTACGGTTCTTGCTTCCGCCGGTGGCGCCTGGGCTGATGAGCCGCGCTGCGCCGGCGATCAAGCCAACATCGAATATGTCGGGCCGATGTTCGATGCGATGGCGCAGATCGAGTCGGCGATGGCCGACACGGTGACGGCGGCATTGGACTCATCCGGCGTCGCCCGAATGGCGCTCTTCGCCCGGCTCCATAAAAAACGCAACGGCGAGTCGGCGGTATTGTCCTTGAAACGGCGCTTCGGGCAGCGCTTCGTGATCGGGACACCGAAGCCGTTCGATCAGGGCGGCGACCTAGCCGGCTGGTTTGTTGAACAGACTCTTTCCCACCTGCAAGACCCGCGCTTCCAGTTTGTCGGTGAAATCCTGTTCGCCCATGCGGACAAGAGCCATGGCGAACGAACGCTGACAGGAGAGCGATACGTCGCGCCGGACGGAAAGAACGTGAACAAGCTGCTCACCGCGCTGGAGGGACGCAAAATACCGGTGATGATCCACTGGGAGGTGTACGACTGGAATAGAGATTGGCCCGCCTTCCACGCGCTTTACTCGCGCTTTCCGAATGTCACGTTTATTTGGCCGCACGCCGGCTTTGCCTCCGCCGATCAGGTGCGGACGGTCGTGTCATCGCACGCCAACGTGATGGTCACCCTGTCGAAGAAGGAAAAGGCTCAAGGCGCGGTGTCCAGCGAAGAGAAAGCCGAAATGTTGGGGGGCCCAATCGTGGACAACTGCGGAAAACTGCTCCCCGAATGGCGCGAGCTCTTGGAAAAATATCCGGATCGTTTCATGTTTGCCACCGATGCCCATAAGGATTTCCGGTGGGCGGTATACGCGCAGGTGGTGAAACAATGGCGCGTTATTCTCGGCCAATTTCCGCAACCGACCGCTCGGGCGCTCGCATGGGGCAATGCCGAGCGCGTTTACGGCGCGCCGCGGACCGACTGATCGGCGAGCTTGACTCAGTCGAGCCCGGATCAAGTTTAATGAGGCGATCTCGCTCGTCGTCAATTGCGAGACGCAGGAAGAAGTGGACTATTACTGGGCCAAGCTCTCCGCCGGCGGCGATGCAAAGGCGCAGCAGTGCGGCTGGCTCAAGGATAAATACGACCTTTCATGGCAAGTGGTCCCCGCTATCTTGTTAGAGATGGTCAAGGACCCGAATTCAAAAAAATCCCAGAAGGCTTTTGCCGCAATGCTTCAGATGAAGAAGATCGATATCGAAAACCTGAAGCGGGCGTACGCGGAATAGAGCCGAGGAAATCGGCGATGCTATGTCAGCGTGACTTTGAGCACGATAGAAACTTTATTGCGCGAAGAGTCGCCGAGCTACCGCATCGATCGTTCACGTCCGAGGCTCAATGCACTAAGAGCTTCGGTCGCTGCCGAGCACCTGCGGCGGTTTCGTTTCATCCCAGGTGATGATGCGTTCAGCGGCGAAGCCGTTCTCGCCGCGCGTCACCGACAGGACTTCGGTCTCGCTGATGCGGCGGTTGATCGCTTGCAACACGGCCCCATCGTGAACGACGGTGAGCCTATCGCCGGGCTTAAGCTGTATGAAGCTCGGGCCGACGCCGGGGATGTCGAGGAGCGTTTTCAGGTCAGCGCCGCTAAGCTTCAATTGCGAGAAAATCCGCTCGATCGTGTCGGTGCGCTGGACGACGACTTGAACCTTGCTGCCGGACGGTTCTTTCGCAGCCGCGGGTCGCGCGATGGCCGGCGCCGCCGTCGGTAGTGCCGTCGCCGACGGAAACGTCTCGGGCGGGCGACGCGTTAGTTCCCGCGCGACGGTGTAAGCCGCGACGCCGCCGACGAGCAGAAGCAGCAGCGCCAGGAAAAGCCAGCGCCCGCGTCGTTTGCGCCGTGTCGTTGCAAAAGTGAGCTGGTGCTCGAAGCTAAGCCGTGTTGTCCGTTTCACCGGTTCGAATCCTTGGTGATCGAGGAGTCGATCATAAGTGAAAGCGGAATTACTTCAATGAAAGGACAGGCAGGTCCTCGGCTCGGAGCTACACGCCGTCGATTAATGTCGAGGCGGCGTTTATCTTGAACGGTTTTCCGTTAATCCGACCCGCCGGGAAACGTATTCGGCTCTACCGTGGTTCGCTGCGCGAATTTCTGTCGAATGTGCGACAGTCTTCCGAAATGCCGTCTAACCACCTGGCCGAGTCGCTTATTAATGATGACTTAGACGGGTCGGTATAGCAGGACCTGCCGGTGGATCACGGCGTGCGCTCGCCGCTCACCCTGTTCCGGCGCCCGCGCCCGATTGGCTGGGGCCCCGTACCCAACATTGGGCTCAGATCGCATTTTCGCTACTATCCCCGCCAATATTTCACAGAAGACTGCCGCGAACCGCATGCGCGTTTTGGTTTTGGGAGGGTACGGAAACTTCGGGGCGCGCATCTGTCACGCGCTTGCGCAAAGAAACGTCGAAGTGATCGCGGCCGGCCGCGATCCGGACCGCGGGCACGGCGAAGCCGCGTTCGGATCTCGAGTCGGCAAAGCTCGCCTTGATGCTTTTGATGCTGACTTCGCGTCGGCGGTGCGCAAGCTATCGCCGCACGTAGTTGTCCATTGCGTCGGTCCATTTCAGGGGCAGGACTATCGCGTTGCGTGCGCAAGTCTTGCCGCTGGTGCGCACTATGTCGATCTCGCGGATGGGCGCTCCTTTGTCGCGGATTTCGCCCGCGCGGTTGACCCGCTCGCGCAGGCAGCCGGGCGAGCGGCTGTCACCGGAGCCAGCACGCTGCCGGCACTTTCATCGGCTGTGATCGACGCACTACAAGATCGTTTTTCATCCCTCGATGAAATCCAAATCTGCATCGCCCCTGCACAGCGCGCACCGCGCGGGGTCGCGACTCTGCGGGCGGTCTTCAGTTATCTCGGCAACCCGTTCAGGTGGTGGACCAATGGATCATGGCGCACGGCGCACGGGTGGCAGGAACTCCGTCGCCTGAGGCTGGGCGAGCTTGGCACGCGGTGGGCCGCCGCCTGCGACGTACCCGATCTGGAGCTTTTCCCGGTGCGATATGCTGGCGTTAAAACCGTTCAGTTTCGCGCGGCGCTTGAGCTCGGTGTGCAGCATTTCCTGTTGGCGGCGGTTGCTCAGATGAAGCGCTCGGGTTTGGCGATACCGTTGGAGCGATGGGCGGCCTCCCTTGATCGCGCCGCCTCCTGGCTTGATCACTTGGGCAGTGAGCGCGGGGGCATGTGGGTAAGCCTTGCGGGCACGAAGCAGGATGGCAGAAAGTCCCGCGTCGACTGGCATCTCGTGGCCGACGGTAATCATGGCCCCGAAATTCCTTGCATGGCGGCCATTCTCCTCGCACAAAAGCTGTTGCGCGGAGACATAGCACTGCGCGGCGCCACGCCCTGCATGGGGTTGCTCGCGCTCGATGAATTCATCCCGGAGTTCGCTCGGTGGGGGATACGCACGAGCGTGGCCGAGATCTTTGTTTGATCGCAGGGACCGAGGCCGGTGCCTTGCTCGACTGGGGGAATCTCGGCGGAGCCTTGCCTCGCTGCAGATCGCGGGTGTCCCTCGTCGCTCTCCCTATGACTACGCGTTAGAATCGTTTCATGGCGAGAATCCTCGGCGGCATCGGCACCTCGCACGTGCCAACCATTGGTGTCGCGTACGACAAGGGGAAGCGCAGCGACCCCGACTGGGCGCCGCTCTTTGCCGGCTACGAGCCGGTGCAAGCCTGGCTCGCGAAAAAGCAGCCCGACGTGCTGGTCTTCTTCTACAACGACCACGCGACCACCTTCTTTTTCGACCACTACCCGACCTTCGCGCTCGGCGTGAGCGAATCCTTTCCCATCGCCGACGAGGGCATGGGGCCGCGTGCGATACCGCCGCTCAAGGGACATCCGGCGCTCGCGCGGCACCTGGCCGAATCGCTTATTAATGATGAGTTCGACATTTCGGTGTGGCAGGACTTGGCGGTGGACCACGGCGTGCATTCGCCGCTCACCATGTTCTGGCCGCCCGCGCCGGACTGGCCGGGGCGCATCGTGCCGATCGAGATCAATGTGCTGCAGCACCCGATTCCCACACCGCTGCGCTGTTTCAAGCTTGGGCTCGCGGTGCGCCGCGCGCTGCTTTCGTATCCCGAGGATCTCAAGATCGTCGTTATCGGCACCGGAGGCTTGTCGCATCAGTTGAACGGCAGCCGTGCCGGCTTCAACAACGAAAAGTGGGATAAGCAATTCCTCGACCTGATCGCGCGCAATCCAAAGAAGCTCGCCGCGATGCGCCACGCCGATTACATCCGGCTCGGCGGCACCGAAGGGGCGGAGGAGATCATGTGGCTCGCGATGCGCGGCGCGCTGTCGCCGCGCGCGAAGAAAATTCACCAGAACTATTACCTGCCGATGACGACCGCGATGGCGGTGGCGTTGTTCGAGGAACCGGTGGAGAAAGCGGTGAAGGCTGCCAAAAGGCCGAAGATGGCGAAGAGGGCGCGCCGATCACGCGCCGCAGCATGAGCGCACTGATCAAAGAGCACGCGGCGCAATACGCTTGCGTTATGTGTTTCCGGTGACCGCCGCGATGGCAGTGGCGTTGTTCGAGGACCGGCGGTGAAGACGACGAAGAAACCGAAGACGAAAGCGGTAAAGGCAGCAAGCGTAGAGAAGAGGTCGCGCCGACCGTGTGTGGCGGCATGAACGGTCAGCTCAAAGGCGTCGAGAACCTCGAAGGCACGCATCTCTTCGACCTCGCCGCGAGCGCGCGGGCGCTGCGCCTCAACCGCTTCCTCCACGGCCTGACCGTTCCGGCGAAGCGCGATCTCTTCAAGCAAAATCCGGACGCGGCATTCGAGCAAGCGAGCTTGAGCGCGGAGGAACGCCGCATGGTCCGCGATCTCGATTGGGTCGCACTGATCCGCTACGGCGCGAGCTTTTTCTTGCTCGAGAAGCTCGGACGCGTGAAGGGTGTCTCCAACCCGGAAATAATCGCGGCGTTCCGCGGCGAAACGCTCGACGAGTTCTTGAAGACGCGGAGAGTGCCGGGGGCAAGGTGAGCATCGCATGCGCCGCCGCGCTTCGCTATCACGGCCCGTTACCGGCGCTGATCTTTGCGAATTTGTCGACTCCTCGTGGAATTGCCGAAGCATTCGAAGAGGTCGTGCGGCGCAATACGCTGCGCTATGCGCCCTTGCGTTCTACGAAGGAAAAGGGGGGACGTTTTCGTTGCCGCTCAGAGATGCGGTCGAGCCTGGAACACGCGGTAATCGATGTCCGGGAAGATCGTGTCGCGTGAGGCGATCGCGTTCAAATAGCCTTCGTCGTAGTTGTCGCGTTCGATCATATTCGCGAGACGATCGAAGCGGTGAATGTGCGTCTTGAACCGGCGCACCGCGTAATCGACGCTGGTTCCGGTCTTCATGATGAACGCCCAATCGCTCGATTGCGCGAGCAGCAACTCGCGACTCGCCTGATCCAGCACCCAGCGCAGGCGGCCGTCGGCGTGCTGAAACCTTCGCACCAGGCCGCTCATGCGCTTCGCGCCGTCGTGCAGGTACGGATAGATCCAGTCGTTCGCGCCGTTCAGCCAAACTTCGTGGAAGCCGCCGGCGCCCCAACTGCATTCGGGCGGGGAGGCGGGCTGCAGATCGCCGAAGCGGTCGATGTACTCGGAGGGCGTTATGGTTTTGACGTCGTTCTGGTCGAAAGCGATCTTTCTTAATAAGAAGTCGATCCACTGCGGCCCTTCGAACCACCAGTGCCCGAAAAGCTCGGCGTCGTACGGCGCGACGATGACCGGCGGGCGATCGAGTATCGAGGTGAGCCATTCGACCTGGCGCTGGCGGTTGAACATGAAATGCCCCGCATGCTCGGCGGCGCGCTCGCGCGCCCATCCCGGGTGGTACGGTTCCTTCCAATCGGTCTTCCCGGTGATGCGGTGATATTTAAGACCGGTAAACGTCGGCACGCCGGCGTGATGCAGCGCCTCGATGTGCGGCTCGTGCACGTCGAACCCCGCGTCGCGATAGAAATCCCGGTACGCCGGATCGCCCGGATAACCTTCGTCCGCGGACCACACCTGTTTCGACGATTCGTAATCGCGCCCGAACGCCGCCGGTCCCCCGGGTGTACGGATCGGCCGGTGCACGCCGTATTTCGGCCGCGGATCGGCATTGAGCAAACCATGCGAATCGAGAATGAAAAAGTCGATGCCGAATTCCTTGAGCAGGCGATCGACGCCGGGCGTGTAGCCGCACTCGGGCAACCAGATGCCGCGCGGTCGCCGGCCGAGAATGCGCTGATGCGTGCGCACCGCCATCGACAGTTGCGCGTAAAGGCTCTCGGGATTCACGGACAACAACGGCAAGTAGCCGTGCGTCGCGGCGCAGGTGATGAGCTCGAGATGGCCGGCTTCCATGAGCCGGCGAAACGCCTGCGTCACGTCGTGCCGGTCCTGCTCCACGAAGCGTTGGCGCAAGCGCTCGTAGTGATGCGTGTAGAACTCGACCACCGGATGGAAATACGGATCGCCCGCCGTGCGCCGGCGCTCGCCTTCGAGCGCTTGCAGGCGTTCGTCGAGATAACGCACGTAGCGGCTTTGCAGCAGCGGGTCGGTCATCATGGAAAGGAGCGGCGGTGTCAACGACATGGTGACGCGGAAGTGGATGCCGCTCTTCGCGAGCCCCTCGAAGACATCGAGGAGAGGAAGGTATGTCTCGGTCAGCGCCTCGAAGAACCAGTCTTCCTCCAGGAAGCGCTCGTGCTCCGGATGCCGCACGAACGGCAGGTGCGCATGGAGAATGAGAGCGAAGTAACCCTTGGGGTTCAAGACCGTTCCGTAGCGCCTGATGTCGAAGCAATTGTTGCCGAAAACAAAAACCCGGATGCCCGCTTATGCGGGCAGTACAATCAAATGAAACTTCCGT
>JAJPKH010000022.1 GCA_021323795.1 Acidiferrobacteraceae bacterium | reverse complement strand
CGGAAGGGGGGTGTGCCGGAGATGGCTCGACACTCGCAGACCACGCCGTTGCCTCATGGCGCAATCGCATCAAGGCGCCTTCCCCCCTTGAGGGGGAAGGTGTCCGCATAAGCGGATGGAAGGGGGGTGTGTCAGAGCGGACCCACCGTCACGCCGAGGCGCCTTCGGCCGCCGCATGGCGAGCCTGCCGCCGTCCCCATCCGCGGCCGCTCGCCATCCCATACAGGTTAATGCCGCCGAAAAGCAGGTAGCTCGCGGCGATGGCCCAGTAGAGGCCGTTCAACGAACCGCTCACTTCGTGCACCCAGTAGCCGCCGGCGATCATCACCACGGCGAAGCGAACGAGGCTGGCCGCGAACGGCCACGCCATCTTGCCCGCGCCCTGGCTCGCGAAATAAAGTGCCATGCCGGCGCCGAACAGCGCATAAAGCGGCGCGACGCGCGTGAGGTAGGCCGATCCGGCGCCGACGACATTGAGGTCGTTGCTGAAAATATGCATCCACGCCCCGGGATAAAGCGCGGCCGCCATGCCGATCGCGCCCGTCGCGAGCACCGACAGCAGCGCGCCGGTCCAGGCGATGCGGCGGGCGCGCACGTGCTGACCCGCGCCGACATTGGTTCCGACCATCGTCACGGACGCGGTACCGAGCGCGAAGAGCAGCGGAATAAGCAGGTAGTCGAGCCGGGACGCCAACCCGTAGCCGGCGATCGCATCGACGCTGTACGCACCGACGAGCCCCGTCGTCACGATTACCGTGAGGTTCGCAAGCACGGTACCGACGGCAGAGAGCAGCCCGACGCGGAGAATGTCCTTGAACAGGCGCCACTCGAGCTTCGCCGGCGCGAGGCGAATAGGACTGCGCGCCGAGCGCATGTACAGCACGAGGGCGATGAGCGAACCGACGTTAAAGCAGGTGACCGCGAGGGCCGCGCCGCCCACGCCCATCGACGGCACCGGACCCCAGCCGAAAATGAAGAGCGGCGACAAAGCGAGCGTCAACAGCGCGCCGCCCGCCGTTACGATCGCGGGCACCCGCACATTGCCGACGCCGCGCAGCGCCGCCGCGAGCAGATTGGCCACCCAGCCGGGAACGGCCGAGAGGAACAGCACGTTCGCGTAGAGCGTCGCGTTGCCGAGCGCCGCGTCCCGCCCGCCCATGCCGCGGAAGAGCGCGGGGCCGCCCGCCCAAACGCCGAGCGTGAAGAGCGCGCCGAAAAGCACGCCGATGACGGCGGCGTGCAGCACCAGCGCCTCGGCGTCGCGATGGCGGCCGGCGCCGGCCGCGCGGGCAATCGCCGACGACACGCCGCCGCCGATGCCGCCGTTCGACATCATCACCATCAGCATGAACACCGGAAAAACGAGCGTGACGCCGGCGACGGCGTCCGTGCCGAGGTAGCTCACGAAGTAAGTTTCCGCGACGCCGACGAACGTCTGCAGTGTCAGCACCGCCAGCACCGGCCAGGCGAGCCCGAGCAGCCGCCGGGTGATCGGACCGTCGAGCGGCGCGGACCGCACCGATGCGCTGCGCGCGGCCGGCGGCGCATTTTCACCACGCAGCGCGGCCGCCGGCGTGGAAGTGTTTACGTCCTCCCTCGAAGGCAACGCGCTCATGACTCCTCCCCCGGCTCCGCGGCGAGGCTCGCAATGACAGACCCTTGTTTGTCATTGCGAGGAGTTGTGTTTGCGACAAAGCAATCTCGATAACCTGATTCTGGGCTAGCCCGCAATGAAGCGCTGTTTGACATGGTGCCTCCTGGGTAGTAACTTTCGATATTGAAGTTACTTGGCCAAGTTAGCAGAGTCACTTCGGCTTTGCAAGTGACTAGAACCGAGAAGATCCGATGAACGCGAAGACGAAGAAATCCCAAGGTTTTGCGCGCTCCCGCTGCCCGGTCGCGAACACTCTCGACATCGTCGGGGACAAGTGGTCGCTGCTCGTCGTCCGCGACCTGCTCCACGGCAAGCAGACTTACAAGGAGCTCGCCGAGTCGCCCGAAGGCATCCCGACCAGCATTCTCGCCGACCGTCTAAAGCGCCTCGAGGAGGGGGGAATCATTACGAGCGCGGCGTACCAGGAGCGCCCGGTGCGCTACGCCTACACCCTCACCGAGAAAGGCAAAGCGCTCGGAGAGGTGCTGCTCGCGATCGTGCGCTGGGGGAAGAAATACGTGCCGGGAACGCAGACGTTTAAGTGACGGTTAGGACCTACTGAGGAAATACGAGGCGGCTCGTCCGTCTTCTCGGGAAAAGCCGCCGCGAGACTCGCGCCCGCGTCCTTGGGCATGGACGGCTTCTTCGCCTGCTCCACGGCCAGGCACAGTTTTGAATTCATGCTCGGGTCCGCGCCAGCACACCACTATGATCTTTTTTGCGAACTTTCTGCTGATGCCAAAATGGCAGCGTGCTGCTAAGCTGACAACATGCGACGCAAACCGCTCATTGAAACCAACCGCTATTTGCGAGTCTCTGTCGAATATCGAAAGGGATTGATTACCAACGTCTCCAGCTCAACGGCGATCGAGACGGGAAAAACCGTGAAGTCGATAGCCAAGACGTTGCTTGAATCGAGAACCTTGCTCGACTCAGAGACTCAAAAGCGACTTCTCGATAATCTCTGAAAAAATCTTCTTCATCGGTTCGTAGTTTCGATCCAATCCCGCCCGCACAGCAGCAAAATACTCTTCTTTCTTTTCTCCGGCGGCGATGTCACTAAAATTGAGCAGCGGCAGACCCGCTTGTAGTGCCAGTGTCGACAGCACTCGCGCGATGCGACCGTTCCCCTCACGAAACGGATGAATCAAGACCAGCTCTACATGCGTTTCGGCTAACGCATTAATCACTTCGTCACGGCTCTCAAAATCGCAAGGGGTATGGCGCCGCAACGCCTGTCTATCAAAGTCCTGCATCAGTTTTGGTACTTGAGCGGCGGCCGCGAACGGAAAGCTGCCTTTGCTCACGTTCACCTGCCGGTAGTTCCCCGCCCATTCATAAATGTCGCCCAGCCAACTCTTGTGAATCTCGCAAATATCATTCGCTGTAAAGACGTGAGCCGCGTCGTACATACGAACGAGCCGGTCCATCGTCTCCTGAAGCTTCTCCGTTTCAATACGATCCATTTCTTCAACGGCATTGATTCCGAGAAGATTTTTCAGCACAGTATCGCCCGACCCTGGCTCGTATTGCGCCTCGGTCAGGTGCGAAACGTTGTATCGGCCTTCTTTGTCCATTCAATACAGTCCTTGGGCATGGACGATTTCTTCACCTGTTCGACCGCCGTATGTAGTCGCCGATTCAGCTCGGCTCGCACGGTACGCGCGACTACTCCGTGAATTTCTTGGCGAGCACGCGGTCGCCGGGGTAAGGGTTCTCGATTGCTAGCTCTCACCCGAACATTGAAAGCTCACTTTGTTTGGACAGCCGGCTGCGTTGATCCGTCATGCACTTAATTCGTAGCCTCAAGCGCCCAACGTAAGTACGGCGTCAATTTAGACGCAGCCGCCGCCACGACGCTCACGGCTCTTGGTCGTCCGATTATTTCGCTTAACTGAAACTCGCGCACAAGAAAGACTTCCGGCCTAAGTGTTTTCATCTGTAGCCGTTTCGCGACCGGCTCTATTAACAATCTCTCAATGTTATCGCGGCTCAGGAAGGAAGGGTGAAATTCCAGGTAGTCTGATATCCGATCTATTCGCTGTCCCTTATAAGAGCTACCCGGATTCGAATAGTACGCTTCCCGCAGGCGTATACAAAACGACTCTTCCTTGGGGATTCCTGCTATGGATTTTAAAAATCCGCCAGCGTCGGCCCGGAGCGCCCCGAGCAATCTCTTCGTGAATCTTCGATGTGGGGCGAATGTATCTAGTCGGATTCCCTGCTCGGTGATTCGAATCGTCAAGTGACAATCTTCTCTTCGCTTCTTTGGTCCCACCGTAACCCAGAAGTTGGTGGCAGTACCTCGGAAAGTACCGGGGGAAAATGCATCATCGTTCGTTCGTACTTTGGCGCCGTAGAGTGCCACTATCCCGCGCAGCTCCTTTGTCTTCAGCAGCTGTTCGGCAAAGCGCGTGAGCTTAGAGCTCACCGCCCTCTTATGCATTGGCGACCGATCCTCCGCGCTCAGCGCAAAAAACGCGAAGTCCTCAAATTCAAATGTCGTTTCATTCGTAACGCTGATCATATTCAGGTACTCCAGAAACTCCTCGACGAGCAGCTTGCTTATCGGATCTAACTTGTGGCCTGTTCTCGACTTGAAGAATCGATATATTTGTGTCCAGGAAATACAGAGCATTCTGCTGTCGTCCCGACTCCATCCCCGCGCAGTATCGATGTGTCGGTATATCTGCGACTTATCGGCCGCTCCAACAACCTTCGTCTCGATCAGGATTGCAAACTCTTGTTCTTCCCATATCCAAGCATCCGGACGCCCAGAATGTTTAGCGTCTCGCTTGCGATCGTCCAAAGCGAGGCTGGGAGCAATCGCCAGCGCGAGCTTTCGCCGAACATTTGGGCGAGCAATATCCACCCGTTGCAGCGCGAACTGAATGCCGCTGGGTTCGCATTTGGCATCGAGCTGAACAATTTCACGCAGAAACGGCTTTAAAACCGCGGTTCGATCTGAATGCTCTAAGACGTATATCAACGCCTTCGTCGCGTTGTCTTCGAGCTGCCGCTCGAATATGTAGCTATTCTCGGTCCCGTCAGGAGCGGGACCGCGATAGTAGTAGAAGAGGTTTCTATGGGGTTGCTTCAAGCGCTTTCACTAATAAAATCGGCAAGAGACCGGCGAATTCGGATCACTCACGACGCTTTCTATGCGATCGCTCGTTGCCGAACTTCGCCAAGCAATGAGATCAACTCGTCGACCTGCGCGCCACTAAACACACCTTCCGGCCCTCGGGGATTTAGATCGGTAAATGGTGATTCATACAGCCGAGCTGGCTCTATAACACCCTGCTCCGTTAAATGGTCGACGATTAGATTCAAAAACTCGATCTGACTACTAGTGAGTGTTCTGCTTTTTAGGAACGTGCTTAGCGCTTCTTTGGCTGCCTCTCGGTCCATCCCCACGAGCGAGCGCACGAACAAACCGAGTCCGCGTGACTCTTCACTTGCGCGGCGGATATCCTCCGCAGAACCGATGCGGCTCTCTATTAACATGCGTTGTAACTCCGCAAGATCGGATGTCGTTAGTGGCCGGTTCATGCGCAGCTTGTTGATAGTGATGTGATCCTGATGCCCCCGGAGAAATGCTTGCGCCTTGGCTCGGAACTTCGTGTAGTCCATGCCCTTACCGAGGCCCGGTAAGTTGACCGTCGTCTCGTCGCCCATCTCGTCTTCGAAGTCGCTGTAGATGGGCTTGCGGCGTTGTTTCTCGATAAGCTGTACTAGGTTCCGGATTCTTCGCCGCACGCTCTCCAACATCGGCACGGTCACGTCCTGCCACCACTCATCTGTCTGCACGTCGAGAATCAGCGCCATCTGCTCCTGCACCATCGGTATTGCCTTCTTCTCCTCCAACAGGTCGGCTATATCCATCACCTGCTTCCGCAAGCGCTCAAAGCCCGGCTCGCTTCTTAAAAGGGCGAGCTGCAGCCGAAGGATCAAGAGATCGAAGCGCTTCGCCTCCTCGTTCTCCGGATCTAGCTCCGTAGGGAGCCCCGCCACTTCTTTGCCCAACTCGACCATCGCGTCCGGAGAAAGTCTCCGCCACGCATCTGGCTTTGCATACTTCTCGACCAGCCGGCGCTTCGGGCGCACGATGAAGTTTTCGAGATTCATCGCACTCACCTGCCGATGGAGTGTCCCTGCCGTCAGCTTACGCACGGCGGCTTCGCTGGCTGGGTCGTTGTAGGCGGGAGAAACCGGTTCGGCTGCCAGATCGCGGGCCGCTTCCTCGATTCTCGTATCCAACTCGCCTATTAGTTCCAGCCGCGTCTTGAACAAGCGCGTCCCAAGCGATTCCGTTACTCGGCCTTCGGTGGCGGGAATGTCCTGACTGAAATATTCCAGGTTCTGGCAGTAGTCGAATAGATAGAAAACCTCCTTGTCTTTACCGGGTCCGAACAAGTCGCGGCATAAACGCGTTCCTCGGCCGATCATCTGCCAAAACTTAGTCTTCGAACGCACCAGCTTAAAAAAGACCAGGTTCACGACCTCGGGCACGTCGATTCCGGTATCCAGCATGTCAACGGATATCGCGATATGCGGCTCCTTTTCCTTGCTGGAGAAGCTATCGATCAGGCTCTGCGCGTATTCGGTCTTGAAGGTAATGATCCGCGCGAAGTGTCCTTTGAGGTGCGGATAGTTCGCGTCGAACCGCTCTTGAATGAATTGCGCGTGCTCCTGATTCTTGGCAAAGACGATCGTCTTCCCGAGCCGGTCGCCACCCCCGACGGTCAGACCACGCGTCATCACGTGCTCCAGCACCTTATCGACCGTGTCCTTGTTGAACAGCCATTTGTTGACCGCCGCCGCTTCTACCCGATCCGGAACGCCGCCCTCTTCGTCCCATTCGAGCGCATCCCACTGTTCTTTTTCCTCCTCTGATAGATCGTCGTACCTGATCCCTTCACGCTGGAACTTGAGCGGTACCGAGACGGCCTTTGGCGGCACAAGAAAACCATCGCGCACCGCCTCATCGAGCGAATACGCGTCGGTCGGTACGCCGTCTTCGAGGTCAAACAAGTTGTAGGTGTTGCGGTCGACCTCGTCCTTTGGTGTAGCGGTCAGTCCAACGAGAAGCGAGTCGAAATATTCGAAGATCGCGCGGTACTTCTGGAACACCGAGCGATGTGCCTCATCGATGATTACCAGATCGAAATGCCCCACGCCGAAGCGACGCTGGCCGTCGCGCGCCTCGTCGATCAGGCCCATCATGGTGGGATACGTCGATACGAACACCCGCCCCTCAGCATCTTTGTCGGTAACGAGGTTCACGGGGGAAGCATCCGGCAGGAACGCCTTGAAGGCGTTAACCGCCTGATTGACCAGCGCCACGCGATCGGCAAGGAACAGCACACGCTTCGCCCAGTTGCAGCGCATGAGCAGATCGCAGAGCGAAATCACCGTGCGCGTCTTGCCGGCGCCGGTCGCCATGACAAGCAGCGCTTTGCGGTCGTGATCGCGTTCGAACGTTTCAGCAATCCGGCGAATGGCACGCGTCTGGTAGTAGCGCTCGACGATGATCGAGCTGATGTCGCCCGAGGCGAGCGGCTTGCGCGTGCTGCGCCGCTGAATCAGCAGCTCCAGTTCGGCCTTCTTATAGAACCCTTGTACCGCTCGGGGCGGGTAGTTGGTGTCATCCCATATCCAGTGCTCGTAGCCGTTGGAGTAGAAAATGATGGGTCGCTGACCGAACTGCCGTTCCAGGCAGTCGGCATAGAGCTTTGCCTGCTGCTGCCCGACGCGCGCATCGCGCCGCGTACGCTTGGCTTCGACCAGACCCAGCGGCTTTCCGTCATCGCCCCAAAGCACGTAGTCGACGAAGCCCTTCCCCTCCTTGTTCGGCATCGCGCTGACTTCGAACTCCCGATCGCGCGGCTGGTCAAGCGGCCAGCCGGCCTCTTTGAGCAGCAGATCAATAAAGTAGTCGCGAGTCTCGGCCTCAGAGTAGTCGTGCGTATCCGGCTGCGCTGCTGCGGCCTTCTTCGCCGCGGCCACTTCGGCGCGTAAGCGCTTCAGCTCCTCGTCGAGTGCGTTCTTGTCGGCGAGCAGCGCGGTTAGCTTCTCGTCGCGCTCGCGCAGGCCCGCTTCGAGCGACTGCAGTTGCTCGGCTGTCTGCCTGGGCGCGGGCCCGGCCTTCGGCAACGCCTTTGGATCGAACGCGAGCCCGGGCGCAGGGCGTGCGGTCCGGCCGTAAGTCCGCGCAAGCCAGTAAGTCACATGGAACAGCTCACGCACGGCAACTAGCGCGTCGTCCGCCGGGATCGCACGATGGCTGTGCACCGCACGATTGCCGAGCGTGACGATCACCCGCGCCTTGCTGAACACCGCGTCGCCCGCCGTCTGCTTGAAGCTCGGCTCGTGGATTAGCGCCGAGAGGTTGTCCTGATACGGGAGCTTGAGGGCCGGGTCGTGCTTGTAGGCCCATGCGACGGCGAGCTCCAGCGCCCGGCGGGCATAGAAACACCCGGTACGCGGATCGACATGCACCGCTGTCTCGGCCCGCGCAGCGGCGTCGAAGACCGTCGACCACTCGCGCTGGAGGAAAGCGAACTGGGTCACGGCCCCGCCTTTTCCTCGATGAACCGGTTCATCCGCTCGGCCAGCTCTGCGCGGCGATACTGCAGAAAGTCACGATACCGATCCGTACACCAAAATGCCGGATCCGTCGGAACGCACTGGCTACTCAGTGCCCCTTTGCCCTGCTTTGCAACGACATCCGCTAAGTACCCGGTCGCCTCCTTGTTGCTGATGCGCCGATTGGTCTGGCCGGTGATGAACGCCATGTTGGCGATCTCGTTGATCTCACCAGTCTCGTAACCCTTTGCCTTGAGCAGCGACTTCGGGATCACGTGATGCCACTGAATGAAATGCAGCTTGCCCTGGTGTGTTAGCGACAATCCCAATCCGCTGTACCAGTCCTTGGCGCCCGCGGCCTTGAGCGCGAGGTAGGCGAGCGAGAACAGCGGACTGTTGACACCCCGGCCGGCAAGATCGCCCGGCTCGACGTGCAGCCGGCCGAACTGTCGCTTGACGGGTGCCATCAGCGCCGCCACGTCACCGGTGCGAAAAATGATCGCCAGGTCTTCGTTGAGCAATGTCTCCGTGGAGCCGCGCGAGTACCGGCCGCGCGCGTTGGCCACCAGCAGCCAGTGCAACAGGGCGCGCTGTTCCGCGCCGGTCAGCTTGTTGTCTTTGACGCGGCTGATCGCCGCCAGCGCGTGCATGAACATCGGCGACGAAAGCAGCGACTCGTCTTCGACACCCGCATTGGTACGCAGGAAATTAATCGCGAACCGCAACCCCTCCTTCGCCTGCTCCCACCCGCCCTTCAGCTTGTCGACTGACGTCGAGGCCACACTGCGAAACAAGCATTGCTGCGTCGCGAAGACAACGATCGCACGCACCAACTGGCCGAGGTCGATTGTGAACCAGCTCTGTTCGCATTCCTCCTGAAAGGTCTCCAATTGTTTGAGCAGGTTCGGCCAGCGCGAGGTCATCTGCGCCAGCGCGAGATCGGAGGATCGCAACTTCGCGCCCAGCGAATTCACGCGCACGAAGATCTCGGTTACTTCCTCGTAGCTCATCGCGCGCTCCAGCACGTGCACCACGTAGGGGTATTGCTTGATCGCGCGCAGCTTCTTCAGCCGGTCGGAATACTTCTGGAAGCGCGGGTCCTTGAACGACTCGATCCCGGCCCGCTCCAGCAACTCAGCGTCATTGGTCGTTCGGAATACTTCGCTCACCGAGATCCACTGTGGTTGTGACAGCAGGTTTCGGCTGGCGACGACGAACGTTCTACGGCTCAACTTCTCCTGGATCCCCTGTTCGCCGTCTTCGGCATCCTCGTTCTCATCGGCGATCTCGTCGTCCGGCGTAACCGGCGAATCTTCGTCGCTCTCCACGTCGGTCCCGTCGGAGGGCGGCCCGTCCGGGTGGTCCAGATTGAACAGGATGTCGATCGGCTTCTTGCGACCCTTGACCGCGACCGGCTCGCCGTTCAGCACCGCCGTGAGCGAAGTCAGGCGCTGCTGGCCGTCCAACAGCAGCTTGCGCCCAGCGAACGCCGTCGAGTCCTGCGCAATAGCGAAATCGCGCGTCGGGATCGGCTCATCCGTCTCCCACATCAGAATCGAGCCGCTCGGGTAGCCGCGGTAAAGCGAGTCCAGGAGATCGCGCACTCGCGTCGCGCGCCAGACGTAGTGACGCTGAATCTCCGGCAGCCGCATCTCGCCGCGCTTGTACATGTCGACTAACGTCCCGATTGGAATGTTCTGCTGCTGCATGGCGGTCAGGCTCCCCGATAGACGTTGTCAGCGTTGAAGGCACTGCTCAAGTACGGCGTGAAACCGGCGAGCAGAATGGACATAGCGATCATGTCGCGCATCTCGATAGCGCGCATTACTCCGGCCGGATTTCCTCCGTGACGAATACCCGGATAGTCGGATGCAAATCCATAAATATTCTTTAGCGCAACCATTACCGAGCGATGCGGCCAACTGTTTATCTGCCCACACATGCGTCCAAGTTCGCCTTCAGTAACACCGGGAAATGTACGTCCGATCGCTTCGACGAGATTCACCTGCTTTTGAATGCAAGTCTTGATACGACCATCGGAACAATCCTGGCGCAGATCGCGGACGGCGTTCTCGAAGTCTTTCATCAATGCGTCAAGATGAGGGTCCGTGCTAGCAAGCGCACGCAGGTCACGTACTAGGTTTGCAAAAACACCGGTAAGAGTCGGACAGAGTATGCAGGGACGGCGCAGGTCGTAGCGCAGGCTGAACTTCTCGATAAAGGCGGCAAGCAGGTTGAAGTATCGATTCGTAAGCTTATCATTCCCCGGCTCCTCCCACTCCTCCAGGACACCGTGCACCGCCTCGAAGAAACCAACCAGAGCTCGCTCACCGGCGATGTCCTCCGCTTTGGTCTTCTCGAACGCCTCTCGGCTCTGACGCGGGCTGTCGACAATCTCGGTTAGGTCCTCCACTGATGGCTTCATCTTGAGGACTGGAGCCAACGCGCGGTACAGCTCGCAGAACACGTCTTCAAGAATAACCTCTTCGCCGTCTACAGCTTCTTGGTCAAATAGCGGCTCCCAGATCTCTCGCCGCACCTCTGACCATACGCCAAGGAACTCACCCCGCATCTCACAACTCCCCAGCGAAGGCAACATGCTGCAGCGACGAGAAGAGCATATTGAGCTTTGCTAATGAAGAGTGATGCACACTCGTCAGTGATCTTAAAAACTGCAAACGGCGTGCGAAAAGTTCTTGTTGCGACCGCGGCGGTAAGACAACAGGAATGCTCTTGACGTCTTGCTGATTGATACTCGACTGATTCACTGCATCCTTGGCAGAGCCAAGTATGTGGGCTCGCACATGACGGCTTTGGAGAAGCTGGATGAGATATACGGGATGCAGCCGACCTGTATCAACACCGAGTCGCATCATATTTGACTCAAATATGATTGGCTCAGACAGTTCCGGAATTAGAGCGCTCTTACCGAGATACTCGCGACTGTTCACACGGTTGATCACGATCTCGTTCGGACGAAGACGATATAGCTCGATCTCTTCGTTCGAAACACGAACCCTCTTAAGCGTCGCAAGGTCTGTCACTTCGCCGTCATAGAAAGAGTCGATTCGCAGGATTGGTGTGCCCGATCCATAGTCGCCTGCTGGCTTATACAAGCCGTTCTGGGGACCGGTGACAATCAACTCTCCCAATCGCATAGCGGGCCAACCTTTAGGATTCGTGGCAGGGTCGCCGAACATGTCGAGGAAGATGGATTGGGTGAGGGTGTCGAGCTGGGCGAGCGCGGCGCGGCGCTTGGCTCGCAGTGCGTCTGCCTTGTCCAGAATGTCCGCAATCCTCCGCTGTTCAGCGAGGGGCGGGAGGGGCACTGGCAGCCTCTCGAGGACGCTCTTACGTAATGCCGGCACAGTGGTTGCAGAAGCCAGCGAATAGAAGTCGACGGTCCGGAGAAAGTGATAGAGAAAGCGACTCTCAACGCGCGCATTCGGTATAGCCGCCATCGCGTTGTTGTCGATCAGCAATGGGCATCCGGCGATTACCCGGTAATTCTGACGGATGGCTTCTCCGATCTTTGAAAAAAGGATGCTCCCTGCGGGAATGGGCTTCGCATTGAGACGAGGCAGGTCCGCTTCATCTACAAAATGGTCAGCAGCGAATATAGTCGTTTCGCCGGAGCGGGCCACTCGCGAGATGTCCCCGACTTTGGCTAGCGGGTAATCGCCCGAATCTCGCCCTTGCATATCCAGAGGGAAGCCAACGCCCGCTTGGAGGTCTGCAATATCTCCAAGTGGAATGAGTTCCATCGCACTCATCCCAGTATCCCCTCGAGCTCCTTCATCCCCCGCTGGATCTCTTCCTCCAGCTTCGCCAGCTCGGCGAGGATCTCCTTCGGTGCGCGATGCTCGATCGCTTCGTGCACGACTTCTTTGTAGCGGTTGAGAGAAAGGTCGTAGGCCTGCGCGGCAATGTCGGCCTTGGGCACGCAGAAGCTCTGCACGGTGCGCGCTCGCTCGCGCTCGGCGCCGGCACGCCCGACCCAGCGTGCGAGTACGTCGGGTAGGTTGTTCTTCGCGTGCTCGTCCGCAGCGAGCGGCGTCTTCGGCACCGGGCCGAGCTTATCCTCGGACAGGAGCGGCGTGCGCTTGTCATCGAGGCTCCAGCCATCGGCTTCAATGTCGTAGAACCAAACGTAATCGGTGCCACCAGAGTTGGTCTTAGTGAAGAGCAGGATCGCGGTCGAGACACCGGCGTACGGCTTGAATACGCCGCCCGGGAGCTTGACCACCGCGTCGAGTTTCTGGTCCTCGACCAGAATGCGGCGCAGTGTTTTATGCGCCGTGCTCGAACCGAACAGGACGCCGTCCGGCACGATCACTGCTGCGCGGCCGCCAGGCTTCAGGAGCCGCAGGAAGAGCGCAAGGAAGAGCAGTTCCGTCTTCTTCGTCTTGACGATCTGCAAGAGATCCTTGGCGGTGCTCTCGTAGTCGAGGCTGCCGGCGAACGGCGGATTGGCGAGCACCAGCGTGTACTTGTCCTCCTCGCCCGCGTGGTCCTGCGCGAGCGAATCGCGGTAGCGGATGTCCGGGTTCTCCACGCCGTGCAGCAGCATGTTCATGCTGCCGATGCGAAGCATCGTATTGTCGAAATCGAAGCCGTGGAACATGTGATGGTGAAAATGCTCCCGCGCCTTCTTGTCGTGCAGCAGCTTCGGATGTCGATCGCGTAAATACTCGCCGGCCGCAACCAGAAACCCCGCCGTGCCACAGGCCGGATCGCAGATGACATCGGTCGGCTGCGGCGCCGTCAGCTCGACCATCAGCCGAATGATGTGGCGCGGCGTGCGAAACTGCCCGTTCTGGCCGGCCGTGGCGATCTTCGCGAGCATGTACTCGTAGATGTCGCCCTTGGTGTCGCGCTCCTCCATGGGCACCTGGTCGAGCATGTCCACCACCTTCGCCAGCAGCGCCGGCGTCGGGATGGTGAAGCGCGCGTCCTTCATGTGATGCGCGTAGGTGGAGTCTTCTTTGACCTTCGTCTTCTTGCCATTAGCGCCGAGCGTACGCAGCCACGGGAAAACGTGCTCGGCGATTAGCTTGTGCATATCGCCCGGCTCGAAGTGCTTGAACCGCGACCAGCGATAGTCTTCGAAGGGCCGGCCTTTCTCGTCTTTGCCCTTGGGAAAGATTCGAACCTTGAGCGGCTCCTTTAGCCGCGCGGCCTTGTTCTCTTCGAGCTGCTGAAGATCGTCCAAGCGGCGGAGAAACAGCAGATAGGTGATCTGCTCGATGACTTCGAGCGGGTTCGAGATACCGCCGGACCAGAACGCGTCCCAGATGCGGTCAATTTGGCCCTTAATGGCACCCGTAATCATGCCGCTAATCCCTCCTAATAATGTTGGGAATCGTACCGAGGAATCGAAAGCTGAGCGACCCCCGCTTGTCGCGCGGCTCTCACGATCGAAATTGCTTAACATCATGCCTCCAGCGGCCCACAGCAGCAGATCCCAATGCTCTTCGACCGGCCAATTGCACCAGACCCAGCAAAGGGCCCCATTCGCTCGGCGCACCGCTTAGACGAGCGTGCGGCTTTGTTGCCGTTGCTCGGTAGCGCCGAACTCTCCCCTGCCGACAGCGAACACGTGCTTTCGGCGGCCCGGGCGCGCGCGACTCGCGCCCGCGAACTCCCAGCAAGCGAAAGCGGTATCGAAGCGTTCATGCGGGAGTACGACCTTTCCTCCGAGGAAGGCGTGCTGCTCATGTGTCTCGCGGAGGCGTTGCTGCGGATTCCGGACAGTGCGACGCAGGAGGCGTTGATTCGGGACAAGCTCGCGCGCGGGGATTGG
>JAJPKH010000243.1 GCA_021323795.1 Acidiferrobacteraceae bacterium | reverse complement strand
TCCGCGCCGATTTGCAGCAACGCCTTGTCGTCTTTCAGCGCCTTCACCAGCACTTGGTAACGCCGCCCCTCGGCGTCCTGCAACTCGATGACCGCCGGGCGGTTGAGCTCGCGCAGATTGTTCCAGGTGCCGGTCGCATAGATGCAGCGCAGCTTCGCCTTCTCCGCCTTCTCGCACCCGGTCGCTCCGGCGAGCCGCTCATAGTCCTTGTGCCACTGCGCAAAAAGCGCCGCGAAGGCGGAATCCGTATCGAGCAGCGCTTTGGAATCGCTGAGCAGCGTCGTGAGCGCCACCGGCCTCGCCTCCTCCGCCACCGCCGTCGCCGCCACCGGCGCGGGGGCCGGCGCGGCGGGAACCGTGGACGCAACGGCGACGTCGGCCGATGGAGCCGGCGGCGCCCGATAGTGCGACAGCTGCCAGAATCCGACCGCGCCGAGCGCCGCAAGACCGGTCGCGAAAGCGGCGCGCTGCAGGTACGGGTGGCGCCGCGGCGCGATATGCCCGATCTCGGCGGCGGCGCGCCGCACCATCGCCGCCGTCACGCGGTTCTTGCCGCGCCCGTACGCGCCGAGCAACGCGCGATCGCAAACCGTGTTGATAAGCCGCGGCGTGCCGCGCGACAGCCGGTGCACGGCGCTCAACGCGCTGCGCGTGAAAATGGGATTCTGCGCTCCGGCGACACGCAGCCGGCGCACGACGTATTCGGCGGTTTCGCGCGGCAATAACGGCGTGAGGTTGTAGCGCGCGGTGATGCGTTGCGTCAGCTGCCGCAGGTCCGGCTGCGCGAGTAGGCTCGAGAGCTCCGGCTGACCGACGAGCAATATTTGCAGCAGTTTTTCCTTGGTCGTCTCGAGATTCGTCAGCAGACGCACCTGCTCGAGCACTTCGTGCGACAGCTTGTGCGCCTCGTCGATGATCACCACCGTGCGCCGTCCGCGCGCGTGGCTCTCGAGCAGGAAACGGTTGAGGGTGTCGATGATGTTCTTCAGGCTGGCGGGATTTTCCGGCCGCGGCACGCTCAGGTCGTCGCAGATCGCGAGCACGAATTCCTCGACGGAAAGCAGCGGGTACAACACCAACGCCACGTTGATTTCGATCGGCAACCGATCGAGCAGCGCGCGGATCATCATGGTTTTACCGGTGCCGACTTCGCCGGTGAGCTGCACGAAACCACCGCCCTGCGTAATGCCGTACATGAGATGCGCGAGCGCTTCCTGGTAGCGCCCGCTCATGTACAAGTAGCGCGGATCGGGCGGAAGCGCGAACGGGTTTTCGTGCAGACCAAAGTAGCGCTTGTACATGTCGGTTAGTATGCACCTTCGGCGACCGCTGTCGTCGCAACAGTGACTTCGAGCTTGGACTGAACGGCCGCGCGCGGATGTAGTCCTGATATTGGTGCGCGAGGCGCCGTTATTGTAACGAAGCCGCCCTCCTTACTGCCAGCCAAGCGCCGTTCATCGTCGCGCCCGTCGGACGTGGTCAGCCGGGCTGCCACTCGCGGGCGCCGGCAAGGAGCGCGCGCAGCGCCGCGTCGTCCAGGCGCAGCAGCATTTGCTCGGCGTCGAAGCGGCTGTACAGATCGAGCTCGTGCGAACGCAGCTCGTTGCCCTTGCGCGCGGCGAAAATCAGGCATTGCGCGCCGTAGGAAGCGTCGCTCACGGCGACGTCCCATTGCCGACCGGTCGCGTCCTCGAAGCTTCGCACGTTCGGCGCCCTCGCTGATGTCCGTTCGTGCGTCAGCCGCCGGGGCGCGCCCGCAGCTTCGCGGCGATGAAGGATTTGTGCGAAACGTAGAGGAGATCGGCGATCTTGCGCACCAAGTGCTCTTCGTAAGGATGCAGCTCGCCGTCGGCGTACGCGACTTCCCACAACTGCTCGATCAGGCGCTCCTTCTCTTCGGGCGTGAGGCGATCCTTGATGAGCGACGTGAACTGAAAGTAATCGGTCGCCTGCTGCGCCTGCTGCTGCGCCAGCCGCAACAGCTCCGCCGTTTCTTCCGGCCGCAGGCCGAACTTTGTCTGCACCAAACGCAGCACGCGATCACTCTCGGCCGAGGTGATATTTCCGTCCATGCGCGTCATCTCGATGAGAAGCGCGGCGGTCGCGAGACGCAGGCTCTTGCCGTCATCGGGCGCCGCTCCCCCGCCGTCGCTCTTGATGTACTTGTCAAAAAACGCGCGTATGGTTTCGACCATGGCTCAATCCCGCAGCATCCGAACTTCGAAGGCGCGCCTCGGTCCCGGGAGGCGCACGATGTCGCCGCTGTGCACGCCGAAGCGGCCGCGACGCCGATCTTCGAAATAAAGCTTCAGCGTCTGCTCGATGACGGGGAACGCGATGTCATCCCAGGGAATATCGCGCTCGTCGCAAAGCGTGACCTCGAGACTTTCCGGCCCGGGCCCGAATTCGGGCGCGGTGAGATCGGCGAGGAACATCACGTACACCTGATTGATGTGCGGCAGGTTGAATAAGGTATACAGCTGCTTGATCTTAACGCGCGCCGCCGCTTCCTCCAGCGTTTCGCGCATGGCGCCTTCGATCGTCGTCTCGTCGTTTTCCAGAAAACCCGCGGGCAGCGTCCACAGCCCGTAGCGCGGCTCGATGGCGCGCCGGCACATCAGCACACGATCTTCCCAACGGGCCACCGTGCCGACCACCACCTTGGGATTGAGGTAATGGATTTCGCCGCATCGCGCGCACACGTGGCGCGGCACGTTGTCGCCCTCGGGAATGCGCAGATCGACGGCGGAACCGCATTGGGTGCAGAACTTCATCGGGGATTCACGAACGCTCGACCCACCAGAGGGCGGTCATTGTAGCGCTCCCCCGGCCCGCTTCACAGGCGCGGACTACAAGGCCTTCCAGCGGCGCGTGAGGATCAGCTTCAACTTGCGTCGCTCGTGCTCGCTCAGGCTCACGCCGTCGAGTTCGAGCCGGCGCTCCACGGCCTGCAGCGTGCGCCGCGACGGGGCGCGGGCGAGTCGCTCCTTCAGCTGGTAGAACTGCGCCGAATATTGTCCGCGCAGCTCCTTGATGAACGGATAGGACATGCGATGCAACGGGCACGGCCCGAAGCGCCGTATCGCCGTTTGATGCTCCGGCGTGCTGTACCCCTTGTGCTGGCGAAAGCCGTACTCGGGATAAGCGCGGTCCAATTCCTCCATCAACGCATCGCGATGGGTTTTGGCGACGATGGACGCGGCGGCAATCGAGAAGTTGATGCCGTCGCCCTTGGTGAAGGGGTTTTGCGGTGCATTCACGCCGGGTATGGTGCGCGCATCGACGAGCACATGTTGGGGCGCCACCGCCAGCGCCTCGACCGCGCGCCGCATGGCGAGCAATCCCGCACGATAAACGTTGATCTCGTCGATCTCCTCGACCGACGCCGCGCCGATGCCGACGCACGTCGCTTCGCGGCGGATCACGGCGGCGAGCTCGGCGCGCGCGCCCGCATCGAGACGTTTCGAGTCATCGATGCGCGCGATGGCGGTCCCGGGCTTGAAGATCACGGCGGCGGCGATCACCGGACCGGCCAGCGGGCCGACGCCCACCTCGTCCACGCCGGCGATGTGCTGCACGCCCGAGCGCCACAGCACGCGCTCGAAATTGAGCATGGCATCGAGCCGCGTCTGCTCGCGCCGCTCGTCGGCGTAGCGCTTCTTGAGCGCGGCGTGGAGCTGCCGGGCGCCCTCGCGCTCGTCACGACGCAGCGCGCTCAGCAGGTGCGCGGAGACCGGTACATCTTCCCTGAGGTAGCGGGTGCGGATTTCTTTTATCGACAGGTTCTTCAGGTCGCGCGCCATCGGGGATCAGCCCGGAGTAACGCGTTACTTATAACCGAGGGACGCGCCCTCAGGCAAACGCCGTCAGAAGAGCGGCACGAAGCCGGCGACTTTCTCGGCCGCGCGCAACGTCGCCCAGTAAACCTGGATCTTGCGCCACTCTTCCGGGTCGGCATGGTCGCGCGGGCCAAAAACAATGATCGGCTTGCCGTCCGCGTCGCGCACCGCTTGCCCGGACGCATCGCGCTGAATGCGGTACTCGTACACCATGGGCGGGCCGCGCTTGAGCAGCGCGCGCGGATGGCGCGCCGCGTCTCGCGCGAACGGCCCGGACCAGACCGCCGCCATGATTTCGCTATTGATCTCCATGCTGATCGGATCGAGGTTGTACGTTCCGATCAAAGTGACTTGATCGTCGAAGACGGCAAGCTTGGTGTGCACCGTGCGAAACCGGCCGGTGACAAAAATGCGCAGCCCCGGCACGCGCGCGAGCAGCTCGGGCCATTGTTCCAGAAAAAACGCCTGGCTCAGCGCGTTGTCGCTCGAGACCGGGCTGTTGGTGAGAATGGTGATCTGCACGCCGCGGCGACCGACGGCGGCGAGCGTGTCGACGGCCTGCTTCGAAAGCACCAGATAAGGGCTTTGTATCAGTATTTGCCGGCGCGCGCTTTGCGACAGCCGCGCGAGCGCCTCGCCGATTATTTCCTCCCGCGGCTGGAGCCGCGTGTGGCTGTCGAGC
Source organism: Acidiferrobacteraceae bacterium (assembly GCA_021323795.1). Lineage (GTDB taxonomy): Bacteria > Pseudomonadota > Gammaproteobacteria > Acidiferrobacterales > Sulfurifustaceae > JACQFZ01. The sequence continues at coordinate 2,801 of JAJPKH010000243.1, read as the reverse complement.
AGGCGGGTTTCGGCTTGCGCTTCCGGCTCGGGCGCCGGCTCTTTCAGGGCGCCGCGCAGGCGCGGAAATTTCGCCAAGTCCTTCCGCCAGGACAGACCGAGCGTCTTGATGCGCTCTTGCGAGTGCGCATCGAGCGGAACGCCCTTCAGCCAGGCGTCCATGGCCCGATAGGCGAGCAGCAGCTCTTCGGCGTAGCTCTCCAGATCCAGCCGTTCGCGCTCGATGGCTTGCGCGTCGTCACGTCGATATTGCGCCTCGAAGGCGGCGATCAAACGCCGCGCCGCTGTCTTGCCTTGAAGGATGAGGTCCGCGTCCTCGAAAGCCTTCGGCATGTCCGCCGGATCGGCGAAATACTCCGCCGAAATGTTGCGGCCGCCGATCATGCCGACGTGATCGTCCATCACGAGGATTTTGTCGTGTTCACTCGCGACCAGCGCGACCGGATTCAACGTGAGCAACGCCTGGACGTAGCGGTTGAGCAGCGGGCGGAACAGTTTGATCTTGACGTTGCGGGTATTCGCGAGCGTGTCGAGCCAGTCGTTGCCGCGCGGACTGACGAACGACATGGCGGTGCCTTGGGCGTCGAACAGCAAGCGGGTACGCACGCCCTCCTTGGCTTTCTTGAGCAGGTGACCGAGGAACGCGGCGCCGAAGAGATCCTCGCGCACGATGAAGTAACTGATATCGAGCGATTGCCGCGCGGACTCGAGCAGGCGCCAGCGCGCGGTCCAGGCATCGGTGTTGTCGAGCAACAGCGTCAGTGCCGTGCGGTCGGCGCCCGCCGGCAAGGTGTCGAACGCCTCGCGCAAGCTCATGCCGGGGTGGTACGGCGCGAGCCGCGTCATCGCCGGCGCCGGCTCGACGCCGCCCTCGTTTCCGCGCGTGCCGATGCCGCGGCCGACCGCCCATGCCGTCAACAGACCGGCCATCACGGCCGCTACGAGTAGGGCCGTCTTTCGCTTCATACGCAACGTCCTTGTGCAGCTGGCCCTTTATCAGAATGTGTGCGCGCCCGGCAGCAGGGCTTTGCGTTCGGCGGCCGAGGCGATATCCACGAATCCGGTGCCCGCCGCGAGCCAGCGCAACTGCGCCGCGCTCGCTTGCACCAGATCGCAACGCATGATCTGGGCGAGCTGGCGACGGCGGATGACATCATGCCGCGCGCGCTGCGCGGCGATGACGGCGGCGTCGCTCGTCACGCGATACTCCACATAAAGACCGTTGTGATCGGAGTACGGCGCGGCGATTACTTTAACATTCCAAGGAACCAAATCGAGCGAGCCGAGCACGGTGTCCAACGGCCACACCGGCTTTGTGGAAGGGTACGTGGCCCATCGGCGGAAGTCGGCGGCGCCGCGGCGGGAATCGAACAGCACGCGCGCGTCCGCGAGCCCACCGCTGGTGAGAATGTCGTGCGTGCGGTCGGCGGTAAAGAATGCGCGCGTGTACGTCATGACCGTGGGCACAGTATTGAAATCGCCGAGCACCACGGTGGTACGGCGCGGGTCGATGAAACGCCGCAACAAATGCGCGGCTTGCGCTTCGCGCTCGGCGAGCACGAAGGCGTCGAGATGCGTCACCACGACGTCGACGGCCCGCCCGTCGACGTCGATGGTGAGCCTGATCAACCCGCGCGCTTCCCGCGTGAAACGGCCGAGGATCCCCGGCGCTTGCAGTGCGGGCATATCTTGCGTAGCCGCCGGCACCCCGCAGCTTTGCGCGTCGTCGTACAGGCAAGCGTTGGCGCGCCGGATCGGGTGGCGCACGAGCGCGGCGTTCCCGAAGCGCACCTCGAATCCCGGCAAGCGGCGGCGCCACGTCTCCCCATACACGACGTCGTAATGCCGCCCGGTATATCGTTCGAGGATGTTTGCGAGGTAGGCGGCCTGGTCAAAACCCCCGCTGCGTTGCGCGGAAAAATCGACTTCGTTCAATGCCACGACATCGGGCGGGCCGGCCGCCGCGGAAATACTTTCGGCGATCCCGGCCAGATAACGCTGGGCTTGCGCGCGCGAGGTAAAGAAGGCGCGCTCGGGACCGAGACCGCTGTGCAGGTTATACGTCACCGCGCGCAACGCCGGCGCGGCCTCGAGTGCCGCCTCGCCGGGAGCGGCGGTCCCGACGGCATCACCGAGAATCCACGGCACGGCGGCGCTAATGCAGGACGCAGGTACCAGGCGGCTGCCGAAACCGCTCTCGCCCGCCACTCGCGAACAAGCCGTCAGGAGCAGAACGAGTAAAGCGCAGAGAAATAAACGCATCCGAACACGGAAAAATAACCGCGCGCACGATACCGGGCATCACACCGTGTGTCGATGCTCTTAGTCGCGGTATTGACTGCTGTCGTCGGGCTTTCGCTTTGCCCGAAGACCCTGCAAAATGCCGCCGTTACCACGGCTCTTACTCGTGACTCCGGCAACCGTTTCTGACTCCCGACCGATAGCTTTGTGGCTGCTCACGGTCGCCGCGCTCATCTTCGCCATGATCGTGATCGGCGGCGTGACCCGCCTCACGCGCTCGGGCCTGTCGATTGTCGAGTGGAATCCCGTCATGGGCGCGATTCCGCCGCTCAGCGCATCACAATGGCAGGCGGAGTTTGAAAAATATCAGCGCACGCCGGAATACCGGAAGGTCAACGCCGGCATGTCGGTCGAGGAATTCAAGCGCATCTATTACGTCGAGTGGGCACACCGCCTGCTCGGCCGCTTGATCGGCCTCGTGTTCTTCGCGCCGTTGGTGTACTTCGCGATACGTCGGCGTATTCCCGCCGAGCTCGTCCCGAAGCTCGTGGGAATTTTCGT
>JAJPKH010000066.1 GCA_021323795.1 Acidiferrobacteraceae bacterium | reverse complement strand
TGCGGATGCACATGCCGCTTGAAAGCGGCGCGCACCTGCTCGGCGGTTACCGCCTCGACGTTCCCGATGAAGTCATCGAGGTAGGTAAGCGGAAGGCCGTAGAAACCGATGAAGGCGATGTTCTCGGCGATCTTGCGGTTGCTGTCGAGCCGCAAGGGGAAACTGCCGGTAAGGTAGCGCTTCGCTGCCGTGAGCTCCTCCTCGGTCGGACCGCGCTCGACGAAATCGGCGAGCACCTGGCGCGTCACCGCGATGGCATTGTCGCGCTCGGCGTTGCGCGTCTGGAGCCCGATCCCGAACGGTCCTTCCGCGCGCATCGGCAGGAAGTAACTGTAGACGCTGTAGGAATAGCCGCGCTTCTCGCGCACCTCGTCCGAAAGCCGCGAGACGAGTCCGCCGCCGCCCAACGTATAGTTGCCGACGATCAGCGGGAAGAAATCCGGGTCCTGACGCCGGATGCCGGGATGCCCCAGGCGCACGTGGGTTTGCTGCGCGGGAAACGCGATCACTTCCCGCTCGGCGGCGCGCAGCGGCGGCACCGGCGGCACGGGCGGCACGGGCTCGCCGCGCGGGAGCGCGCCGAGCGCGCGCTGTGCGATCGCCTTAGCCTCGGCGAGCGTGGCATCGCCGACAATCGCGAGCCAGGCGTTGCCGCCGGTGTAATAGCGGGCGTGATGGGCCGCGAGATCCGCACGCGAGAGCGAGCGCACCGATTCTTCGGTGCCGAGCGGATCGTGCGCATAAGGATGCTTGCCGTACATCAGGCGCCAGAACGCTTTCTCGGCGATGGTGTCCGGCTGCTGGCGATCGCGCTGCAGACTGACCAGCAGGCGTGCGCGCTCGCGCTCGAGCGCATCCGCGGGAAACGTCGGTCGCGTTACGACCTTGGCAAAGAGGTCGAGCGCAGGATTCAACAGCTTCGGAGCGGAAAGGCTGCGCAGCTCAAGAATCGCCATGTCGCGATCCGAGCTGTTGCCAAGCTCCGCGCCCAGGCTCTCGAAACCGCTCGCGATCTGGTCGGCGCTCATTCCCGCCGCCCCTTGCCGCAGCATCGCATTGGTCAGCAACGCTACGCCGCCCTTGCCGTCCGGATCGCGGCTGGCCGCTGCGTCGAATACGGCGCGCAGCTGCACCAGCGGCAACTCGGTCGTGCGCACGAAATAGACGCGTACGCCGTTGTCGAGCGTCCAATGCTCGATCTTAGGCCCGGCCGCGGCGACGCCGATGCCGCTCAAGAACAGCAGGGCCGCCGCCATCAAACGCCGATTAGCGTACATGGCTCGAACCTCCGCCCATGGCAGGGGCCTGCTTCGGATTGGCGATCGGCAACGGATCGAGGGTGACATCGGTCACGTTGTTGGGGGTCAGATATTTCCGCGCCACTTGCATGACCTGCTCGGGCGTTACCGCGCTCAGGCGTTTTGCCCGTTCCTCGAGGAGATTGGGATCGAGACCCGCCATGGCGTAATTGCCCAACTCCATTGCTTGATTGAACACGGAGTCGCGCCGGTATACCTCGCCCGCGACCACCTGCGCCTTCACGCGCTCGAGCTCGGACGGGGATACCGGTTCCTTCTTGAGCCGCTCCACTTGCGCGCGCAACGCGCGCTCGAGATCGGCGACTTTCTTATCCGCCATGGGCGAGCCGCTGAAGATCAGCATCGTCGGCGAGCGCCCGACGGCGTCGTACTCCGCGCCGATGCGCGACGCCACGCGCTGCTCGCGCACGAGCTCGCGCTCGAAACGCGCGCTGTCGCCGCCGTCGAGCACACCCACCAGCACGGAGAGCGCGTACGGTTCCCACGATTCTTGCGGTTCTTTTGCCGTCTTGGGATCGAGAACCGGGACATGAAATCCCGTCAGGAGAAACGGCACCTGCGCCGGGACCCGCACCGTCGCCCGCCTTTCTTGTTGCTGCGGCGGTTCCGCTGGAATCGGCGTGCGTTGCAGCGGGCGCGCGGGCAGCGGACCGAAATATTTCTTCGCGAGCTCCATGACTTCCGCGGGCTGCACGTCGCCGACCACCACGACCGTCGCGTTGTTCGGACGATACCAGCGGGCGTACCAATTGCGCACGTCGGCGACGGTCAGCTTTTCGAGGTCCTTCATCCAGCCGATCACCGGATGACCGTAGGGATGCACCTTGTACGCTTCGTTCATGAATTTCTCGTAGACCAGCGACTCCGGTTGATCGTCGGTGCGCAGGCGTCGCTCCTCCATGACGACCTGGATTTCCTTGCGAAACTGATCTTCCCCCAGACGCAGGTTCTGCATGCGATCGGCTTCGAGCTCGAAAGCGATCGGGAGACGGGATTTTTCCAGCTGCTGGAAGTACGCGGTGTAATCGTTGGTGGTGAACGCATTTTCGCGCCCGCCGTTCTCCGCGATGATGCGCGAGAATTCGTTCGGCTGGAGACGCTGCGTGCCCTGGAACATCATGTGTTCGAGCACGTGCGAAATGCCGGTGAGCCCCTCCGGCTCGTCGACGCTGCCCACCTTGTACCACACCATCGACGCCACCACGGACGAGCGATGATCTTCCTTCACGATCACCCGCAGCCCGTTCGGGAGCGTGGTGTCGTGGATATCATCGCAGCCGGACAGCAAAACCGCGGCGAGCGCGCCGATAAAAACTCGTGCCTTCAATATGTGAAACATCCTCTTCCCTTTATAATGGGCCGCATAGGATAGCCTAAGCCGAGCGGGACACCGAATCACTTTGATCGAATCCAATTCCAACGCGTCCGCGGCGACGAAACGGACGGGACTGTTCGCGCGCCTCAAGGAAAAACTCGCCGCCACCCGGCGCACGCTCGGCGAAGGACTGGGCGACCTGCTGCGTGTCGGGCGCGCGCTCGACCAGGACCTTCTGGACGATATCGAAACCGCCCTGCTTCGCGCCGACGTCGGCGTCGAAACCACGCGGCTGCTGATCGACGATCTGACCGCCCGGTTGAAACGCAAGGAGCTGAACGACGCGAGCGCCGCGTACCGCGTGCTAAGACAGGGCCTCCTCGGCATTGTTCAGCCCGCCGGTCGGCCGCTGATTATCCCTTCCGGCACGAAGCCTTACATCATCATGGTCGTCGGCGTGAACGGGGTCGGCAAGACCACGACCATCGGCAAGCTCGCGAGCCAGCTGAAAGCAAGCGGGCGGCGCGTGATGCTCGCGGCCGGCGACACCTTCCGCGCCGCCGCCGTGGAGCAGCTCAAGGTGTGGGGCGAGCGCACCGGCGTGCCGGTTATCGCGCAACACACCGGCGCCGACGCCGCCGCCGTCGCGCACGACGCGATGACGGCCGCGGCCGCGCGCGACGTCGACGTGCTGATCATCGACACCGCCGGCCGGCAGCATACCCACAGCGGGCTGATGGACGAGCTGAAGAAGATCCGCCGCGTGATCGCCAAAGTCGACGGCGCCGCGCCGCATGAAGTGCTGATGGTGCTCGATGCGGGCACCGGGCAAAACGCCCTATCGCAGCTCGAGCACTTCCGCGCCGCGGTCGACGTTACGGGCATCGCGCTCACCAAGCTCGACGGCACCGCCAAGGGCGGCGTGCTGCTCGCCATCGCGAAAAAATCCGGACTGCCGATCCGCTATATCGGGGTCGGCGAAGACGTGGGTGACCTGCGGGAATTTGAGGCCGAAGAATATGTGGATGCAATACTTCCCAAAAACGAGTAGCAAGTTTCAAGTGGCAAGTTGCAAGATAAATGATTGCCATTTTGTATATTCCTCGCTACTCGCTACTTGTCACTGATTTTTCATGATCGAGTTCAACCACGTTTTCAAGCGCTATCCCGGCGAGTACGACGCGCTCAAGAACGTCAGCTTCAAGATCGAGCGCGGCGAGATGGTCTTCGTCACCGGCCACTCGGGCGCCGGCAAGACCACCCTGCTCAAGCTCATCAGCCTCATCGAGCGGCCGACGCGCGGCCAAGCGGTCGTGAACGGCAAGAACCTCGGCAAGCTTGCCGTGCGGCGGGTGCCGTATTTTCGCCGCGATCTCGGCATCGTGTTTCAGAACTACAAGCTGCTGTTCGACCGCAGCGTGTACGACAACGTGGCGCTGCCGCTGCTGGTGACGGGCGTCGAAAGCCGCGAGGTCGGCAAACGCGTGCGCGCGGCGCTCGACAAGGTCGGGTTGCTGCCGAAAGAGCGGCTGAATCCGATCGTGCTGTCGGGCGGCGAGCAGCAGCGCGTCGGCATCGCGCGCGCGATTGTCCATCGCCCGTCGCTGCTCCTGGCGGACGAACCGACGGGTAATGTCGATATCGTGCTCGCGGAGGAAATTCTCGATCTCTTCCTCGATTTCAATCATCACGGCGTGACCGTGCTGATCGCGACGCACGATCAACGCCTGATCACGCGCGCGCGCAAGCGCATGCTGGTGCTGAAGCACGGCGAGATCGCCCACGACTCGCCGAGCGCCGCGGGAACGCCGCAATGATCCGGTTCCTGAGAAAGTACGGGCGCCATCATCGCCACGTGCTCGCGACGACGTTGCAGCAGCTCGCGCGCGCGCCGCTCGCCTCGCTCATGACGGTGGCGGCCATCGGCATCACGCTCGCGCTGCCGACCGGGCTCTACGTCGTGATCGACAACTTGCAGCGCATGAGCCAAGGCTGGGACACGGGTGGGCAGATTTCGCTGTTCATGAAGCGCGACGCGGCGGAAAGCAGCATCGAGAAATTGGCCGAGCGCGTGCGGCGCATGCGCGCCGTGGCGCGCGTCGACTACATCTCGCGCGGCCAGGCGCTCGCCGAATTCAAACAGCTCTCGGGATTCGGCGAAGCGCTGAATGTCCTCGACCGTAACCCGCTGCCGGCGCTTCTGGTGGTGCATCCGACGCCCGGTCAGAACCCGGAGGCCCTGCAAGCGTTGCTCCGCGACCTGCGCGGCAACGATCTGGTCGAAACGGCGCAGCTCGATGTCGACTGGGTGCGGCGCCTGCACGCGCTGCTCGCGCTCGCCGAGCGCGCGGTGTGGTCGCTCGGCGCTTTGCTCGCGCTCGCGGTGCTCCTCACCATCGGCAACACCATCCGCCTCGCCGTGCTCAACCGCCGGGACGAAATCGAAGTGATGAAGCTGATGGGCGGAACCGACACCTTCATCCGGCGCCCCTTTCTCTACGCCGGCGTCCTCCACGGCCTGCTCGGCGCCGCCGTGACCTGGGTCATACTCGCGGTGACCCAGCTGTTCCTTTCCGGCCCGATAGCGTCCCTGGCCGCTTCGTACGGAAACGAGTTGCGCGTGGAGGGGTTGAGCGTCGCCGGCTCCGGCGTGCTTCTGACGGCGGGCGCGTTGCTCGGCTGGCTCGGCTCCCGGCTTGCCGTAGGCCGCCACCTCCGAGCGATCGAACCCTCCTGAAAACCCTATAAAAAAGGCCATTTTGCCAGTTAGGAACTTAGCCTGGTTTTGGCACTCTCAGGAATCGAGTGCTAGAATCGCCAGCTGAGGGAGGTTTCCAGATGAGCCAGATGCTTCCTGTTGCCATTCCGCTGCACCCCGAGCGCGGCCTCACGGCTTACGTGCGGGCGGTTAACGCCCTGCCGATTTTGAGCGCGGCCGACGAGCGTAAGCTCGCGCGGCGCTACCGCAAGCAGAACGACCTCGACGCGGCCCGCCAGCTTATCCTCGCGAACCTGCGCTACGTGGTGCGCATCGCACGCGGCTTCGCGGGGTACGGACTGCCGCAGGCGGACCTGATTCAGGAAGGCAACATCGGCCTGATGAAGGCCGTCAAACACTACGACCCCGCGCACAAAGTGCGCCTCATGTCTTTCGCCGTGCACTGGATCCGCGCGGAAATCTACGACTACATCCTGCGCAACTGGCGCATCGTCAAGGTCGCGACCACCAAGGCGCAGCGCAAGCTCTTCTTCAATCTGCGCAAGTCGCGCGAGCGCCTCGGCTGGATGCGCCGCAGCGAAGTGGACGCAATGGCCGAGGACCTGCGCGTCGCGCCGGAAACCGTGCAGGAAATGGAATCGCGCATGGCGAGCGTCGACGTTCCGTTCGACGGCGAGGTGGACGCGGACGAGGAGAATTTTCATGCGGCACCCGCCGGATACTTGCAAGACATGCGCTACAACCCGGAAGTGCTCGTGACGAAATCCGACAACGAGAACTCCCGTGAAGAGCAAGTCAGCGAAGCACTCGCCTCGCTCGACAACCGCTCGCGGGATATCATTCAGCGCCGGTGGTTGAACGAAGACGAGAAGCCGACATTGCACGACCTCGCCAAGGAGTACGGCATCTCCGCCGAGCGTGTGCGCCAGATCGAAGCCAAAGCGCTGACGGTGATGAAGGAAAAGCTCTCTGCCTGACGAACGATCCCCCAGGTAGTAGACCGCAAAAGGCTCCGCGAACCGGAGCCTTTGTTTTTTCCACCCCACCAAAGTTCCTTGATTCCCCTGCTCACATCGGGTGTTATACCCGCATGATCCTTTCCCGCAATTTTTTCCGACAATCGATTCGCGAACCCGATTCGCTTGCC
>JAJPKH010000175.1 GCA_021323795.1 Acidiferrobacteraceae bacterium | reverse complement strand
CGGGAACGATTGTTGCTAGCGGGCGGCAAGGTACGAAAAGTGCAGTCGGCGGGTGGGGGTGGTGAAAAGTAGTAGCTTATTTGTATCCCTTGTGTATAGTTAGCGCCGTTGCAGTCCAGTTCTTGTAGTTAGTTCGGAAGTCCTCCTGCTGGTTTTGGAAGTCACTCCCGTAATTCCCTTTCAAGAAACCGAACTGCAAAACATCGCAATTCAACCAACATGAGGTATGTATAGTGGCTACAGGAACAGTGAAGTGGTTTAACGATTCGAAGGGCTTCGGCTTTATCACTCCCTCCGACGGCGGCAAAGATGTGTTCGTGCATCATTCCGCGATCGAAGGCAGCGGTTTCAAGAGCCTGGCCGAAGGCCAGAAGGTGCAGTTTGAAGTGACGCAGTCCCCGAAGGGACCCGCCGCGGCAAACGTCCGCCCGCTCTAAGCGTCACGCCTTGTTGTAACCGAGACCCCGCCCGCAAGGCGGGGTCTTTTTTTGCCGCTTCGCATACGTTAGCTTCCCCGCGCGATTTTTTTTGACCGACCCGGTCAACATGGCCACGCCGTTACTGCGTCTCGACAACGTTTCATTAGCCTACGGCCATCTGCCGCTGCTCGCGCACGTCGACTTTCAGGTCGGAGCGGGCGAGCGCGTGTGCCTCGTCGGCCGCAACGGCACCGGCAAGTCCACGCTGTTTCGCGTGATCGCCGGAGCCGCGGCTCCGGATGACGGCGAAATCTGGCGCAAGGACACGTTGCGTATCGCGCATCTCGAGCAGGAAGTGCCGCCCGATACGAATCAAACCGTGTTCGAAGTCGTGGCGACGGGATTGGGCGAGCTCGGTGGCGTATTGACGGAATATCACCGCGTCACGCACGAGGCGAGCGGCGGGGAGCGCGCGTCGCTCGAACGACTCGCCGCCTTGCAGGCGCGCATCGAAGCGCTCGACGGTTGGAACGTGAGCCAGAAGGTCGAGACGGTATTGAGTCGGCTGAACTTGCCGGCGGACCAACGCCTCGCCGATTGTTCCGGCGGTATCCGCCGGCAAGTGATGCTGGCCCGTACGCTCGTGAGCGCGCCCGACGTCTTGCTGCTCGATGAGCCGACCAACCATCTCGATATCGCGGCGATCACGTGGCTCGAGGAGTTCCTGCTCGGCTACCACGGCGCGCTGATCTTCATCACCCACGACCGCACGTTTCTGAGGCATCTCGCGACCCGGATCATCGAGCTGGATCGCGGGAAGCTCGCGTCCTTCCCCGGCGATTTCGACAACTACCTGCGCAAGAAGGACGAGATGCTCGAGATCGAGGCGCGTGCCGCGGCTAAGTTCGACAAGAAGCTCGCCGAGCACGAAGCGTGGATACGCCGGGGTATCAAGGCGCGGCGCACCCGCAACGAAGGGCGCGTGCGCAAGCTCGAAGCCATGCGCCGCGAGCGCGCGCAGCGCCTCGAAGCGCAGGGTACAGCGAGTTTCGCCATCGACGCGGGCGCCATCTCCGGGAAGCTCGTGGTCGATTTGCGCCATGTGAGCTTCAGTTACGGCGCCCACGTCGTCATTCGGGACTTCTCGACGCACATCCTGCGCGGCGATCGTATCGGCATCGTCGGACCGAACGGCTCCGGCAAGAGCACGCTGTTGCAGCTCATCTTGGGCGAGCGCGCGCCGACGAGCGGGCAAGTGGTGATGGGGACGCGGCTGCAAGTGGCGTATTTCGACCAGCACCGGCGGTTGTTAAATCTCGAGAAAACCGTGCGCGAGAACCTGAGCGAAGGGCGCGACTACATCGACGTCAAAGGCCGTTCCCGTCACGTGATCGGCTACTTGAAGGATTTTCTGTTTCCGCCCGAGCGCATCGATTCGCCGGTGCAGGCGCTGTCCGGCGGCGAGCGCAACCGTCTGCTGCTCGCGAAGATCTTTGCCGAGCCGGCCAACATGATGGTGCTCGACGAGCCGACCAACGATCTCGACGTCGACACGCTCGAGCTGCTGGAGGACTTGCTCGCGGACTACGAAGGGACGTTGCTGTTGGTCAGCCACGACCGTGCGTTTCTCGATAACGTCGTGACCAGCACCTTGATGTTCGAAGGCGGCGGCAACGTCGGCGAGTACGTCGGCGGGTACGAAGACTGGCTGCGCTACAAGCAACAAACGACCGAGCAGCACGTGCCACCGCTCAAGCGCCCGGCCTCGGAGCCGACCAAGCCGGTGGAGGAGCGGCGCGGCGCCAAGCCGCGCAAGCTTTCTTACAACGAGCAGCGCGAATTGGAAGCCTTGCCGGGAAAGATCGAAGCGCTGGAAGCCGAACAAGCGCGGCTGCATGCCGCGACGAGCGACCCGGCGTTTTACCAGCAGCCGGGCGACAGGATCGCCGCGACCATGGAGCGGCTGGAAAGCGTGACGCGCGAGCTCGAGGCGTGTTATGCGCGCTGGGAGGAGCTGGAGTCGCAGGCGGCCGCCGCGAGCGACTGATCGTTACTTGCTCAATCCTTCCGCCACCAGCGTTTCTTTCACCGACGGCCGCGACGCAATGCGCGTCCGGTACTCCTGAAGCGGCGGCCAGCGGGTCATGTCTATTTTCAGGAAGCTCGGCCACCCGAGCACCGTGTGGAGATAAGCATCGGCCACGCTGAATCCGTCGCCCATGAGATAGGGCTGACCGGCGAGCCGGCCCGCCAGAAAATCGCAGCGCTTGCCGAAGAGCGACACCAAGCCGTCCTTCCACTCCGGCGTCATGGTCGACTTGAACCGGAAGAACTGGCCGAGCGTTTTGTGAATCTCGGCGGAGATGAAGTTGAGCCACTCCATCAGCCGGTAGCGCTCGATCGTCCCCGGCCGCGGCGCGAGCCCCGCTTCCGGTTTCTGGTCGGCGATGTATTGCAGGATCACGGCCACCTCGGTCAATATCTCGCCGCTGTCGAGCTGTAACGCCGGTACGTAGCCCTTGGGATTGATCTTCGAGTAATCCTCGCCGTTGGCCGTTTGTTGCTTCGCCGTATCGACTTTGACCAGGTCGAAGCGCAGACCGGTTTCGCGCAATGCGATATGCGGCGCCATGGAGCAGGCGCCCGGGACATAGTAAAGCTTCATCGAATTCTCCGAGTGCAGGGGACGCGCGCCTCAACAAGCGTCGCGTGCGAACGTTTACGGGAGCTTGATCTTGCCGCCGCCCGGCAGGCCGCCGGGGCCGAGGGGGCCGCCGGCGCCCGCTTGCGGAATCACGATCGAGGAGCTTGCCTGGCGCCGCAGTTCTTGCAGCTCACGCATCGCCTGCTCGATCGCTTGCTTGGTGGCGGGCCCGAATTTGGCGACCGCTTCGGCGAGCGATTGCGCCGGGATCTCGAAGCTGAGCGGAAGCGAGCCGACCTGGGTGAGGATCTGCGCGTCGCCCATGTAGACCACCGCTCGCGCGGGGTCCGTCGAACCGTCCGCCTTGATCGGTGTCAGGCGGCGGATGGTTCCGATTTTGCGATCCGTGAATATCTCTTCGCGGTACAGCGACGCCGCGTCCATCTGCGG
>JAJPKH010000313.1 GCA_021323795.1 Acidiferrobacteraceae bacterium | reverse complement strand
ATTCGATCACCTATCAAGTGGAAGTCGCCGGTACCCCGACGAAGTTCGAGTGCGCCGCGGACGACACGTTGCTGCGCGCCGGTTTGCGCGCCGGCTTCGGAATGCCGTACGAATGCAACGTCGGATCTTGCGGCACCTGCAAGATGGAGCTGGTGAGCGGGGAAGTCGAGGCGGCGTGGCCCGAAGCGCCGGGACTCACCGATCGCGACCGCGCGCGCAAGCGCGTGCTCGCCTGCCAGTCGCGCCCTAAAGCAAATTGCGTCGTCAAGGTACGCGCCGACGATCAGTACAAGCCTCACCACCAGCCGCGCCGGTTCGCCGCGACGCTCAAGGAGACGCGCGACCTGACGCACGATATCCGCGAGTTCCGGTTTCACACGTCGGACCCGGTCGCTTTTCTCCCCGGTCAGTACGCGCTGCTGTCATTGCCCGGCGTCGCCGGCTTGCGCGCGTACTCGATGTCCAACATCGCGACCGGCGACGGCATGTGGGAGTTCATGATCAAGCGCGTGCCGAACGGAAAGGGGACGGCGGCGCTGTTCGACCGCGTCGCGATCGGCGATCGGATCACCATCGACGGCCCCTACGGGCTCGCTTACTTGCGCACGCGGAGCCCGCGCGACATCGTCTGCATTGCCGGCGGTTCCGGACTATCGCCGGTGATTTCGATCGCGCGCGGCGTCGCGGCCGATCCGGCCATGGCGTCGCGCAAGCTGCACTTCTTCTACGGCGGGCGCGGCCCGCAGGATGTCTGCGGCGAGGATATCCTGCGCGCGCTGCCCGGTTTCGGCGAGCGATTCTTTTACTATCCGTCGATATCGATGCCGGAGCTCGATGTGGATCACACGTGGCGCGGGCGCGTCGGCTTCGTGCACAAGGTGGCCGAAGAAGTGCTCGGCGCTTCGCTGCCGAACTACGAGTTCTATTTCGCCGGCCCGCCGCCGATGGCGCAGGCGGTACAACTGATGCTCTTGCAGCAGCACAAAGTGCCGCAACAGCAAATACACTTCGATCAGTTCTTTTAGAACTTTTACGAATCATGGACGTGGAGATTGCTGCGTCGCAAACACGGCTCCTCGCAACGACAAGGACGGCATGTGTCATTGCGAGCGCAGCGATGCATCTGCTTTGCGACAGCGTGCGCGTTAGGTTGCGTGTTGCTCATAGGATAAGCGCATGGCGAATTTGCGTTTGACGCTCGGTTGCTGGAACTACGATCGCACGCGCGGCTTGATGGAAGGGCGCATCGAGCCCGACGGCATCGATCTCATTTATCTCAACATGCCGGTGGAAGAGACTTTCTTCCGCATGCTGCGTCATCAGGAATTCGACGCGGCGGAGATGTCGCTGTCGTCGTACACGATGTCGTTGTTCACGGAAAAGAAACCCTTTATCGCCATCCCCGCGTTTCCCTCGCGCTTCTTCCGCCATTCCTGCATCTACATCAACGCCGAGAGCGGAATTCGAGAGCCAAAGGATCTCATCGGTAAGCGTGTCGGCAATCCCGAGTATCAAATGACCGCGCCGGTTTGGATCCGCGGCATTCTCGCCGACGAGTACAAAGTGCCGGTCGACAGCGTGACTTACTACACGGGCGGCGAGGAGGAGCCGGGCCGGCCGGAAAAGCTCAAGCTCGACGTTCCGCCGCGCATCCGCATTGAGCGTATCGGTCCGGAGCAGACGCTGGCGGCGATGATCGCGAACGGCGACATCGATGCGCTTTACACGGCGCGCATGCCGTCCACTTATTCGACGGGCGGCGGTCGCGTGCGGCGATTGTTCGAGGACTATGTCGCGGTCGAGAAGGACTACTACCGGCGCACGGGTATTTTTCCGATCATGCACACGGTCGTAATCCGACGCGAGCTCTACGAGAAGCATCGATGGGTCGCGCAGTCGCTGTACAAGGCCTTTTGCGCCGCGCAACAGGAAACGTACCGGGATCTTTACGAAACGGCGGCGCTCAAGGCGATGCTGCCGTGGTTGACCGCCCATGTCGAAGAGGCACGGCGCGAGATGGGGCCTGATTTCTGGTCCTATGGTTTCGAGAATAACCGCGCGACGCTGGACACCTTCCTGCGTTACTCCCATGAGCAAGGCTTGTCCAAGCAGCAACTCAAGCCCGAGCAACTATTCGCGCCCGAAACCCTCGAATCGTTCAAGATTTGAGCGAAGGGGAGGGCAGCCATGAACGATCCCGACGATAAAACCGGCCGCCGGCCGCATACGCTGCAAGACCATCTGCAGGGCGCGGAGCATGATCACACGCATGATCCGGACGAGGCGCACGATCACGATCACGACGACTTCGAGCCGGGCGCGCTCGAAGACAACCCGATCTGGCGGCAGGATCACATCACGCTGACGAGCGTCGGCATCGATATCGGATCGGCCGGCACGCAGGTGATTTTCTCGCGGCTCAACATGCGCCGCCCGGGCGAGGACTTGTCGAGCCGCTACTTCGTGGTGTCGCGCGAAACGCTGTACCAGTCTCCGGTCGCGCTCACGCCCTATCTCGACGAAGAGCGCATCGATGCGCAGGCGATCGGCACGATCGTCGATCAGGCCTACGCGGCCGCCGCGCTGCACCCGGACAACATCGATACCGGAGTCGTGATCCTCACCGGTGAGGCGCTGCGCCGGCACAACGCCCAAGCCATTGCGGAGGTGTTGGCGACCGAAGGCGGGGAGTTCGTCTGCGCCACGGCCGGACATCACATGGAGGCGATGCTCGCGGCGTACGGCTCGGGCGCCGCGCGCGCGTCGCACGATCGCGGCGCGCGCCTCCTTAATATAGATATCGGCGGCGGCACCACGAAACTCGCGGTCATCGAAGACGGTCAGGTGCGCGCGACGGCGGCCGTGCACATCGGCGGACGCCTGCTGGTGGTGGACGCGGAAAACCGCATCGTGCGGCTCGATCCGGCCGGACGCGATCTGGCGCGCCGCGCCGGATACACCTGGCGCGTCGGCGATACCGTCGATGCGGCGGCGCTCGCGCGCGTCGCCGACTGGATGTCCGACGCCTTGATCGCGATCGTCAGTCAGTCTTCGTCGGCGGTGCAGGACCTTTATCTGCCCCCGCCGCTCGACATGGACCGCATCGACGGCATGATGTTCTCGGGCGGCGTCGCCGAGTTCATCTACGGGCGCGAGCAGCGCGATTTCGGCGATCTCGGCCGGCTGCTCGGCGCCGCGCTGCGCGCGAAGATAGAGAAGGGCGCGCTGCCCTGGCCGCTCTTGCCGGCCGGCGAATGCATACGCGCCACGGCGCTCGGCGCGTCGGAATACAGCGTGCAGTTGAGCGGCAACACGCTTTATATTTCCGATCCGGGAACGTTGTTGCCGCGCAAAAACCTGCAAGTCCTCCAGCCGTCCTACCGCCTGGCCGGCGAAATAAATCCGGACGAGCTTGCGCGCGCCATTCAGAACCACTTCACTTCCTTCGACCTGACGGAAGGCGAGCACGAAGTTGCGCTCGCTTTCCGCTGGAAGGGAGCGCCCGCGTATGAACGCGTCGCCGCGTTCGCACGGGGAATCACGCAAGGGTTGCGCAACACCATCGCTCACGGCAAGCCGCTGTTTCTTATTCTCGACGGCGACGTTGCGCACACGGTCGGCCGGCTGCTGCGCGAGGAGCTCGAGGTTCGATCCGAGATGCTGGTGGTGGACGGAATTACCTTGTGGGACTTCGACTACATCGATCTCGGCCGCATCCGCATGCCGTCGCAAACCGT
>JAJPKH010000073.1 GCA_021323795.1 Acidiferrobacteraceae bacterium | reverse complement strand
CCGCAAAAAGACCGATAAGCGATCACGGAGGAACAACCATGCGCAGCGCTCGCCTCGTCATCCTCGCTTGCACCACCGTCCTGTCACTCGCTCCGCTCTCCTCGCGCGGGGCCGGCACGCAGGTTTTGTTCGATGGACGCGATCCCGGCAAGACAATCTTCCCGAGCGACATCTTCACCGTTGCCGACGATACGCAAATCACGTCGCGGCGCGTCGACCTGCCGAAGCCCGATTGCAGCGTGCGGGTATCGGACTGCCAGGACATCGAGGTGCTCAACCGGCTCGACGGTTTCAACACGCAGCCGCGAATCTCCATCCCGTTCAGCGGTCCCATCGACGTCACCAGCGTCAGCAGCGACAGCGTATTTCTCGTTAACCTGGGCGACACGCGCGGTTTCGGTTCTCCCGGCCGTAAAATCGGGATCAATCAAATCGTGTGGGACCCCGCCGGCAATACCTTGTACGTCGAATCGGACGAGTTCCTCGACCAGCACACGCGTTATGCGGTGGTCGTCACCGACGGCGTGCGCGACGCGAGCGGCGATCCGATCGAAAGCGAGGCGTTTGCGAGGTTCCGCCATGACTTCAACTTCGGCCGGACGAAGAGTTCCGCGCTCACGGACTATCGCGAGGAATTGAACGACGCGGCCGGCCGTTCGAACCCGCACGGCCGCGCGCGCGTGGTGGCGCTCAGCGTCTTCACCACGCTGAGCGCCACCGCGACGCTCGAGAAAGTGCGCCGCCGGATAGAGGCGGCCGATCCGGCGCCGGTTGACTTCAATATCGGCGGCGGCGGTGCCCGGGCGGTGTTCCCGGTCGGCGCGATAACGAGCATTCTCTTCAATCGCCAGGTCGGTACCGCGCCGGTCTTCGCCACCAGCCCGGTTCCTGTCGCGCTCCTCAACCTCGTTCCCGGCGCGATCGGCCAAGTCGCCTTCGGCAAATTCGTGTCGCCGAATTATCAGGCCGCGGGCGAATTCATTCCCGCCGTCGGTACGCGGACGGGCACACCGGCGCCGCGCGGCGCGCAGGAAATTTACTTCAATCTTTTCGTGCCGGCGGGGCCGCGACCGGCGAACGGCTGGCCGATCGCCATATTCGGCCACGGCTTCGGCGACAGTAAGCAAGGCGCCCCGTTCGTGGTGGCGGCGAAAATGGCGCAGCAGGGCATCGCGACTATCGCCATCAACGTCGTCGGCCACGGCGGCGGAGCGCTCGGCACGTTGACCATCAACACGACCGGCGGACCCACGACTTTTCCCGCGGGCGGCCGCGGCATCGACCAGAACGGCGACGCCCGCATCGACGGCACCGAGGGCAGCAGCGCCGCCCCGCCGCGCGGCATTCTCGGCAGCTCGGACGCCTTGCGCCAAACGGTCGTCGACCTGATGCAGCTGGTGCGGCAAATCGAGACGGGCATCGATGTGGACGGCGACGGAACCGCCGACTTCGACAGCTCGCGCATCTACTACTTCGGCCAATCGTTCGGCGGGATGTACGGGACGATATTCCTCGGCGTCGAACCGAACGTGCGCGTCGGCGCGCCGAACGTGCCGGGCGGCCCGGTGATCGATATCGTGCGGCTGAGCCCGGGTTTTCGCTTTTCGATCCTCACGCCGGCGCTGGCCACCCGCATTCCGAGCCTGATTAACGCGCCGCCGATCGTCGGTCCCGGCGGCGTGCTCCTTCCGCAAGTGAATGAAAATCTGCCGCTGCGGGACCTGCCGGCCGTGATCAACGACGTCCCGGGCGCCATCGCGCTGCAGGACTATTTCGACCGCAACGAATGGGCGAGCCAGCCGGGCAATCCGGTGGCGTATGCGCCGCATCTTCGCAAGGCGCCGCTTGACGGAGTTCCGGCGAAATCCGTCCTCTATCAAATCGCCAAAGGCGATCAGACCGTGCCGAATCCGACCGCGAGCGCGATTATTCGCGCGGGCGACATCGCCGACCGCCTCACGTACATGCGCAACGACGTGGCGTTTGCGATAAACCCGGCGACGCCGAAAAACCCACATACGTTTTTGACGAACGTGGCGGCCGGCGGTCTGGCGCCGGCCATCGCGATCGGCGCGCAAACGCAGATCGCGACGTTCTTTGCGAGCGACGGCACGGCGATCATCGACCCGGACGGCACCGGCCCGTTGTTCGAGGTCCCCATCGCCGGACCATTGCCCGAAGAATTGAATTTCATCCCGTAGCACGGGCTTGAGAAGCGGCGGCGTCGAAACGCCGCCGCTTTTTAATTTTGAGTCGGCGTATTGGTCGAGCGCCCGTCGGCGCGTGGTCGATCGCGCCGCGCTTCGTCCAGGCTACACAAAAAGCTCAGACTTCCAGCCACTCCTTGCGCACGGCGTGATTGGCGCGCAGATCCTGCGGCGTGCCTTCAAACACGATATGGCCGTGGCCCATGACGTAGAGACGATGCGAAATATCCAGCGCGATCGTCAGCTTTTGCTCGACGAGCAAAATCGATACGCCGCGCGCCGCAATGCGCTCGAGCAAGCCGCGCACCAGCTCCACCATCTTCGGCGCCAGGCCCTCGGTCGGCTCGTCCACCATGATCAGTTCCGGATCGCCCATGAGCGTGCGGCAGATGGTGAGCATCTGCTGTTCGCCGCCCGACAGCACGCCGCCCGGCGCGTCGATGCGCTCGCGCAGCACCGGAAAAAGGTTGAACATGTCCTCCATCGACCAGCGTCCGTCGCGCTTGCCGGACTTGACGCCGAGAGCGAGATTCTCGCGCACGGTCAGCCCCGGGAAGATGTCGCGATTTTCCGGAACGTAACCGATTCCCTTGTGCGCGACCCGGTGCGGCGGCAAACCGTCGATGCGTTCATCCTTGAAGCGGATGACGCCGTGCGGATGCACTTCGCCCATGATGGTCTTGATGGTCGTCGAGCGTCCGGCCCCGTTGCGCCCGAGCAGGCTCACGATCTCGCCCTTGCCGACCCGAAAGGAGATGCCCTGCAGGATATGGCTCTTGCCGTAGTAAGCGTGCAGGTTTTCGATCTCAAGCATGCTCATGCCGTCCCGAGATATGCCGCCTGCACGGCTTGGTTCTCCCGTATGCGGGCCGGCACGTCGGTCGCGATGATCTCGCCGTAGACCAGCACCGAGATCCGATCGGCCAGATTGAACACGACGCCCATGTCGTGCTCCACGACGACCAGCGTCTTGCCGCGCGAGACGGAGCGGATCAGCTCGACGGCGTTTTCCGTTTCACTGCGGCTCATGCCCGCCGTCGGCTCATCGAGCATGAGCACGTCCGCGCCGGAGGCGATGGTGATGCCGATCTCGAGCGCGCGTTGTTCGGCGTACGTCAGCACGCCCGCGGGCGTATGGCGGCGCGCGGCCATCTTGATCTGCTCGAGGGTCTTTTCGGTGAGCTCGTTGGCGTCGCGCAATTTATCGGCGCTGCGCCAGAAACTGTACCGGTGGCCCAGCGACCAGAGCACGGCGCAGCGTATGTTTTCGTAGACGCTCAAGCGCGGAAAGATGTTGGTCACCTGGAAGCTACGCGACAATCCGCGCCGGTTGATCTGGTAAGCCGGGAGCCCGGCGATTTCCCTTCCTTTCAACTTGATCGATCCGCTGGACGGCGCGAAGCGGCCGCTGATCAAGTT
>JAJPKH010000052.1 GCA_021323795.1 Acidiferrobacteraceae bacterium | reverse complement strand
GAGCTCTTTCACGCCGATGCTCACGGCTTTGACGACGTTGAGCGCCGCGACGTTCGGGGCGCCGCCCGCCGTCGCGGCGAGCAATTCGATGCGTGCGTCGCCGCCGGCGGAGCCCGGCGGCTGCTCGGCCGCGGCCAGCGCCGCGATGTCGGCGGGCAGCGTCTTGCCGGCGGCGCCGTCGGTCGTGGCGCGCGGCTGCGGACAATTTTTCACTTGCAGCGGGCCGCACAGCTGCAGCACGCGCGCGACGCCCGTGCCGATAACGGCGGAGTCCGCGCTCGTGCCGGTTAACGGCGACGGCCGCGGATTCAGCGGAAAGCCGTAGTCGTTCCACAGGCGCATTTGGTTCGCGTCTTCCACCACCAGGCCGCGGGCGAACACCGTGCGCGAAACGCCGGCCGCGAAATTGCCGGCGATGCCGCCCACCTGCAGGGTCGGCGTGACCACGGTCACCATCGGGGCGAGCACGCTATCGCGCTTCACCGCCGCGATGACGTCGGCGTAATTGGCGATGCCGTACACCGCCGGATTCCCCGCGCCGTAGAGAAAATAGCCTTGGCGCTGAATCTGCAGGTGCCCGCCGCTTTGCACGAAATCCGTCTGCAAGCCGTAGGTGATGTTGCGGCTGTAGCCGCCGAAGAGCAGCACGGTCTGGGCGCCGACGATCATGGCGAGCACCGTCGTGAGGGAGCGGCGGCGGTTGCGCAGCAGGTTACGCAGCGCGAGCGCGAGTGTCTTCATCGCGCCGCCTCCGCCTCGCCGCCGCGGCGCTCGACCGAGACGATGCGGCCGTCGTGTATCTTCACGGCGTCGTCCGCTTCGGCGAGGATCTGCGGGTCGTGCGAAGAAATCACGAACGACACGTCGTGCTCGCGCTGCATTTGGCGCATCAGCGCGATGATCGCGGCGCCGGTCTGGCTGTCGAGGTTCGCCGTCGGCTCGTCCGCGAGCAGCAGTTGCGGCGACGGCGCGAGCGCGCGCGCGATGGCGACGCGCTGGCGCTGCCCGCCGGAGAGCTGTCCGGGCCGGTGGTGGATCTTGTCGGAAAGACCGACCGCGGCGAGGAGCGCGAGCACGCGTTCCTTGCGCTTGGCCGGCGCCACCCGTGTCAGCAGCAGCGGGTACTCGACGTTCTCGTACGCCGTCAGGACCGGCAGCAGATTGAAGTTCTGAAAAATGAAGCCGAGATGGCGCGCGCGGAAATCCGAAAGCGCATCGTCCGGCATCCGCTGCACCGGCTCGCCCGCGACGACGATCTCGCCTTCGTCGGGCCGGTCGATGCAGCCGATGAGATTGAGCAGCGTGGTCTTGCCGCTGCCCGAGGGTCCCGATATGACGGTGAAGCGCCGAGGGCGGATTTCGAGATTGATGTCGTTCAGCGCCGGGACCCCGACGGCGTCCAGCCGGTAGGTTTTGGCGACGTGCTTCAGCGTGACCGATGGCATGTTCATGCTTGTATTCCCGCGATGGCGCTAATCTAATGGCATTGCGCACAAACGGCAAAAGCGATGCGACAGAACGTCACCGGTAAGGACGAACCGCCCGGAACGGCGGGTGCGCGGCCGCGTTACCGCGGCCGGTTCGCGCCGTCGCCGACCGGCCCGTTGCACTTCGGTTCCTTAATTGCGGCGGTCGGCAGTTTCTTGCAGGCGCGCGCCCAGCAGGGTGACTGGCTGGTGCGCATCGAAGACATCGATCCGCCGCGGGAAGCGCCGGGAGCGGCGGACGACATCCTGCGCACGCTCGAGCGCCTCGGCCTGCATTGGGACGGCGCGGTCCTCTACCAGAGCGCGCGCGCCGAGGCTTACGACAGCGCGATCGACAAGCTGCAAGCGCTCGGCGCGCTCTATCCGTGCAGTTGCAGCCGGCAGGAGATTGCGGACTCGAGCGTGCGGGGTATCGATGGACTCATCTATCCGGGTACATGCCGCGGAGGTGCGGCGCCCGCTCGGCGCGCGTCGGCGTTGCGCGTGCGCACGGACGCGACTCCGGTCCGGTTCGAGGATCGCTGGCAGGGTACGGTCGAATGCAACCTCGCGCGCGACATGGGCGATTTCGTCGTACGGCGCGCGGACGGCTACTTCGCCTATCAGCTCGCCGTCGTGGTGGACGACGCCGCGCAGCAGGTGACCGAAGTCGTGCGCGGCGCGGATCTCCTGCTCTCGACGCCGCGCCAGATTCATCTCGCCCGTTTGCTCGGGCTGCCGATTCCGCGCCATGCGCATCTGCCCGTCGCCGTAAATGCCGGCGGCGAGAAACTTTCCAAGCAAACCGGCGCGCGAGCGATCGCCGACGCCCCCGCGCTGCCGCTGCTGCGCGCCGCGCTTCGGTTTCTCGGACAGGAAATTCCCGCCGACGACGGCGCGGACGATATCGGGGAGTTCTGGCGCGTCGCCGTCGCGCATTGGCGCCCCGAGCGCGTGCCGGGCGTGCGGACGCTGCCGGTGTAACGGAGCTCGGGCGCTCAGGCGGCGAGCGCGGGATCGACGCGCATCACGACGTAGCCGGCGGTCGCCCCGGCGCCGAAGCCGGGCGCGAAGACGCGCGTGGGTCGGTCGATCACTCCGGCGCGGATGGCGTCGTGCAAGGCGACCGGGATGGAAGCCGAGGACGTATTGCCCACGTGCTCGATATTGAAATAAAGACGTTCCCGCGCGATGCCGGTTTCCTGCGCGATGTCCGCCACCATCGTCTTATTGGCCTGATGCGGCACGACGAGCTCGACCGCATCGAGCAGCGAACCGGGCGAGCCATCCGGGCCGGGCAGCGCGCGCAGCTCCTCGACCATCTGACGCAGATAGCGCTTTACCAACGCCTTCACGTCGGGGCCGTAAACGGTAAGGTCATTGTCGAAGTCCGGATTCGGCCAGACGATCGCGTCGACCTCGCAGACCGGACCGCTCGCGTAGGTTTGGAATACCTCGATGTCCGGCGCCTGGCCGGGGGGCGCCGGTCCGATGACCAGAGCCGCGGCCGCGTCCCCGAACAGCATGCGCGAAGCGCGCATCGTGCCGACCTTGTCGGAGAATTTCTCGCCGCCGATGACGAGCACCGGGTGCTCGCTCTCCTGCAGGAGGCGCACCGCCTCGGACACGCCGTAGCTCAGCCCCGCGCACGCCGCGAGAATGTCGCACGAGGCATGCGTCTGCAGCATGCCGAGCTGCGCCGAAATCCACGCGGATACCGCGGGCATGGTGCGCGCGCTGGTGCAGGAGCAGAAAAGCACGGCGCCGATTTCTTCCGCACGCCGGCCGGATTTTTCGAGCGCCGCCCGTGCGGCCTCGAGCGAGATGTCCTCGAGACTCCGTTCCGTGTAGACGCGCTGTTCGATGCCGGTTTTGCGGCGGATGTCATCGACGCTCATCGGCGACCAGCTATAAGCGGCGTTGCGAATCAGGTCTTCGTTGGTGCAGACCCTTTCGCCTTTGCAAACCGCGAGTGCTTCGAGCCGCGGCATCACGCGTAACTGCCTGCCGACGACCACCGGCGCAAACGGTGTCACGGGAGGTTTTGCCTCTACGGCAGGCGCTGGCGGGGGCCGGCTCACGCTGTCGCTCCTGACGCGGTGCACGAATTCGCGGACCGCGTCGTTCTTCGGATGCAACACCACGATGACGTCGTTCGGCGTCAGCTCATGGAGCGGCGT
>JAJPKH010000173.1 GCA_021323795.1 Acidiferrobacteraceae bacterium | reverse complement strand
GTACATCCAAACGAACGCTATAGGCACCAAGCTACGAACGGTAATCGCGTTAGCAGGCATGATGTTTGGACTAAAGTTTGCCGTAGCGCTTGATACAGAAAGGAGCGCAACGGTTCACGTTGGGGAGAGAGTGGGGATCTGGTTCGGTGCCAATTACGGACAACGGTGCCGGACGGCGGGGCCGCCGCTTTTCAAGCTGATTTCCGCGCCATCCCTAGGAGAGGTCGGGACAGAAGAAGCCACATATGTCGTTCCAAGCGGGCAGCACTGTGCAGGAAATTCTTATACGGGACTCCGCATCTGGTACAAGGCCGGGTCGGCGACAGGTACTGATACGTTTTCATACACACTCGAATTCCCACATGAGTTGTCGAACCCAAGGCCATCAAAAGGGCCTCAGCCCGTCACTGTGACCATCACGATCAACTAGGGTTCAAAATGAGCCGGCTCGAAATAACCGCACCTAACTTCGTGTTCGGGGCGGACTGAACCTGAGCGTTAGCGAGACAACAGAAGACACAGTACACTTGCCACTGAAACGTTAATTTACGGTGAAATTCCATGGCTAGAGCAGTAAAGGATATCGAGAAGGAAATCCGGACACTCAGCGCGGAAGATAAGATCGCGCTACTCCGCACGCTTATTGCCGAGCTCGATACGCCGGCCGACCCGAACGTCGAACGCGCTTGGCTTGAAACAGCACAGCGTCGATATCGAGAGCTAGTGGAAGGAAAGGTCAAGGGTATTCCAGGGCCGCTGGTGTTCGAACGTCTGCGGGCGCGATTTGGAGAATGAAGTACGAGTTTCATCCGGAGGCCGAACAAGAGCTTTATGAAGCCGCTTTACGTTACGAATCGGAGGTAGCGGGACTTGGTCGGCGCTTCGGCGAGGAAGTGGAGCGTGTCGTACAGCTGCTCCTGGAACATCCGGAATTGGGTTCGCGTCTAGACAACGACTTGCGGCATTTCATTCTAAGACGATTTCCTTTCTCTATCGTGTACGCTGCAGCAACGGACCTCGTCTACATCGTCGCTGTCGCGCATGGCAGCCGTGAACCCGGCTATTGGCAGCCGCGGGTCCAAGATCGCTAACAAGCGGTTGCAGGCGACGCGTTTAAGACGACGCGCGCCTGAAGCGCAGCGTTAGATGCTCGGAAACCGAGGGTAGAAGACAGGCCCAGGGAAAATTTCTCATCCAGTGCCCCGTGGGAACCTATTGTCGGATATTCCCGCGCGGTGAAGGTTGGGCCGTATATTCACGTTTCAGGGACGACGGCAACGGATGGCAAAGGCAGCATCGTCGGCAAGAACGACGCGTATGCACAAACCCTTCAATGTCTCCGAAACATCGAAGCGGTTCTAGTAAGGGCGGGTTCTAGTCTTTCAGATGTGGTGCGAACCAGAATGTATGTCGTGAATATCGCGGACCGGGGCCCATCATGGCAGCTATGCTGGGATACGGCGTCTTGATGTCCGGCTAGCGCGAAATCGGTCCGGGCCGTCAGGGCGGCGCGGTCGCGACGCCGCGGGGCTTCGGCAGCACCAGCGACGCGAGCACCGCGAGGACGAGCAGGACCATGCTGCCGACAAAAACCACCTCGTAGCTTCCTCGCAGCTTGTGCAGGATGCCGGCGGCGAGCACTCCGGCGGCGCCGCCCAAGTGATGTGACATCGACAACCAGCCGAGCGAGACGCTGAGCCCGTGGGCGCCGTGCGCCGTCTTCAAGTAGACGCTCGACGCGGGCATGTTGCCCATGAAGGTGAGGCCGAAGAGGACGGCGAAAATAATAATATGGACTTCGGAACCGGTCGCGCCGAATAAAAACAGGAACGGATACGACGACAGCCGCAGCGCGTATACGCCGGCGAGGACATAGCGCGCGGCGAAGCGGTCCACGAACGGGCCGGTCAGAACGGCGCCGACGGCGCCGGCCAGGGACAGCACCGAGAACACGCCGCTCGCGCCCGCCGGCGAATACGCGTGATCGGTCAGGTACGCGACCAGGTGGACCAGCATGATCTGGTCGGTCACGCCGCAAACCGCGTAACCGATGGCGAGCAGCCAAAACGCCGGGGTCCTCACGATCTGATAGATGGACGTCTGCGCGGGCAGGCGCGTCCGGATCGTGCCGGGGCGGTCGTGCAGAAAATAATACGCGAGCGGGATGATCAAACCGGCGGACGCCAGCGTCAGCGCCACGTAAGTTTCGCGCCATGACAGCACCGGCAGCAGCAGCGCGGTCAAGGCGCCGAACAACGCCTGGCCGGCAGGGAGGGCGGCGACGAACACGCCCGTCGCTTTGCCCTGATGGCCGGCGAACCACTCCGACGCGAGCACCGCACCCGGTATGAGGCCCGCGGTGGAGAAGCTCAGGATCGGCAGGATGCCGAGGAACACGTGCAGCTCGATGAGCGATTTGCTCCAGATCATGCCGATGCCGCTGATCACCGACAACAGCAGGCCGAACAATAGAACGCGGCGCGCGCCATAATGCGCGACGACCCAGCCGACGACGGGCTGGGTAACGGCGTACGTCAGCAGCGCGAGCGACGCGACGGCGGAAAGCGCGGCGCGGTCGTAGCCGAGATTCCGTTCGATCAGCGGCAGCAGCACTCCGACCATCGCGCGCAGCCCGGCGGTGAACATGAGGCTGCCGGTCGCGACGGCCATGATCAGCCAGGCCGCGTAGCGTTTATGTATGGTCAAGAGTTCGTTCTCTTCGAGGAATCAGCCGATCGGGCGCCGGCGTTTCTTTCTTAAGCGAATGTTTCGCAATCCGATCAGTTTCGCCCGCGCGTAAATCCGACCGCGATTGTATAGGTGGACGGCGTAGATCGGAACGCGCGGTGGAGATGCGGCCGATGTGCGGCACAGATCGGCGCGATCGCGTGGGAATATTTAGTGGCCGTGGTGCGATCGCCGGACCGGAGAAAGCGCGCTTGTGGTCGCGGCGTTTTATCGCGACGCGGTTGGAGCCGGCGATGGCCGCGCCTGATATACTCGCCGCGCCGCCGGTTCACAGAGGTCCGCGCGCATGGCCCGCGCCCGCTTCAGCATCGCCTTACCGCAGACGCCGCCCCTCACGGCCGGCGACGCCGTGATTCTGGTGGCGCTCGCCGGCGTCCTCTACGTCGGCGCCCGTCTCGCCTTTCACGCGCCGGCCATTATCGCCGGTCCGGAAATTTCGCTGCGCGCCTCCGCGCTGCCCTGGTACGCGGTGCTCTCCGTCGCTCGCATGAGCGCGGCCTATTTGCTCGCGTTCGCGTTCAGTCTGGCTTACGGCTACTACGCCGCGCGCAACCGCACGGCGGAAAAGTTGATGATGCCGCTGCTCGATGTGTTGCAAAGCGTGCCGATCCTGTCCTTTCTGCCAGTGGTGTTGCTGAGTCTCAGCGTCGTCATGCCGGTCGGAGTCGCGACCGAACTGGCCGCCATCGTTCTCATCTTCACGTCGCAAGCCTGGAACATCACGTTCAGCTTTTATCAGTCGATGAAGACGGTTCCGGCGGAGCTGCGCGAAGCGGCATCGGTGATGCGCCTCGGCCCCTGGTTGCAATTCCGGTTTCTTGAGCTGCCGTTCGCGGGCATCGGGCTGGTGTGGAACAGCATCATGAGCTGGGCGGGCGGCTGGTTCTTTCTCATGGCGGCGGAAATGTTCACCGTGGGCAGCCGCGATTTCCGCCTGCCGGGCCTCGGGAGTTACCTGCAAAGCGCCGCGCGCGAAGGCGACGTGGGCGCGGTGCTGCTCGGTGTCGCGACGTTGATCGCCGTTGTCGTCGCGCTCGACCAATTGCTGTGGCGTCCGTTATTGGCGCTGGCCGAGCGCGTAAAACTCGAGGCCACGGACAGCGGCTCGGAGAGCGCCAGCTGGTTTCGCGATTTGCTGGCGCGCTCCTGGCTCGTGACGCGATTCATCGAGCGCTTTTGGACGCCCTTGCTCGAACGCCTCGATGCGCGCTGGCAGCAGCCGGACGCAATCATTCCGACGCCGTCCGAAACCGCTGCTCGTCGCATCGGCTGGCGAGCCATTGCGATCGCGGTTTTCGTCGGCGCACTGATTCTTTATGCCGGCGCGCGCGCCGCGCAGATGCTGTACGACCTGCCGGGCGCGACCTGGCTCGAAATCGCCTTCAGCCTCGGCGCGACGTTTCTGCGCGTGTTGGCGGCGCTGGCGATCGCGGCGGCGTGGACCATCCCGCTCGGCGTCGCCATCGGCACGCGTCCGCGGGTCGCCGCGGTGTTGCAGCCGGTGACGCAGATCATGGCTTCCATCCCGGCCACCGCGCTCTTTCCCATCATTTTGCTCGGGCTGCTGCATCTGCCGGGCGGGCTGGACCTGTCGGCGGTGCTGTTGATGCTGCTCGGGACGCAGTGGTACCTGCTGTTTAACGTCATCGCCGGCGCGAGCGCGATCCCGCGCGATCTGCGCGATACGTCGCTCCTGCTGCGGATGCGCGCGAGCGATCAATGGCGCACGCTGTATCTGCCGGCCTTGTTTCCCTACGCCGTCACCGGCGCCATCACCGCGGTCGGGGGCGCGTGGAACGCGAGCATCGTCGCCGAATACGTCGATTTCGCGGGAACCACTTACTCCACCGTCGGCATCGGTTCGCTGATCGCGCGTGCCACCGCGGCGGGCGATTATGCGCTGCTGCTGGCGGCGACGCTCTCGATGGTGGTGGTCGTGGTATTGCTCAATCGTTTATTCTGGGTGCGGCTCTATCGGCTGGCCGAATCGCGTTATCGGATGGATTGATCATGCAGCAACCCGCCACCGCCGTCGCTCCGCTGATACAACTGAAGAAGATTTCGATGGCCTACGGCAAGTCGCCGCGGCGTTTCGTCGCCTTGCGCGATGTTTCGTTCGACGTGGCGGCCGGCGAATTCGTTTGCGTCGTCGGGCCGTCCGGCTGCGGCAAGTCCACGCTTCTGCGGATCATCGCGGGACTCATCGCGCCGACCAAAGGGAAAGTGTTGTACAACGGCCAGCCGCTTAACGGCGTGAACCCGCACGCGACCATTGTTTTTCAAACCTTCGCGCTTTTTCCCTGGTTGTCGGTGATCGAAAACGTTCAGGTCGCGCTCAAGGCCCGGGGCGTACCGCTCGCCGCGCGCCAGACGCGCGCCGAACAGCTGGTGGAGCTCGTCGGTCTCGCCGGTTTCGCGTCGGCGTATCCGCGCGAGCTGTCGGGCGGAATGCGCCAGAAAGTCGGGTTCGCGCGCGCCATGGCGATGGAGCCCGAGCTGCTGTGTCTGGACGAGCCGTTCTCGGCGCTCGACGTGCTGTCCGCCGAAGCGCTGCGCGGCGAGCTGATCGAGCTGTGGCTCAAGCGCGCCATGCCGACGCAGGCGATCCTCATGATCACGCACAATATCGAGGAGGCGGTCGAGCTGGCCGACCGCGTCGTGGTGATGGCGAAGGATCCCGGAAGAATTCTCACCGAGATCGCCATCGGGCTGCGCCATCCGCGCAACCGCAAGGATGTCGCCTTCCAGGCCACGGTCGATCGTGTCTATGCCGCCGTCGCCGGTCGCAGCGCCGCGGACCTCGAAGCGCAGATCGTCGTTCCCGGGTTGCCCGGCATCACCCAGCGTTTGCCGCGTGCGAACCTCGAAGCGCTGGCGGGCCTGCTGGAGAAGATCGCGGCGGAAAAAGGCCGCAGCGATTTGCCGCGTCTCGCGACCGAGCTCGGGTCGGATCTGCACGAATTGTTGCCCATGGTTGAGGCGGCGGAGCGGCTCGGCCTCGCGCGCGTCGAGCAAGGCGATCTGCTGCTGTTGCCGGCCGGTCAAACCTACGCCGAAGCCAGCATCGCGGTGCGCAAAGAGCTGATCGCCGGACGGGCATTGCGCGTGCCGCTGGTGCGCTGGGTTTACGAGACGTTGCAGCAGGACGACAACCGCCGCGTCGATCGCGACTACTTTGTCGATACCCTGCGCGCCGGGTTCGGCGATGCCGCGGGCGAGCAGGTCGATATCGCCGTCGACTGGGGACGCTACGCCGAGCTTTTTGCGTACGACAAAGACACCGACGAGCTGTACTTGGAAGGGTAGAGTCGCACGCGCCTCGCGTCGCAACTAAGCGCACTTCTCCGCGTGCCGGGCCGGCATGAGGACTTTCACCGTCCCGAGTTCCAACGCCGCCTCGGGCACGGTAAGCGGCGGCGCGACGCGCTTCACTTCCTCGACGGTCGTTAGTCCGGCGTGAACCTTGCGGGCGCCGGCCACCTGCAACGGCCGCATGCCTTCCTTGATCGCCAGCGCGCGCAGCGCCGCCGTGTCGATATCCGGTTTGATAAGCGCGCGCAGCGCGGGAGTCAGCGTCAACACTTCGTAAATTCCGGTGCGTCCGAGGTAACCCGTGTGCCGGCACTCGAGGCAGCCCTTGGGGTGATTAACCGACGCCGGCGCGGCGACGCGGTACGGATGCACGAGCCCGCGCCACGCGTGCTCGTCGACGGCGGCCGGCTGCTTGCAGTGCGGACACAACGTGCGCAGGAGCCGCTGCGCGAGCACGCCGAGCAGCGTGTCGCCGAGCAGGTACGCCGGGACGCCGAGCTCGAGCAGCCGGGTGACGGCGGAGGGCGCGTCGTTGGTGTGCAGCGTCGAGAGCACCAGATGTCCGGTGAGCGCGGCCTGCACCGCGATCTCCGCGGTCTCGCGGTCGCGAATCTCGCCGATCATGAGAATGTCGGGATCCTGCCGCAGCAACGCGCGCACGCCGCTCGCGAAGTCGAGGCCGATCTGCGGCTGCACCTGCATCTGGTTGAAGCTCGGCTCCACCATTTCGACCGGATCTTCGATCGTGCACACGTTGACGTCCGGCGTCGCCAGGCGCTTGAGCGTGGAGTAGAGCGTCGTCGTCTTTCCCGAGCCGGTCGGGCCGGTGACGAGAATGATGCCGTGCGGTTGCGCCACCATCACATCCCACCGCCGCAAGTCCTCATCGCCGAGGCCCAGGTCCGCGAAGCTTTTCACCAGCACCGCGGGATCGAAAATGCGCAGCACCATTTTTTCGCCGAGCGCGGTCGGAATCGTCGACAGCCGCAGCTCGACCTCCGTGCCCTCGGGCGTTTTCGTTTTTAGCCGCCCGTCGAGCGGCCGGCGTTTCTCCGCCACGTCCATGCGACCCAGCGTCTTGATGCGGCTCACGATCGCGCCCATCACCGGCGTCGGCACCTGGTAGGCGAGATGCATCACGCCGTCGATGCGAAAGCGCACCTCGCTCTTGTCGCGTCTCGGTTCGAGATGGATGTCGCTCGCGCGGCTTTCGAAGGCGTATTGCAGCAGCCAATCGACGATGCTGACGATGTGGTGATCGTTGGCGTCGAGCTGGCCGCGCCGGCCGAGCTCCACCAGTTGCTCGAGGTTGGTCGCCATGCCCGTCGACACCGTTCGTCCGGCCGCGTCGGCTTCGGCCCGGTGCAGGGCGCGGCTCAGGCTGTAGAACTCGCCGAGATAACGGCTGAGGTCTCTCGGGCTCGCGAGCACGGGCACGATGGTCTTGCGCAACATGCGCTTCAGCTCGTCCGCCCAGTCCAGGCGGTAGGGATCGCTCGTCGCGACGACGAGCCGGTCGGCGCTTACGGCGAGCGGAAGGATCCGATGGGCCGCCGCGTACGCGTATGAAATGATTCCGGTCACCGCGGCGACGTCGATTTCGAGCGGATCGATGCGTTTGTATTCGAGCCCGGTCCTGCGCGCGAGCCACAGCATCAGGTCTTCGACGGTGAGCGGTTTTTGCCGCGCGCGCGGATTTTTAACCGACTCGTTGGCGACGACGACGCAGGGATGCAGCTCGAGCGCGGGTCGGCCGCAATGGCGCTTGAGTATCGATTCGGCGTCGGCGGCGGCGATCATGCCGTCGGCGACGAGGGCGGCGAGCAGTGGTTTGAGCGCCAGGGCCTGCGCCTGCGTTTCCATCGGGTTTTCGGCCAGATTTCGCATTGCTGCTCTCCACGGATTGTCGTTGGGCCGTCGATGAGAACGTCATGGCCCTTGGTTGAGCGCAGATTACAGCGGCGAACAAGCGCCGGCCATTGCACTAAGGTGCCGCTTCTCAACCGCCGATGGAGCCGCGCGTCGGCGTACGCCGCGGCGCGTTGGAAGGAACAACTTGGTGCCCCGGCGCGGCGCCCGAAAGTTCCGCGTTCTAGTTGCGCGCCCGTCGCGTTACAACCGCTTCGGGCTCGGCGGCGGCGGCAACCGGCAGTTCGGCGAGCAGCGCCCGCGCGATCTGGTCCACCGTCTTTCCCGAGGTATCGAAGGACGTATGCGCCAGCTCGTAGAGATGCTTGCGCGCCTCGAACGTGCGCGCGATGTTCTCGAGCGCCTCGCTGCGCAGTTGCGGGCTCGCGATGCGCGCGTCATGCTGCGCCATCACGCGTTCGAACATCACCTGCGGCTTGGCCTTGAGCCAGATGGTGTAGAAGGAGCTCAAGAGCAGCTCGTACGTCGCCGGCTCCGTCACGATGCCGCCGCCGGTGGCGAGCACGACTTTCGGGCGCGTCACGATCACGCGCTCGAGGCAGCGGCGCTCGAGCTGGCGATAGCCGCGCTGCCCGTACAGCATGAATATTTCGCTCACCGCGAGGCCGGCTTCTCTTTCAATTTCGCGGTTGAGCTCGACGAACGGCGCGCCGAGGCGGTTCGCCAGCAAGGCGCCGAGCGTCGATTTGCCGACGCCGCGTATGCCGATCAGCGCCACGCGCTGCGTGTCCGCGTTCGACGCCCCGAATTTCTGCAGCAACACGCGGCGGATGCGCGCCAGCTGATCCGGACGTTGGCGTTTGAGAAATTCGAGAATGACGGTGAAGTCCGCGCCGTGAGTTTCCTCGGGAGCGAGAAAGCTTTCGAGGGGCAGGTTCAGGGCAAGCGCGAGCTTGTGCAGCAGGCCGAGCGAGATGTTGCCGGTGCCGCCTTCGACGCGCGCCAGATAAGCGAGCGAAATGCCGGACTGTTGCGCGAGCTGCTTGCGCGTCATTCCCCGCTGCGCGCGCGCCATCCGCACGCGCTGCGCCAAGCGCGCATGCAGCTCGGCTTCCGTCGAGGGAGCGGCAAGACCGACGCCGGCGCGCGGCGTCGGCTCGTTGGCGTCCGAGCGCAGGCGCGGCCGTGAGGCCAAGCTTCTCGCCCGGGGGCGGGATGGAGCGGCGCGCATCGCGGTTGATCCGGGCTATCGCGGCGCCATGCGCAGCGCGCCGTCGAGGCGAATGGTCTCGCCGTTCAGCATTTCGTTTTCGACGATGTGTTGCGCGAGCGCCGCGTATTCGTCCGGGCGCCCGAGGCGCGCCGGGAACGGTACGCTCTTGCCGAGCGATTCCTGCACGTCGGGCGGCAGCGCCGCCATCATCGGCGTCTGGAACAGCCCGGGCGCGATCGTGACCACGCGAATGCCGCCCGCCGCCAGCTCGCGCGCGATCGGCAGCGTCATGGCGACGATGCCGCCTTTCGACGCGGAGTAACCCGCCTGCCCGATCTGTCCGTCGTAGGCCGCGACCGAGGCGGTGTTGATGATCACGCCGCGTTCGCCGGCGCTGTTCGGCGCGCCGCTTTGCATGGCGGCGGCGGCGAGGCGGATCATATTAAAGGTGCCGATCAGATTGATGTTGATGATGCGCGCGAAGGTTTCCAGCCGATGCGGGCCTTTTTTGCCGACGACGCGCTCCGGCGTACCGATGCCGGCGCAATTGACCAGGCCGGTGAGCGCGCCGAAATTCTTCCGCGCCGCCTCGACCGCCGCTTGCGCGTCCGCTTCGCCGGTGACGTCGGTCTTGCAGAACACGGCGTTTTTCCCGAGCTCGGCGGCGAGCCTCTGGCCGCCTTCGATATTGACGTCGGCTATGACGACGCGCGCGCCGGCCGCGTGAAAGCGCCGGACCGTGGCGGCGCCCAATCCCGAGGCTCCGCCGGTGACGATGAAGGTGGATCCGTTGAGTTGCATGGTCCCGTCTCGTTAAGGTTAGAAGATCAAGCGGCGTTCTTGAGCAGAATGGCAATGCCCTGGCCGCCGCCGGCGCACGCCGAGGAGATGCCGTACTCGCTGTTCGTCCGGCGCAGCTCGCGCGCGACGGTGGTCGTGAGGCGCACGCCGGAGGCCGCCAGCGGATGACCGATCGCGATCGCCCCGCCGTTGACATTCACTTTCGCGCGATCGAGAGCCAGCTCCTTCTCCACCGCGAGGTATTGTGCGCCGAAGGCTTCGTTGATGTCGAAGCGCGCGACGTCATCGAGCTTGAGACCCGCTTTCTTGACCACCGCGCGAATCGCCGGGGCGGGTCCGATGCCCATGATCTCGGGCGGAACGCCGACGGTCGCGCCTGCGATGACGCGCGCGAGCGGCTTCAAGCCGTGCGCCCGCACGTACTCGCCCGACGCGACAAGGACCGCGGCGGCGCCGTCGACGATGGCCGAGCTGTTGCCGCCGGTTTGCACGCCGTCCGGCCGGAAGGCCGGGCGCAACTTCCGCAGCACATCGTACGGACTCGGCCGCACGTGCTCGTCGCGCTCGAAGCGCTCGACGTTGCGCGGCAGGCGGATTCCGCGGGCCTGATAGCCTTCGAGCGGCCACTGCTGATTAATCACCGGCTCGACCTCGCCTTGGTAAAAGCCGCCGTCCCACGCCTTGATCGCGCGCGCGAAGCTCTCGGCCGCGAAACGATCGACTTCCTCGCGCGTAATACCGTAGCGCTGCGCGAGATTCTCCGCGGTGTCGCCCATGAGCGTGTTCGAGGCGGTGTCGCGCGTCGATTCCCACAGGAAGTCCTTGAACTCGATCTGTCCGAGGCGAAAACCGCCGCGGTGCGTGTAAGCCGCGACCGGATTGCGCGACATCGACTCGGCGCCGACGCACAGCGCGAGTTTGGCCTTGCCGAGCGCGATCTGATCGGCGGCGGTGAGAATCGTCTCGAAACCGGTGCCGCACAGGCGATGCACGAGAAGGGCGGGCACGCCGAGGGGCACGCCCGAGTAGAGACCGATGTGGCGCGGCAGGTAATAAGCGTCGAAGCTCGACTGCGCCATGTTGCCCGCGATGATCGTGCCGACGTCGCGCGGCGCGATGCCGGTGCGCGCGAGGAGCGCTCGCGCCGCGTGGATGCCGAGATCGGTCGGCGATATGTCGCTCAAGACGCTCATGTAATCCGCGAACGGCGTGCGCACGCCGGCGATGAGCCAGACGTCTTCGTAAGAACAGGTCAGCGCGTGAGTTTCAGAGGCTTCGTACATCGAATTTCACCGTTTCGCTCATTTGTCGTTCGACAGCGCTATCACGGGCGCTTCGCAAGGCGTGCGATAGAGCGCTTCGACCAAGGCCTGGCGCCGCGTCAGGACCGCGCGCTGGTTGATGTAGCCCTTGTCCGTGATTTCGCTGGCGTCGATCGAGGGCGGCTCGGCCAGCAGCAGCGCGCGGGTGGCATAGGTGGAAGATCCGCTGCCCTCGCGCTTCAGCGTCGCCATGCCGGCGGCGACTTCGGCGCGCACGTTCGGGTGCGCGAGCACTTGCTCGAGCGGGGCGTCGGGAGCGAGTTCCGGGCACAACCGGCGGCATGCCGGGACGTTGGGAAATATCAGAAAGCCGACGTCGTTGCGGTCGTGACCGGCGACGACGATATCCTGCGCCACCGGCGCGAGCGCGGCGATGGCGCGCGGGCGCAGCGCGCCGACGCTGACCCAGGTGCCAGTCGAGAGCTTGAAGTCCTCCGACACGCGGCCGTCGAACAGAAGACCGCGTTCCGGACGCGCCGGATCGACGAAACGCACGGCGTCGCCGGTGATGTAGAAACCCTC
>JAJPKH010000118.1 GCA_021323795.1 Acidiferrobacteraceae bacterium | reverse complement strand
GGGTACATTTTCGGAGAACAACCATGGCTGCCCGATCGATCGGATCACTCAGCATTTCGTTTGGCCTCGTGTCCATTCCGGTGAAGCTCTACTCCGCCACCGAGGCGAGCCGCGCGATTTCGTTCAACCTGCTGCACAAAACCGACGGATCGCGCCTGAAGCAGCAATACATCTGCCAGAAAGAAGACGTCGTCGTGCCACGCGAAGAGATGGTGAAGGGCTACGAGTTCGCGAAAGATCAGTACGTGATATTCACGCCCGAAGAGCTGAAGGCGCTCGAAGAGGTCGGCACGCAAACCGCGGATATCACCGAGTTCGTGCCGATCGAGTCCGTCGACCCCGTCTATTTCGACAAGGCCTATTACCTGGCCCCGGACAAGGGCGGCGCTAAGCCGTACGCGCTGCTGACGAAGGCGTTGCGCGAGACCAACCGCTGCGCCGTCGGCCGCTGGGCCGCGCGCGGCAAGCAATACATAGTAATGATACGCCCGGTCGAAGACGGCTTGGTGATGCAGCAGCTCCTCTACTCCACTGAAGTGCGATCGATCAAGGATATCGACATCCCGAAGACCGATGTCAAAGACGCCGAGCTCCAGCTCGCCCGGCAATTGATCGAGCAGCAGGCGTCGGATACGTTCGACCCGAGTGCGTACAAAGACGACGTGCGCGAGCGCATCGAGGCGGCGATCCAGAAGAAAGTGGAAGGCCAGGAGATCGCCGTCGCCGAAGCGCCGCCCGAAGGCGGCGCCCAGGTGATCGACCTCATGGAAGCGTTGCGCGCGAGCCTGGAGAAGAGACCGGCCGCGAAGGCGGCGCCCGCCGAAGCCGGCGCGGAAAAACGCAAGCCGCCGAAGCGCGCTGAATCGGCGCGCGGCGAAAAAAAGGCCGGCAAGAAGTAGAATACGCCTCCGTAAACGACGGAAGCCCGAACAAGCGTCATTGCGAAAAGCCGTGGGCCACGAAGCAATCGAGATTGCTTCGTGTCGCCCGCAATGACAGCTTCCGAAGTTGATCAGCTTCCCTCAACAACGGAGGATCAGCGCGATGCACCAGTACGGCGTGCGCGACGTCGAGAAGTTGCTGCACCTGCCGCGCAGCGCGATCCATGGCCTCATCAAGGCCGGGTTCGTCTCCCCCACGCGCGGCCCGCGCAACGCGTATCGCTTCTCGTTCCAGGACCTCATCGTGCTTCGCACGGCGCAGACGCTCGCCGCTGCAAACATCTCGGCCAAGCGCATCAGTAAATCGCTGAAAGAACTGCGCCGCCAGATCCCGGAAACCATGCCGCTCTCGGGCCTCGCGATCAGCGCCGTCGGCGACCGCGTGGTTGTCAAAGAAGGAGCCAACCGCCGGCACGTGGACTCCGGCCAATACGTGCTCGCGTTCGAGGGCGATCCCGATCAAGGCGCGATGCGCGTGATCGAACCGAAAGCTCCTCCTGCGAAGGACGATACGAAGGACAACGCGGACGAATGGTTCGAGCGCGGATACGCGCTGGAGACCGACAATCCCGCCGCCGCGCGCGCGGCGTACGAAAAGGCGCTCGCCGCCGACCCCGCCCACGTCTGCGCCAATATCAACCTGGGCCGACTACTGCACGAAGCCGGACGTCTGGAAGAGGCCGAACGCGCCTACCGCCGCGCGATTGCGGAAGACGCCGCGGACGCCTTGCTCTGGTACAACCTCGGCGTTCTTCTAACAGACAGGGACCGCAAGGACGAAGCGATTGCAGCGTACGAGGAAGCGCTGCGCGTCAATCCGCGCATGGCGGACTGCCACTACAACGTCGCGCTTTTGTACGAGATGCAGAACAACTACAAACAAGCCATACGGCACATGGCCCAGTATCGCCGGCTGGCTCGTCAAGATTGAAGTTTGGTATCAGTTGCGCACCGGAAAAAAAAGAAACCCGCTCGGTCTTTCGACCGGGCGGGCTCGGTTGCTATCGATCCATCCGCAACGTGATGTGGGCGGCATTGGGTTGGTGCTCGTTCCGTGAGCCCCTCTTCCTTGAGGCCCGCTTCCAGCCGCTGGTCCTTACGCCAAGTCGGTTGCTAACCGGTTCCGTGCAATGACTGATGGCGCATTATGTCGCGCGATCTCGCGTCAGAACATCAGGTGAAACCTGAAAAAGCAACGGGTTTTGCCGTAGAAGCGCTCGCCGTTCTTGACACGCGCGGTTTCTAAATCAACCGGCCCCACTGCACGGATCTTCGAATTCCGTACGCTCTTCGCCAACAATCGTAAAACGAGGCGGGCCGCTCCCGGTGTCCATCGCCTTCACCATGGTCGGCACGCGATAATCCGCTCGCTCGCCTGATGTCAAACGCCGCGCGGTTCTCCGTGCTGATAGCATAGCGTCGACCTTCGAGAAGAGATCACCCACGAGCGAGTGATGTGCAGAATGGCTGCCACACGCCCCCAACCTGTATCTATAAACATCGACGACACGCGGCGCGTGTCCGGTTTGTTGCAGGTCCCCCCGAACGCGCGCGCCTGCTACGTGCTGGCGCACGGCGCCGGCGCCGGCATGGCGCATCCGTTCATGGCCGCGGTCGCGGACGAGCTCGCGCAGCGCGACGTGGCGACGCTGCGCTATCAGTTCCCTTCGATGGAGAGCGGTTCGAAGCGGCCGGACAGTCCCAAAGTCGCTCGTGCCACTGTGCGCGCGGCGGTTGCGATAATGTCGCGTTTGGTGCCCGAACTGTCGCTGATCGCCGGCGGCAAATCCTTCGGCGGACGCATGACATCGCAGGCGCAGGCCGCGTCGCCGTTACCCGGAGTACGCGGCATCGCATTCCTCGGATTCCCGCTCCATGCCGCCGGTCGCCCGTCGGACGAACGCGCGCAGCATCTCTTCGACGTGCACGTCCCGATGCTGTTCCTGCAAGGGACCCGTGACGCGCTGGCCGACGTGCAGCTGCTACAGCACCTCGTCACAAACCTCGGCGCGCGCGCCGCATTGAAGCTTTTCCCGGACGCCGATCACTCCTTTCACGTGCCGGCCCGCACCGGACGCAAGGATGCGGACATTAGGGCCGAGATGTTGGATGCGCTGACCGACTGGATCGAGAGGCTGATTGCAGGCAACCGAGCGCCGGACTGACGCGTAAAGGGAACCGCGAGGCGAATCGATCGGTTCGCCTCGCTTGCTACAACGCGAGGACTGACCTGTAGGCTCCAGACTCGCGCCGCTCGCGCGAGCGCATCCAAGCCGCTGGGCGCCTGTACCCGCCTGGTGTCCTCTTTCGTTGGCTTTCTGGCACTAAAGTGCCGTCCGGTTGGCCGCCGCCCGTTGGTACCATCGCCGCTCCGATTGAGGGAGAGACAGGCCATGCCCGACGAGGATGTCAACGCGATGATTCAGATCATGAAGGACTGCGGGGTACGGGAGAAACAAATCACCCGTATTCTGGAATTCCTCGGAGAAGCTGAAGAGATCAATGCGGAACTGGAAGCGAGGCTTCTATCATTTCAAAGACGAGAAGTACAAAAAACGCTCGCCGCGGCAATGCTCAAGATTTTTAAGTGGGGAGAATAGTCGTCACATCGGTGATCGCATGGGCACGCCGATGGCGTCCGGAATGCACTGAAGATCATCGACCCTAACCCCTCGACTTTCGTTTCTTACTTACTTACTTCCTCCTTACCTTTCTTTTCGGCGACCACGAGGCTCGGCGCGCTCCGCTTGAGCACGTAACGGCGCTGGCTATGCAGACGAGTTGCCATGCAGCACGCTAACGCCTGCCCTGTCCCGGGCTTGCTATCCGGTCAATAGTAGAAGCAGGCACATTTTCCTGATGCGGTCGCGGCACTCACGCTCGGCGAACCGCTTCAGTAAACTCTCGGCGATGGCAAAACGACGCGCTCGCATCGCGCTCACGGTGGCAGCGCAACTTGGTTTCGCGATCGCCGGATTTACTTATTACGAATACCGGCACGATATCGTGCGCGCCCGTGCGCGGGTCGCGACCGGCAGCCAGATTGCGCAGACGCCGTGCGGCCTGAGCGAATACGCCGCCGCCGGCAGCGGGCCACCGGTATTGATCGTGCACGGCGCGGGCGGGGGTTCGACCAAGGCATGGCATTCGCGGAGGCGCTGGCCGATCGCTTCCACGTGATCGCGATGTCGCGCTTCGGCTACTTGCGCACACCGCTTCCCCTGGATGCGTCGGCATCGGCCCAGGCGGACGCATACGCCTGCTTGCTCGATGCGCTCAATATCCGGCAAGCGGCTATCATCGGTGATAGTTGAAATTGAGATTGTAGAACAAGATCCGATCCAGCCAGTTCGGCGCATGTGAGCGCACGTAGCCGGTTCGTGCCGTGTTGTCCGCGACGCCGTGCTCGGCAATGCCGCGCAGCTGACTGAAGAAAAGCCCGAAGGTCACGGCCGAAGCGAACGGAAGCACGGCCAGCATCCAGTATCGCCCCGCGCCGGTCACCACGACCAGCAACGCCGCCTGCACGGCGACGATCAAAAACATCTCACCGCGGCCGAGCAGCCGCCGCCAATGGCGCGGATCAAGCACGCTTTCGCGGGACGTATAAACCAGATTGAACCCGAGTAACGGCCGAAACACATGCCGGCGGAACTGCCCGGGCGTCATCGCGTGCAGCGCGGCGTAGTGGAACCCTTGCGGGTCACTCGACCGCCCGTAAACCTGATGATGCCGCCAGTGCTGTGCCTTGAAACTTTCAAAATCTATCCCGGTGATCGCACCGAGCAACCGCCCCATCCATCCGTTCAGCCGCGCACTCGTGAAGAGGCTGCGATGCGTGCAGTCGTGCATCACGATCGTGATGCGATACGAAACCAGACCAAGCAACGGCGACAGCAGCCACGGCGCGATACGCGATCGCTTCGCCAACACCGGGGCCAGCGCCAGCAGCAGGAAGTAAGGCAGCGCGTTTCGAATTACGGCAAACCAACCGGCCCGATTCGAAGGCACGGCCCACTCCGGGCGCAGTCCCACTGTCGCAGCGCTCGCTTCCATGGGGAGAACGATAGCTAATGACCGATACAAGCGACAGACGGGCCCTGAGGGTTACCGAAGGACATCATGGATAGTGGCCGGGCCAGCGAGTATGCCGGGGCAAACCATCGCGCGCGCAGCCCGAACTTTTACGCGGCTCGTACCTAGTAAGCGAGGGAGCTGGTTTCGTCTTAAACCTGGTGACGGGAGGGGTTATACGACCTTAGAATGCCGATCTATGGAAGTGGTTATTAAACGCCAGCCGACGTCCGAAGAAATCCGAGAATTCGATCCGGCCGACTGGCTTCCGCCAGAAATCGGCGAAATCACAGACCACCAGACGGATCTGCCCAGAATCGCTAAGGATGCAAGAGCGATTGCCGCGATCGAAGCCCGGCTTTCGCAGATCCCGACCGCTCACGACCTTTACAATCGGGACTCCAGACGTGTCGATTTCTTGCCGCCCAACAGCATTCATCTTGTCGTTACCTCGCCGCCGTACTGGACTCTAAAAGAGTACGCCGAGCATCCCGATCAGATGGGATACATCGAGGACTACGAGGAATTCTTAAGCGAGTTAGATAAAGTCTGGCAGTCCTGTTACGACGCGCTGGTCCCAGGGGGCAGGTTAATATGTGTTGTTGGCGACGTTTGCCTTTCACGCCGAAAGAACAACGGGGAGCACGTAGTGTTCCCACTTCACGCCTCAATACAAGAGCATTGTCGAGCTATTGGTTACAACAATCTTGCTCCCATCATCTGGCATAAGATTGCTAACGCAGTCTATGAAGCAAACGGGAACGGAGGCGGATTCCTCGGAAAACCGTACGAACCTAACGCCGTCATCAAGAATGATATCGAATTTATCTTGATGGAGCGTAAGCCCGGTGGATATCGAAGCCCGAGTCTAGCGACTCGGTTACTGAGCGTAATACCGGCAGAACGTCATAAGGTTTGGTTTCAGCAGATTTGGACGGGTGTTACGGGTGCATCGACAAAACAGCATCCCGCTCCCTATCCGCTTGAGTTAGTCGAGCGACTTATACGGATGTTTTCGTTTGTGGGCGATACCGTACTAGACCCTTTTTTAGGAACAGGAACGACAACTGTGGCTGCCTCGAAGTGGGGACGCAACAGCGTTGGAATAGAAGTAGATCCGAACTACTTTCAAATGGCGAAGAGACGCATCGAGGTCGAATCACAACAGCTTTTTTCGTCGACAACCGTCCGAGCGCACAACTAATAACTCGATTCGGAGTTTCCTTTGCTGGATGTAGAGACGAAACTCGGCGCAGCAATAAAGCATTTTTGGCGTACACGATCCGATCAGAGGGACCGGCAAGGTTTTAAAACCGGCGTCAAGGATGCTGGGAACCGCCGCGCAGTAACGGGCGGCAAACATCTCGACGGATTTGTGAACCTGATCGCGGACATAATCGCCGATGCAGGCCTTCACGACGTTTCTATCCATAAATCCGAGAAAATCCGGCGCACGCTACCGGGATATTTTCGCCCTACGAAGGAATGGGACCTCGTCGCTACGTCGGGTAACGATTTAGTAGCTGTGGTAGAGGTCAAGTCTCAGGTCGGTAGCTTTGGCAATAACTTCAATAACCGCGTCGAAGAAGCGCTCGGCAATGCGACCGACTTTTGGACGGCTTACAAAAAAGGCGTCTTTCAGCCATCTCAAAAGCCTTGGCTAGGTTACATCTTCATGCTCGAGGAGTGCCCGGAGTCGCTTCGCGCAAAGCGCCAGGTGACGCTCTCGCCGTTCAGGATCGATGAAATTTTTCACGGCCGTTCGTATGCGCAAAATTATGAAGAAACTTGCCGCAGGTTGGTGCGAGAGCTGCTTTATGACGCTGCATGCTTCGTAACATCAAACGTGAAATCAGGAAAGCAGGGTAAGTTCTCGCAGCCGAATGAGGAATTGAGCATTAGAAATTTTGCGATTTCGCTTCACGCTCGCGCCGCCGCATTTGCGAGAGTTAAATAAAATTTGCAAGTGGATTTCCGATCTGCTGTATCTGTATCACTGGCCGAAATTGGACAAACATTTCGCCGCTTGAATTCCTGTACATTCCTCTAACCTCGGCACGCCGCTTGCCAGGGTGTTCAATGGTTAATTTACCAAGTTACCACTAGCAAGCACCCCGTCGAGCAGCGTTACTGTGCAAGATAACGGCCCAGCAGGCGCTTCACCGCGTCTTTCAGCCGAACTCACGCGCGCCGCGACGCTTTCGGCAGTACGTCGCCGACCACGGCTACTCGGGCGAATATCAACGCAATTACGCCGCTGTACTAATCTTCCTACTATGTTGCCCAAGGAGGTGGCATGGCGCACGAGTTAACCAACGAACGCCCGGCATTTCTGTCGACGCTGCCCGCGGGGCGCGGCGAACGCCGGCTCGCCGCCGCGGTCGTGCTGGTTTCCGTGGCGATCTTCCTTGCGGCGGCGCCGTTTGCGAAGGTGCCGCTCCCGCAGGTTTGGGCATTCATCCCCATCTACCAATCGGCGCTCGTGATCAACGATCTGATCACGGCGGCGCTGCTGTTCGGTCAGTTCCGCATCTTGCGCTCGCGCGCGCTGCTGCTGTTGGCGTGCGGCTACCTCTACACCGCCTTCATGGCGGTGGCGCACATGCTGACGTTTCCCGGGCTGTTCACGCCCACCGGCTTGCTTGGCGCCGGGCCGCAGAGCACCGCGTGGCTCTACATGTTCTGGCACGGCGGCTTCCCGCTCCTCGTGATTGGCTATGCGCTGCGCAAGAACACGGAGCGCGCGATAAATCCGGCGCGCGCGGGCGCCGCGGTGCTCGTGGGCATCGCCGCGGTGTTGGTCGCCGTCGTCGCGTTCACGCT
Organism: Acidiferrobacteraceae bacterium; assembly: GCA_021323795.1. Classification (GTDB taxonomy): domain Bacteria; phylum Pseudomonadota; class Gammaproteobacteria; order Acidiferrobacterales; family Sulfurifustaceae; genus JACQFZ01. The sequence goes on along the minus strand of JAJPKH010000118.1, from coordinate 7,032 downwards.
GCTCGCCACCGCGGGACAGCAATCGCTGCCGGCCATCATGCAGGGCGATCATTACACACCGGCGATGATCGTCGTCGTCTCGACGGTGTGGGCGCTGAGCGTGCTCGCGCTCGCCCTCTTGCGGCGGCAACGCCCGCACTCGGTGCTCGATCTGTGGCTGATGGTCGTGATGTGCGCGTGGATCTGCGGCATCGCGCTCGCCGCGGTCTTGAACGCCGGCCGTTTCGATCTCGGCTTCTATGCCGGCCGCATCTACGGGCTGGCGGCGGCGAGCTTCGTGCTGCTGGTGCTCCTGCTCGAAAACGCCCTGCTCTACGCACAGCTCGTCGTCGCGCACGAAAATGATCGGCGCAAGGCCGCGGAGCTCGCGGCGGTGAACCAGGAGCTCGAAGCGTTTTCGTATTCGGTCTCGCACGACCTGCGCGCGCCGCTGCGCGCCATCGACGGCTTCAGCCACGCGCTCGCCGAAGACTACGGCGAACAACTCGACACGCGGGCAAAGGATTATCTTGATCGCATACGCCGCGGGTGCCAACACATGGGACAGTTGATCGACGATCTCTTGGCGCTGGCGCGCGTGATCCGGAAGGAAATGCGCTGGGAGGCCGTCGACCTCGGCGCCCTCAGCAACACCGTCGCGAGCCAATTGGCGCAGGCCGACCCCACCCGACGCGTCGAATTCGTCGTCGCCGACGGCATGCGCGTCCTCGGCGACCCGGGGCTGCTGCGGATCGCGCTGGAAAATCTCCTGAGCAACGCCTGGAAATTCACGCAACAAACGCCCGCGGCGCGCATAGAAGTGAACGTATCGCACAAGGACGGCGAGCGCACGTTCTGCGTGCGCGACAACGGCGCGGGCTTCGACATGACGCACGTCGGCAAGCTCTTTCGCGCGTTCCAGCGCCTGCACGACGCCGCGGCGTTTCCGGGCACCGGCATCGGCCTCGCGACCGTCCAGCGCATCATGCATCGTCATGGCGGCCGCATCTGGGCCGAGGGCGAGGTCGGGCGCGGCGCTGCTTTTTACTTCACGTTAAAAGAGGTCGCGTGAACGCCGAGGCGCGGCATCCGCTCGAATAAAGGTTGTCACAAGCGGCAGAGCGCGAGCCGCTCACCGCCGCCGCCTTCTCTTCGAGTTAACGGACCTTCGCGGCGCCCGTAGTCGCTCCTCGCTATTTCTGAACGACACGCGCAGAACAAAGCCGAGGACCGCCTGAAGAGCGCATCTCGACCGGCTCGAAGACGGGGAAGCAGGAGACGGGATGACGCGTCGCCCTCCCTCCGCAGGGAGAGACACTACCGGCCGGTCCGAGCGGATTTTTCGTTAGTCACTCCGACGCCTTCGTCGTTCTCCCGCACGCCGTTGTCCTCGATACGGCACGCGACGCACTTGCCGCGTTCGGTGATCCACAAACCATGGGTCTGCGTCTCGTGGGTCCGGTCGTCCCAGATGCGATTGCCGCGAATCCAGCATCCGTGGAGGTTCGCCGCTATCATGAGGCCCGCGCGCACCGGCGGCGCATCCGGTAGGTGGTAGCGAGAGCCGCGCGCCGGCGTTGCGCCCTTCCATGCGGTGGGCGCGCCCGGCCGGTACGGCGCGAGAGACAGCTCTTGCTCGGTGTTCGATACCACCATCGCGCACTGCTCGCCGACCGTGAGCATTTTTCCCTTGTGCCCATCGGGGCGCCAACGCGCGCCGGTGTCGCGGAGGCTGGTTGCCGTGCAGGTTACCGCGCGCCCCTCGCTCGACGCCGCGCCCTCGGCTTGCGTCCCGTTGTTGCGCACGCGGTTGCCGACGATGGCGGCGTCGCGCATGTCGCCGTCCAAGTGAATACCGCCAAGCGCGTTAGCCCAGATCTCATTGCTCTCGAGCACGATCACGCGCGCCGGGTCATCGTCGCCGCCCGCGAGATTGTGTTCGCGGTAGCCGTAGCGGCCGTTCCCGCTGATGCGGTTGCCGCGCACGGCGTACGGCCCGGGCGTGTTCCCGATGCTGACGCCGTCCCGCACATTGGAGTCGATTACGCAGTCGCTCAGTATGCCGCCGCGCCCGCCGATCTTTGCCGTCCCCTTCGAGGAGACGTCGAAGCCCGCCTCGTGGTTCGCGGTCATGATGCAAGCGGAAACGATCAGTCCCTCGGCTCCCCAATCCGAAATGCCAAACCGGTTCCCGGCCGCGTGGCAGGCGATGATCTTGATGCCGCGCGGCGGCGGCCAGTTCTCGCGCTGCAGCTCGACGAAGATGCCGTTGGTGCCGTTGTCGACGGCGATGCAGGAGATCACGGTCAGGCGCTCGATCGGACCCCAGCCGCCGATGCCGATACCGATGCCCGCGCCGCCCATCTGCTCGCCGTTGTCCTGGCGTCCGCAGTTCTGCGCGTGGATCGCTTCGATCACGGCGTCCTGCAAGAAGTCGCAGCCCAATCCGGTGCCCGCCGTGTCGTGAATGTAGAGGTCGCGAAACCGCGCGCGCACGAGGTACTGAAGTCCGAGTCCTTTCGCGAGCGGATCGTATCGCTCGAGATCGACTTTCGCGCCGTCGATCTCGAAGGAAGCAAAGGTACAGTCCGCCAGGTGGTTCTCCCGGCTCGCGCCGTGCTGCTGCGCCGTGAACGCCGCGAGCACGACGGGAGTGTTCGGTTTTCCGGGGTTGGCGAGCACGAAGCGCGTCGCGCCCGCTCCCGCGCCGATGAGGGAGACGCCGCTGCGCCACACGATGCTCTGATCCCGGACGGAATATACGCCAGGCGGGCAGTAGATCACGCGCGGTACACGGTCCGCGGCGTACGCGGCGCCGAGCTGCTCGACCAGCGCCGCCAGCGCCGGTTGGTCGTTCGTAACGCCGTCACCGGCGACGCCGTAGTCACGGGCGTTGTAAGGGCCATGCGACATGAGCATGCGCGTATCATTGCACGCGACGTCGCCGAACTTTATCGGGCGGTATCCGGTGGCGCGCGGTATTTCCCCCGGACTATAGGGGTTTAAAAAGTATGGATGTCGGCGCGGCCCCCTCTGTTCGTCCGTGGGGTGACGAGCGCTAAAGAAGTGCAACTACGGAGAACCTCTCTCTCGCGCTGTAGCCCAATCACGAGAAAGCACGTTCGATTTTAAACGGGAAACCACAAGGAGATATTCCATGCGATTCATGATTATCGTCAAAGCCACAAGGGACTCGGAAGCCGGCGTGATGCCGAGCGAGCAGCTCCTCGCCGAAATGGGCAAGTTCAACGAAGAGCTGGTGAAAGCCGGTGTCATGCTCGCCGGCGAGGGGCTGCACCCCAGCTCCAAAGGCGCGCGCGTGCGATTCGCCGGAGACAGCCGCACCGTCATCGACGGGCCGTTCGCGGAGACTAAGGAGCTGATCGCCGGTTTCTGGCTGTGGCAGGTGAAGTCGAAAGAGGAAGCGATCGAGTGGGTTAAGCGCTGCCCCAATCCGATGCTCGGAGAGTCCGAAATCGAGATCCGCCAAGTCTTCGAAGCGGAAGACTTCGGCGCGGAGTTCACGCCCGAGCTGCGGGCACAGGAAGAGCGCTTGCGCGGGGAAATCGCCGCGAAGCACTGATCGAGGAGAGAAACCATGCAAGTCCAACCTTACCTATTCTTCGACGGCCGCTGCGAGGAGGCGCTCGAGTTCTACCGCGGCAAGCTCGGCGCCGAAGTGACGACACTCATGCGTTTCAAGGAAAGCCCGGAGCCCCACTCGCCCGGCATGCTGCCGCCCGGTTCGGAAAACAAAGTGATGCATGCGAGCTTCCGCATCGGCGATACGACGATCATGGCGTCCGACGGACGTTGCCTGGGGCGGCCGAGCTTCCAGGGCTTTGCGCTCTCGCTCACCGCACCGAGCGTGGCCGAGGCCGAGCGGCTGTTCGGTTCGCTGAGCGACGGCGGACAGGTACAGATGCCGCTCACCCAAACATTCTTTGCGCTGCGCTTTGGCATAGTCGCCGACCGCTTCGGCGTCTCGTGGATGGTTATTACGGCGTCTGCGCCTGAGCGTCACTGAGGGCGCGCGGATCAGGGCGCACGATTGTTTAAGGAAGCCCTGATTAATTCAAAAATGCAGGGTGCGCCGTGCGCACGCCGACATCGGTGTCGCGCCGTCGCGCGCCGATGAACTGCGCGTACCGCATAATAAGGGCTATGGGAAACGAAATAGTGGCTGACGGTGCTTACGAGATCCGCGGCATTGGCGTTACACTCTTGCGGCAAATGCCGGCCGTGATCTCCATCTCCCAGCTCACCAAGACGTACGCCTCGGATCTCAAGGCGCTGAAACACATCGACCTCGAAATCCACCGGGGCGAGATTTTCGCGCTGCTCGGCCCGAACGGCGCGGGAAAGACGACGCTCATCAGCGTCGTCTGCGGGATCGTCACGCCGACCACGGGCACGGTCCTCGTCGACGGACACGACATCGTGCGCGAGTACCGCGCCGCGCGCTCGAAGATCGGCCTGGTGCCGCAGGAGTTGCATACGGACATGTTCGAGAGCGTGTGGGCGACGGTCAACTTCAGCCGCGGCCTCTTTGGGCATGCGCCGAACCCGGCGCATTTGGAGAAGGTGCTGCGTGACTTGTCGCTGTGGGACAAGCGCAACGACAAGATCATGACGCTCTCGGGCGGCATGAAGCGCCGCGTGCTGATCGCGAAGGCGCTGGCGCACGAACCGGAAATCCTCTTTCTCGACGAGCCGACGGCGGGCGTGGACGTGGAGCTGCGCCGCGACATGTGGGCGCTGGTGCGGCGCCTGCGCGAGAGCGGCGTCACTATCATCCTGACGACGCACTATATCGACGAGGCCGAAGAGATGGCCGACCGGATCGGCGTGATCAACAAGGGCGAGCTGATCGTCGTCGAGGAGAAAGTCGGGCTCATGAAGAAACTCGGCAAAAAACAGCTGACCCTGCACCTGCTCGAACCGCTGGCGTCGCTCCCGCTCGAGCTCAGCGATTGGCGGCTCGCGCTGAAGCTCGGCGGCAGCGAGATCGAGTACACGTTCGACGGCCGCGAGGAGCAAACGCGTATCCCGGCGCTGCTGCGCCGCCTGGACGAGCTCGGCATCGGCTTCAAGGATCTGCAAACGCGCCAAAGCTCGCTCGAGGACATCTTCGTCAGCCTGGTGAAGGCGCAATCGGACCATCCCTGGTCCGCGCCCCTCGCCTCGGTCCCATCGCCGAGCGAACGCGCATGAGCACGGCGGCCGATATACGGCGGTTCAACCGCTATGGCGTGCTCGCGATCTACCGCTTCGAGCTGGCGCGCTTTCGGCGCACGCTATGGCAAAGCCTGGCGACGCCGGTGCTCACCACCTCGCTCTACTTCGTGGTGTTCGGCGCCGCGATCGGCTCGCGCATGGGCGCGGTGGACGGCGTCACTTACGGCTCCTTCATCGTCCCGGGCTTGATCATGCTCTCGGTCTTCACCGAGAGCCTCAACAACGCCTCGTTCGGCATCTACCTGCCGAGGTTCACCGGCACGATCTACGAGGTCCTGTCGGCGCCGGTGTCGGCCTTCGAGATGGTGCTTGCGTACGTCGGCGCGGCGGCGACGAAGTCCGTCATCGTCGGGTTCGTGATCCTGGCGACGGCGAATTTTTTCGTGCCGGTCCACATCCTGCATCCGCTATGGATGATCGCGTTCCTGGTGCTGGTCGCGAGCACCTTCAGCCTGTTCGGCTTCATCCTCGGTATCTGGGCGAAAGGCTTCGAGCAACTGCAGTTCATCCCGATGCTGGTCATCGCGCCGCTCACGTTCCTCGGCGGCGCGTTCTATTCGATCGACATGCTGCCGCCGGGGTGGCGCACCGTCAGCCTGTTCAATCCGATCGTGTATTTGGTCAGCGGCTTTCGCTGGAGCTTCTATGCAACGTCGGACGTCGGCGTCGGAATCAGCCTCGCGATGACGCTCGCTTTCTTCGCGACCTGTCTCGCGCTGGTATGGTGGATTTTCCGAACCGGTTATCGCTTGAAAAGCTGAACCAACCGCGGATGGATGCGCCCGTGAAAACGGAAATTTCTCAGGCCGTACAAACCCGCCGACCCGCTCCTTGGCTCGAGGACCGTCCGGGGGCGATGTAAACAGCCGACCGGAGAGAATACCCGTTTCAGCCGGTCCGCAAATTTTTAATTTCACTACTTGGAGCCGTTGCATGTTCAAAAAGAAACTGATTGTCGCCGCTCTCATTGCGAGTACCGCGCCGGCGCTCGCCGCCGCCGACAAGTACCGGATCGACCCGGATCACACGTATCCGAGCATCGAGTTCTCCCACCTGGGCATCTCGGTTTGGCGCGGCAAGTTCAACAGGACGACCGGCAACATCACCATCGACCGCGCCGCCAAGACGGGAACCGTGGACCTCGTGATCGACACCACGAGCATCGATTTTGGCCTGGACGCGATGAACGAAAAAGCGCGCTCCGGCGATTTCTTCAATGTCGCCAAGTATCCCACGGCGACTTACAAAGGCCGGCTTAAATTCGCCGGCGACAAGCCGCGGACCGTCGAGGGCCAAGTCACGATCATGGGAGTCACGCGTCCGGCGGATCTCACCATCAACCTCTTCAACTGCATACCGCATCCAATACTGAAGAAGGAGTTGTGCGGCGCCGATGCCGAAGGCGAGCTCAACTGGTCGGAGTACGGAATGAAAATGAGCAAGTACGGCCAGGGCGAGGCCGGCAAGGTGCGTCTGCGCATCCAGGTCGAGGCGCTGAAGCAGGACTGAGTTCTCGTCAGTAACGCGATGCCGCCATGAATGGACGGCTACGCTGCATGCATGATGCCCCCGGGAACATCTGGCCTACCTGACATCTAATAGGAGATAGCGCGTTCCGACCCCGGTGGTACCTGATCGAGCGCCATGAACAGTAACAGCGGACCCGGATACAAGCAGCACCCGCATCATCGGGTTGAAACGAAGCCCGCGGGCCGGCGCATGCAAGTGCGCTTCAACGGCGAGGTCATCGCCGACAGCCGCGATGCGGTGCTGCTCCAAGAAAGCAACCACCGGGACGTCTACTATTTTCCGCGT